>JBCDAH010000057.1:0-28713 GCA_039186015.1 Pseudomonadota bacterium
AAAGTTCCACGGTTAAAGACGGGCCGGTTCCAGTTGATATCTAGTCACACTTATTCTAACTGTTTGCAGATAAAGCAATAAATAGGCCATCACGAGGATCTGAGTATGTGCGGTATCTGCGGGGAGGTGGCATTCGGCGGCCACCGGGCGTCGGTTGAGCGTGTCGGACGCATGACTGACGCGATGGCCCCGCGTGGTCCCGATGGCAGCGGCGTGGTGGCACGCGACAGTGTTGCCTTCGGTCATCGCCGCTTGAAGATCATCGATCTTTCAGACGCCTCCGCGCAGCCGTTCGTGGACAGTCACCTGGGCCTGACGATCGCGTTCAACGGCTGCGTCTATAACTACAAAGACATTCGCGCGCAGCTGGTTGAGCTTGGCTATACGTTTGCATCGACCGGCGACACCGAAGTGATCCTAAAGGCGTGGCACGCCTGGGGATCGGATGCGGTGTCGCGATTGCACGGCATGTTTGCGTTTGCATTGCATGAGCGCGACAGCGGCCGCACGGCGTTCGTACGCGATCGATTTGGCATCAAGCCGCTATACTTTGCAGAGCTGAACGGGGCGCTACGCTTCGCGTCGACCGTGCCGGCTTTGCTGGCTTCGGGTGATATCGATACTGATCTCGATCGCGTTGCGCTTCATCATTACATGACGTGGCACGCCGTGGTTCCGCCACCGCGAACCATTTATCGCGGTGTGCGTAAGCTGCCGCCGGCCACGATCCGTATTGTTGAGCGTGATGGAACCGTGGCCGAAGACCGCGTTTACTGGTCACCAGACTTCACGCGCACCGCTGACGATGCCGAGCGGCCGTTCGACGCTTGGCGTGATGATGTTCTCGAGGCGCTGCGCCTGGCTGTGCGCCGTCGCATGGTCGCAGACGTGCCTGTTGGTGTTTTGCTTTCAGGCGGGGTCGACAGTTCGATGATCGTCGGGTTGCTTGCCGAGGAAGGGCAAAAAGATCTCGCAACATACTCGATCGGGTTTGAGGAAGCGCACGGTGAAAAGGGCGACGAGTTCGTCTATTCCGACTTGATTGCGACACACTACGGCACCAACCACCACAAGATTTTCATTCCATCATCTGAGATGTTGGAGAACCTGCCAAAAGCAATTGCGGCGATGTCGGAACCTATGGTGTCCTACGATAATATCGGGTTCTTTTTACTGTCTCGTGAAGTCGCCAAGACGATCAAGGTTGTTCAATCGGGGCAAGGCGCCGATGAAGTGTTCGGCGGCTATCATTGGTATCCACCGTTGATCAATTCGAATAATGCCGTTTCGGATTACGCTGCCGCCTTTTTTGATCGCACGCACGCGCAATTGGCGGAGCATTTGACACCTGAGTATCTCGCAGACCGTGATGAGAGTATCGCCTATGTCGAAGCGCATTTCGCGCGCGCCGGTGCAGATAGCGCCGTTGACAAGGCGCTGCGTCTCGACACCAACGTCATGCTCGTCGACGACCCGGTGAAGCGCGTCGACAACATGACCATGGCCTGGGGCCTTGAAGCGCGGGTTCCGTTTCTCGACCACGAACTTGTTGAACTTGCCGGCCGGATCCCGGCACAGCATAAGCTCGCACACGGCGGCAAAGGTGTGCTCAAAGAGGCGGCACGCAAGATCATTCCGTCCGATGTGATCGACCGGCCGAAGGGCTATTTTCCCGTTCCCGCTTTGAAGTATCTCCAGGGTCCGTATCTGGACCTTGTGCGCGGGGCGCTCACCAACGGCGCGGCACGATCGCGCGGCGTTTTCCGAACGGAATATCTCGATCGCCTATTCGCGTCGCCGGAAACTTACATTACAAAACTGCGAGGCTCCGAGCTTTGGCAAGTCGCGTTGCTTGAAATGTGGCTACAGACCCGGGAGGGCTAGTAATGTCCGCAGGTTCGCAACGAAAAGCGCGCGGCCAGCAGCACCGGCTGAAGCGCAAGCATCAGGAAAGCCATGTCGCCACAACGGGCGTCGATCTCGCCACTGTCGACCATAACGCCAGCGTTGATTGCGGCTGGGGCCGGCTGGTATTCGCCAACACGTTCGAGTCGGCGGAAGGGCTGGTGGAGATGTTGCGCACCGAAGGGTCGGACCGGCGCGATATTGCCTTTTACGTGCTCGATCCGCACGTTGCGCTCGCGCAAGCGCCGCAGGAATTGTTCCTCGACCCGTCCCACACGTACCGGCTGGAGCTCTCGACGTATCGCGCGTCAAAACGACGGCTGACATCATTCTTCATCCGGCGATTGACAACCGACGCAGACGCGGAAGCGGTGAATGTCATTTATGCCGCGCGCAATATGGTGCCGGTTCCACCGGAGTTTTTCTGGTCGCGGCGAGATGACCGGACGTTGACGGTTCTTGTTGCCGAAGATGCGGAGAGCGGTGAGATTCTGGGCACTGTCATGGGCGTTGATCACACCCGTGCGTTTCGGGACCCAGAGGCGGGATCATCGCTGTGGTGTCTTGCGGTGTCGCCGCAGGCGCCGCATGCCGGCTTGGGAGAAGCGCTGGTCCGGCGGCTTGCGGAACACTTCAAAGCCCGTGGCGCGGCGTTCATGGACCTCTCGGTTATTCACGACAATACGCAAGCCATCGCGTTGTATGAGAAGTTGGGTTTCCGCCGGGCACCCGTGTTCGCGATCAAGCGTAAGAACGTCATCAACGAACGCCTCTACGCCGGATCGGATGACGATGCGGACTTCAATCCCTACGCGCGCCTGATTATCGATGAAGCGCGCCGCCGTGGCATATCAGTCGAGCCGATCGATGCGGAAGGTGGGTTCTTTCGGTTGTCTTATGGTGGTCGCTCGGTGACGTGTCGCGAGTCGTTGAGTGAGTTCACGTCGGCCGTTGCAATGTCAATTTGCGATGATAAGCGGGTCACGCGGCGTATCGTTGAAAGTGCCGACGTGACGGTTCCGGCGCAGCTGACGCGGCATGGCGCTGAAGAGCGGGCGGCGTTCCTGACGATACATGGGAGCGTGGTGGTTAAGCCAGCGCGCGGAGAGCAGGGGCGGGGTGTGGCTGTCGGGTTGGCGACGGTTGACGATGTCGAAGCGGCGGTGGAGGCGGCACGCGATGTCTGTCCTGATGTGATTCTGGAATCCTGCTTCGAGGGTGAAGATCTGCGCCTTATTGTGATCGACTACCGGGTAGTTGCCGCCGCGGTTCGTCGCCCGGCGCGGATTATTGGAGACGGCGTGGCGTCGGTCGAGACGTTGATTCAGGCGCAGAGCCGCCGTCGCTCGGCGGCGACGGGGGGTGAAAGTACGATCCCCCTGGATGGCGAAACCGAGCGTTGTGTGCGGGATGCGGGCTTCACGTTGGCGGATGTGTTACCGGCGGGCGAGGAGATTTCCGTGCGTCGGACGGCGAATCTGCATACCGGTGGCACGATCCATGACGTAACGGGTGAGACCCATCCGGAGTTGATTGCGGCGGCAATCCGGGCCGCGCGCGCCATTGAGATCCCGGTGACAGGAATTGACCTGATGGTCAAAAGCCCACACGCACCAGAGTACGTTTTTATCGAAGCGAACGAGCGTCCGGGGCTTGCGAATCACGAGCCGCAACCCACGGCGGAACGGTTCGTTGATCTATTGTTTCCGCTTACAATTCCGCAAGCCGTGCGTCAGCAACAAAGGAAGATGGCGACGTGACGATCACGACGCAGCGCCTTGATATCGATACGGATTACCTGCAAGAGCAACTGCAGGTGTTGCTCGATATTCCAAGCCCGACGGGCTACACCGACAACATCGTCCGCTATGTCTGTGGTGAGTTGGAGCGGATCGGCATTGAATACGACTTGACGCGGCGCGGTGCCGTGCGGGGTGTCTTGCCCGGGCAGGAAAATGCCGGTGCCCGCGCGATCGTTGCTCATGTCGATACGCTGGGTGTCCAGGTCAAAGGGATCAAACCGAACGGGCGGTTGGAGCTGGTGCCAATTGGCACGTGGTCCGCGCGATTTGCTGAGGGCGCGCGCACGACGGTGTTCACCGAAAAGGGGACCTATCGCGGGACCATCCTGCCGCTGAAGGCGTCGGGCCATACCTATGGCGACGATGTTGACGCACAACCGATCGGCTGGCCGTTCGTCGAATTGCGAACCGACGCGCTGGGCACGACGCCGGACGAGATCGCGAAGCTGGGGATCGACATTGGAGATATTGTCGCGATCGACCCTCAGCCGGAGTTCTTGGAAAACGGCTTTATCGTTTCCCGGCATCTCGACAATAAGGCGGGAGTCGCGGTGATGCTGGCGGCATTGCGCGCGTTGGCGACGTCAGAGGGGACTCCGCCAGTGGACGTCTTCTGGCTGTTCACGATTGCCGAAGAGGTCGGTCACGGTGCGGCGTCGATTGTGCTGCCGGACATCTCTTCGATGGTTGCGGTGGACAATGGCACCTCGGCACCGGGCCAGAACTCATCCGAGTTCGGCGTAACCGTTTCTATGGCGGATCAGACCGGGCCGTTTGATTATCATTTGACCCGCAAGCTCGTGGAGCTTTGTCAGGAAAACGACATTCGTTGTCAGAAGGATGTGTTTCGCTATTACCGCTCGGATAGCGCGTCCGCCATCGAGGCCGGGGCAGATGTGCGAACCGCGCTGGTGACATTCGGTGTCGATGCAAGTCACGGGTATGAGCGCATACATATGCACGCGCTGCGGTCCCTTGCGGAACTGCTGACGTGCTACAGCATGAGCGAAGTTGAGATACCGCGTGATCGGCAGGCGATGGCTGGATTGCGGGGGTTCACGCGGCAGCCATCCGAACCGGCGGAACAGGACGTTTCCGCAGACGATCGAGATGTTGCGCCAAAATCCACATCAGATAAGGCCCGAGGGACGTAGTGCCCTCACGGTGGGCCGCAATTGCAGGGTTCACGTGATGGCAGACACGCGTTTAAAGATCCGACCGTTTAGGGTCGGCGACGCCGAGCAGCTTCAAGATATACGCGCGCGCGCTTTTGCGCCGGTTTTCCAGTCGTTCAGAGACATTGTTGGCCCGGAAATCGCAAGCGTGGCTTTTGCGACCGCTGAAGGCGAGCAGGCACGGCATCTCTCCGATCTCTGTAAGGCGGACGCTGCGCAAAAGCTCTTTGTCGCGGAGCTCGCTGGCCGCATCGTCGGGTTTGTTGCGGTATCACTGGATGAGACGCAAAAGCTCGGCGAAGTCGGCCTGAACGCGGTAGACCCTGACGATGCGGGGCAGGGGTTCGGCACGCAGCTTTACGAGTTTGCCCTTGATGAAATGCGGGAAGCCGGCATGAAGGCGGCTGTCGTCGGCACGGGCGGTGATCCCAGCCACGCCCCGGCACGGCGCGCATATGAAAAGGCAGGTTTCGGCCCATTCGTGCCGAGCCAGTGGTATTATCGCGTGTTGTAGCCCGCGCATTGCGGCAGACGAAATGATCTCGCCTGTGGCAGATATGGTTTGGGACAGTCGAACTGTGCTTTGTAAGATCGCCGGCGGTGTCAGACTGCGGCAGTGCTGGACGGCGAAAGGATCGAGACAGGACAGGTCGGATGATCGGCGGGCCCTTGCGACGAGAGGTGCTCCAACAGTTGTTCGATCGTGAGCGGGGGCGAGAACAAGTATCCCTGAGCTTGCGCGATGCCTTCCGCCCTTATGACCTGATACTGTTTGTCGGTTTCAACACCTTCGGCGGCGACTGTGAGGTTCATCGCGTCGGCAATCGTGGTGACGGCCTGGAGGATCGCTCGGGATCGATGGTCTTCCATGTCGCTCAGAAACTTACGGTCCAGCTTGATCTTCGCGAACTGGACGGCCTTCAAATGAAACAACGAAGACTGGCCCGCACCAAAATCACCGAGCGTGATGCGTGCGCCTAGATTTCTTATCGCGTCAAGTTCACGCAGTACCCCGTCGCACTCTTCTTTGCAGGCGCTTTCGTTGACCTCGAAGTAAAAGCGATGCGCCGGCTCATCATAGCGATCCAGCAAACGGTATAGGTGGTCTAGGAATACACCTTCGCCAAGTTGGTGCGGTGACAGATTCACAGAGACGAAAAGGTCTTTATCGATTTGCTGACAAGCTGCAAAAACCTTGTCCAAGACCTGCTGACCCAGCGTAGGCATAAAACCGCTGCGTTCGGCGATCTGGATAAACCGCAGGGGATCGACGCGTTCGCCACACGCGCGTGACCATCGCGCAAGTGCTTCAACACCGATGACCTGGCATGTGTTGACATCAACAATCGGTTGATAGTTGAGCGTGATTTCGTCGGTCTCGATTGCACGCTCCAGCTCGTTGAGCAGTGCGTTCTCTTCTCTATAGGCGCTACCGATATGGTCGTGATAGACGACGAAGCGGTTTCGACCGAGCGCTTTGGCGCGATACAACGCCATATCGGCATTGTGGATCAACTCGTCCGTCGTTGTCGGTTGTTCCGAAGCGCCCGGGCCGGCGATGCCGATACTGCACGTGACAGTCAACGCCCGGTCGCTCACCTGGAACGGCGTCGACATTTCGTCAAGGAGGCGCGCGCCCATGCGCCGCCCACCGAAACTGGCGTCGCCCGCCTCGGCCAGTATCGCAAACTCATCGCCGCCGAGACGAAAGACGCGATCGCGGCCTCTTGAAACTTTGTGCAGGCGTTGCGCAAACTCAATCAGCACCTCGTCCCCTGCCTGATGCCCGAGGCTGTCATTGATTGTTTTGAAGTTGTCGAGATCAAGCAGCAAGAGAGTGGGCGAACGGCTATCCGGGCACGTCATCGCGTCTGCGATTGCTGCGTTGAACGCACTGCGGTTGTGAAGATCGGTCAGCGGATCCGTCTCCGCACGGTGCCGCAATTCGCTGTGCGCGTGCTCGAGCATTTTTGCATTTTTTGACTTCTCAGTAACGCAACGCCCCGATCCGATATAGCCGGCAAATGAACCGTCGGTTTCCCAAAGTGGTTTGCCACTAACTTCAACAAAATGTTCGGCGTTATCGGTTCCAAGCCAGCCGTAGACAATATCGCGAAACTCTTCGTATGCGGCGACGCGGGTATTCAGATATTGTATGCCGGGACTGTCGACAATATTGAAGGCTTCGCTGCGCGTTTTGCCGATGCAGTCCTCCGGCCTTGCCCGCACGTGGTCGTACATGCGGGAACTGAGATAGATAAAGCGATGGTCTTTGTCGGTAATCCAGATCCAGTCCGTCGTCAGTTCGGCGACCGCGAGGAGTTGGCTGCGGACGGCTGGGTTGTTGATGGCCTCAAGGCCCAGATCCAGGCGGCCCGGCTGGCCCAATAACCATCGCAATGGTACGAGGTTACGCCAAAATCTCTGGCATATGTTCACTATGGATCGCCCCGGCATCCCGTATATTCCGTGACGGATAAGCCTAATGCCGGGAGTGTAGTTTAACTCCAGTAATGAGAGGTGAACGTGCGAATATTCTGGGCAGAACGATACAATACGCCTAACAAGGTATTATCCGGTGTCTCATAGCCGATGCCGCAGGCGTGCATGCGCTACTGAACGTGTTACGGCCGCGCGTTACGCCATGGCATTCAGGAGGACCGCGACGAAAAGCGTTTGCGGTACGGCAAGTACCGGCAACATCAACGCCAGTTTCCACGATTTTGTTGTGTCTTTCAAAATCATGATTTCCGTGTAGTCCGTTGCCACACCGGCCATGAGAAACGTAAATCCGTTACCGGGAGCGTCGGCGCGTGTGACGAGATCCGCTGCAATCGGCGTCGAGCCTTCCGAACACACTTCGATCAGCGTGGCCGCCGTAACCGTTGCAAGGACGCCGAACAAGGTCGGACCGAACCAATCGCGAAAAGCCTCGGCTGGCAGTGCAGCACGCAACGTTGCAGCCAGTACAACCCCGAACAGTAGCCATCGCAAAACCATCCGCGAGCCGAGGAGTCCATTCCACAGCATGCGACGTGCGTCATGCCAGTTCGGATTGAAGCCGGCGCGCCAGGCGCGCAAAGCCTCTCCCAGCGTCGGTTGCTGGTCCGGTGCGGACTGCCGCGCGGGGTTGTCCGGCAGATAGCCGCGGTCAACAAGCGCATCAAACATCCAACCGGTCGTGATGGCGATCAATGCAGAGAGCAAGATGAACGCCATCGTATACCACCAACCGACGAGCGCGATCAGGATCACCGTAAGGCTGAGCGAGTTCCACGGGCTTGCAAGGAGGAACGCGACGGTTTGTCCGATGGTTGCGCCGCGCTCGTAGAGCTTCATCCCGATCATCAGGATGCCGTGACTGCAGAGATCGAATAAGACGCCTGCCGCCGTGGCTCGTAGTATCCCAGTCGATCGGCGCTTCCCGGCCAATGCCGCTATGACGACGTCGCGCGGCACGCCGTCGAGAAGGCCAACAAAGACGATGCCGAGCAATATGCCCCACCACATCGTGTTCATTAGCTCGAAAGCGCCGGCGGCAAAGTGTGCAAGCGTCGAGTGATCATCGGGGCTTGAGAACGTGAGATGCCAGAGATAGGCAACAACAACTATGCTGGCGCTGCCCCACAGCATCCAATCGATCCGTCGCACCCCTTCGGCAGACGAGGCGGTGTCGGTGTCACAGCACGAGGGGCGTGCGGGCGTATGCGGCCGCGCAGGCGCGTCCGCAACGGTGCGGTTCCCGCAACACGCTTCGGCGTGCTGATCCGTCAGATTTTTGACGTCTGTCTTGCTCATAGGTCCAGTGTGGTCGTTCCAGTAACTGGAAGGTCAAGCGCCCATTCCAGTCTTTAAGGTGCTGTGTACATTTGCACCTAACAGTGCTGATTAGCGGACACGAACAGCATGGTTGTCCCAGTGCCAGGCGGAGGTGGCAACAGGGCCATCTGGCCCGCTGCGCTCATGGATCGCGAGCGCGCCTGTTCCACTGGTCAGAAGAAACCCGTCGGTGGCAGCAGGTGCAACACCGGACACGTCCTGCACATGCCGCGTGCCCAAGTACCGGCCACTGGCGACGTCTACGAACACGACAGCACCGCCGCGTGACGACGTCAGCGCTGCGAGATCGCCGGCCGCGCTTACGGCGACCGAGCTGATATAGCCGCGAAGGGAGCGCGCGAGCTTGTTCGGAAGGGTCACCGGCGCAAGGTCCGTTCCCAGACGATGTGTCAGGATCAGCGGCAGTGTTCGACCGGAGGACGCCTTAACCTGACCGCCGATTACAACAGTGCGGCGCTGGCCGATGTCAAGGTGACGCAGAGAAAGGCGACGACTGGAGGCTGGAAGCGTGTGCCGCTCAATCACATCTCCGGTCCGGGTGTCGATATAGACCAGCGACGGTTCCATGGTGGCCAGGTTCAGTGATGTGCGTCCACGCCCGATGTCCGGGTGGGTTTCGACGCCGCCGTTCGCAACCACCAGTGTCTGCCCATCAGGTAACAGCGCCAAGTCGTGCGGCCCAATGCCGTGCGTTGGAAACTCACCAACGCGATGAAAGCCGCGTTTCACATCGTAGACGCCGATGCACCCGCGTGCGGCTTCAAAGTCATTTTCCGTCGCAAACAGAAGGGATCCGTCGCTTGAGAATGTTCCGTGACCATAGAAGTGGCGATCAGGTGGTGTTGTGAACGACACCGGTGCGCTGCGGCGTGCGACTGAGAATGCGACGGCGAAGTTACCCGGCCGTCGGGCAAACACGACACATTGCTTGGTGCGCTGACACACAGCAACGTCGTGGCCGCGCGCCGGTAGCGATACGACGGCGTGGTCTTGCCCGGTTTGATCAAAGATTGCCGCGGAATAGCCGGTCCGTCCTTTGCGAGCCGCTGCGAACAATTGCACTGCGGACGACGGCGTTCCGGCGCGTGCCCTATCGCTGAGGGTCAAGGCATGTCCGGCCAGCGCAACACCGCCCAGTTGCAGCAATTGTCGGCGATCAATCACCATCGGCAGAGTTGAATCCAAATGGCAGTTCCAGCGTATCGGCAAGCGCTGCGCGCGCGAGTTCACGCGCAGCTTTGAGCGGGAAACCCAACGCGATTGCCTCGCGCGATTTCTCGGATGCGAAAAAGTCCGGTGTCTGGGCCAGCGTTTGCGCGCGTTGCGTCAGAAAGTTGAGCTCGAAGCCGACCTGGTCGAGACGTTGTTTCGATACAGGGTCGTTGCGGGCAACTGCGACTTTGTGTGCGACTGCGATAACGCCGCTCTTGAGGATCAGGTCATGGAGACCGGAAATGCGGGCTGCGAGGAACGGCATGGTCTGCTTGCTTCGTGCATATGGTCCGGGCAGTTTACGTCGCCGTGTGGCAAATCCCAGCGGGCGCAGCAGCTCGACATCGCGGACGCGCTCTAAGTTCTCGACATAGGCTTTAACGAGCGCAAACGTGGTCTCATGTGGCTTGAGGTACACGGGGTTGTCCGCGCTTGGTGACCGCCATGATTTGGCAAATGCGCCGTCGTCAGCCCACGCGCGGGCAACGGTCTGGGCGATTGCTTTGAGGTTGCCGGCAATCGCTGCGGCATAAGCACAGACAAAGTCGACAGCCTCCGGCTTAAATGGGCCAGTGACGAGGATTTGCTCATAGGCACTGAGGCCTTGTACGCCGATACTCCGGGTTCCAAGCGTCGTGGCGGACCGGTAGGCGTCCGGCGTATTGCGCAAAGCGCGGCGAACCTGACGGCGCGCGATGCCCTTGCGGTCGAGCCAGAAAAAGATCCGTTCGTAGCGATTGGAATCCCGGATCGGGCCGAACGTAATGTGTGCGATCGCACCCCACGCAAGAATGGCGTCCGTGAAGGCCGCCTTCAGAACATCAATCTCGGCTGCCGTGAGCTGCTTGCAGGTCGCTTGTGTCGTGGTCTCAAGCCGCTCGAGTGCGCGTGTGAGCTTGGCATAGCCGGGCTGAATGTGGCCCCGCAGCGCATTTTCGGCGATCCGTGCGTGGTCGACGGCTACGGTCTGGGCAGCCGCGTTTTGCGCGTTTACGGCCAATGCACATGCCGTTGCCGCGAGCAACAAGTGAAAGCGCCGGTTCATGTCCTATCATGCCCTGCTAGAGTGAGTTAACGAACGCCAGCAGGCGTTTTCGCTCATTTGGCGACAGCTTCGCGAATGCGTCGCGTGCGGTCTTCGCTTCGCCACCATGCCACAGGATCGCTTCCGTAACACTGCGCGCCCGACCGTCATGAAGAAAGAACGTGTGGCCACTGACAATCTCGGTCAATCCGATACCCCACAGCGGTGCCGTGCGCCACTCGCGGCCCGTTGCGCGACCCTCCGGCCGATTGTCCGCCAATCCGGCCCCCATATCGTGCAACAGCAGATCCGTATACGGCCAAATGCGTTGTCCGGCGAGATGGGGGTCGGGCGTTTCGGAGCCTGTGCGGAAACTCGGTGTGTGACAGCTCGCGCATCCGATACTGTGGAACAGATATTTACCCGCCAACACATTTGGTGATTTCGGATTACGGCGCGGAGGTACCGCGAGATTACGCGAGTAGAAGGCTGTCAGTTTGAGTAGCTGCGTCTTGAACTCAATGTTCGGATTGGCAGCGGAGCCGCCGGCCGGTGCATCGAGGCACACGCGTTGGTTCAGCGTACAGTCGCCGGCATGGCGCGGAAAAATGTATGAGCCGAGCCCGATATCACCGGCTGCTGCGCCGGCTGTTTGTTGGAGCACCGTCGGGTTCCCTGCCTTCCAGCCAAACCGGCCGACAACGACAGCCTGCTGCGTTACGGACCACACACGATTGGCGCGACCGGAAATGCCATCGCCGTCCGCGTCGTCCGGGTCCGCTCGTGCGAGAATATCGGTCGCCGGTATCGCCTCAAGCAGTCCAAGGCCGATCATCGGCTGCGCAACGCGCGGCGACAGCATGGTTTGGGGATGCATGGGGCCGTACTTGAGGTCTGTCACGCGATATGTCGGCGTCCTGAGAGACACAGTCTCGCCGCCGGTCATGACGACGGTGTGCTCGCGATATGTGATGTGCATACGGCCTTCGCCGTCGTGCCCCTTCACAGCCAAGTCCTGCAGTTGTGTACCGTAGGTTGGCTCCGGAATGACATTGGCGCGACCCGACTTCAGGCGCTTGCGGTCGGCGTCGTTTTGGGGCGGAATGGAAACCCGCAAAAACATCGAGATGGCGTTGTCTTCCGGCCAATTCGCGGCCGGCGGATGTCCGCGTCCGTCTTTGAGGTGGCAGCGCTGACAGGCGCGCGCGTTGTAGAGCGGGCCAAGGCCGTCAGATGACCGTGTCGACGCCGGTGACGTGACCCACAGCTTGCGAAACATCGCGTTGCCGAGCTTGAAGTCGAGCTCTTTGGCAAAGCCCATATTGGCGGAGGGATGGGAAAACGCGTTGATGGTATGCACGCGGCGCGCAGCCGTTGACTCGCCACCGGGAAACGCTTCGCTTGGCTCAAAGTCAGCCAGAGGGATATCGCCGCCTGGTCCGTCTGCGAAACTGAGTTCAGCCAACACGCCGACAGTCAGCACGAACAGACTTGCGCATCCGACCATGGGCCACATCGCGAAGTGATGTCGACGCTGCATTGTCTCAGCCCTCGAGTCCGTTTGTGCGGGAGCAGGTCGTCTCAGTTTGGTAGTGTGGACTAGCAATGTGGAGTTTACGAGTCGACTACGGATCGACAGCTTGGCTGCGACGGTTTTGCGCCGTTTGCGCAGCTCGATATTAGACTAAAATAATCGGCAATGCGTGATTTGTGCGCTGAAAGAACGCACCGGCTGCATAGGACAAATCATTCGGGTCGGAGGCCCATGCCCAAGAAAGTTCCGTCTCCCTGCATCGACGTTTGCAAATTCAAGCGGAAGGGACACTGCATCGGTTGCGGTATGTCGAAAAAGCAGAAGAAGGCGTTCAAGTCGCTGAGCAGCCGTAAAAAGAAACTCGCGTTTCTGAAAGACTTGATGGTGCAGCAGGACGAGTTGGGCGGGTTTCCGGTGTGGCCGCGAGCCTATCGCAAGCGGTGTGCGAAGAAAGGCAGACCATGCCCTCTCGATGAGATGGACGCCCGGTTACAAGCCGCTGAGTGACGTGCGTGTGAGTGAGTGACGTGCGTGCGACTGATGGCAATGACATCGATGACACTGATACTGACCATAATGCCATTGACGAAGCGACACTCAAGAAATGACGTCCAGGAAAAGACCGGGCCGGAGCTGCCTGCAACCTGAAGGCAGCTCGCGGCGTCAGTTGTGACTACGCACCTTTAAGGTGCGCGCGCAACATCCAGGCAAACTTGTCGTGCTTATCAGCGCGTTCGATCGCCAAGTCGTTGGTCACCATATCTCCATGACGTTCCGCTTCGCCGGCGAGCGCGCGCAGTGTCGAGGACAACGTCTCTTGGTCCGCTTGCAGCTTCGCAATCATCTCCTTGTCGGAGATCTTGCCGTCGCACTCCTTGATCTTGCTGCGCTCAAGGTAAACGGAGAGGCGGCCCTCGGCGTGCGCATCGAGCATTTTGATCCGCTCGGCTAGCGAGTCCTGCGCCTCGAAGTGGTCCTCGTACATGTCTTGGAACAGCGCATGCAAGGGGCCGAAGGCCATACCTTCAACGTTCCAATGATAGTTCTGCGCCTTCATGGTTGCGACTGACGTCTCGGCCAAGCTTTGCGTCAATCCCTCAACAATGGCTTCGATGGCCGATTGTGAGAGTTTGGTTGCAACGTCCGCCATAATGGTCTCCTTCTGCGGTCTGACGGCCCTGCCGCGTTGATGCGCGTCAGGTCTTATCCGCCTGATAGCAGATCTCATGGTCCTCTTTAAGCGCTTCAGCAAGCCCACCAACAAGGAAGCGGATGCGCCGGCGTCCTTCAGGCATCACGCGCCAGCTGACCAAAGCCCGTCCATTTGGCGTTTCTGCGTCCTCATAAGCGCGAAGCGTGCGGAGTAGCCAGATTTCGTCATCGCTGGCGATTGCGCTGTCGCGGGCATGGAAAACTAAGCGTTGGCGCGCGTATTCTGCCAGCGCACCAAAAAGTGCGAGACCATAGCGTGTTGCACTGGCGGAACGTTCGGCGGCAATCAGCCAGCACATTTGCTCAAGCTCCCGTCGGGAGCGCAACTGGCTTTGTTCCGCGAGAATACGGAGAAACTTCAAGCGCTTAGCATCATCTGGCGTCAAATCGTGTTCCGGCACCATGGCGGTCCCACCCGGAGGTGCGCCGAAGTCGCAGCCGACAATATTGTGCAGGCCAGAGTTACTCAGGCCAGAGTTAACCAGGGCAGAGTTACGCAGGGCAGAAACAGACATGAATTGCCTCTTGCTTCGTTTGGGCCCTTGAGAGAGCCCAAACTTTATTTTTTTCGCGCAGTGCAAGACATGTTCCGTGATGTGGAACAGGTGGCAAGCCGTCCAATCGGCTTACTTACCCAACACCTTGCTTGGATCGTCGAGGCTGTCGGAGCCTTCGAACGCAATTTTTTTGAGCTCCAGCGCCGTAATCGCCCGCTCGAACTCTTTGGTTTGGCCAATCAAGGCTGTGATCACGGCTTCGACGACTTTATTGCCAGCCTCGTTCCCTTCGCCAATCATCTGGTCGTAGGACTCGCCCGCTTCTGCACGCGACTTCATGTCGCCCATTCGCGCCATTGTCGCATCGAGCGCAGCCCGCACGCGGCCGTCGATGTCAGCCGATTTCGCCTTGACGAGGTCGGAGACACTGGGACCTGAGACGACAGAGCCGTCGATCCGCTTGTAGCGGCCGAGGTAGACATTCTGGATGCCCGTTGCGTTGTAGAAGTGCGAGTTGTGCGTGTTGTCAGAAAAGCAATCGTGCTCTTCTTCCGGATCGTTGAGCAGCAGCCCGAGCTTCATGCGCTCACCGGCCAGTTCACCGTATGACAAAGAACCGAGGCCTGTGAACACGGCAATCAGACCATCGACAGGTGTGCCGTCCATAAGAGCCTTGCGAGCCGCACCATCGGCGCCCCACTGCGCGGTAATCCAAGTCAGGTCGTCGAGCAGCAAGTCCGTGGCCACGCGAAGATACTGCGCGCGACGCTCACAGTTGCCATTCGTACACGCACTGACGTCGAAATCGCTGGCTGGACGGTTCCCGGCGCCAGCGGCGGTGCCGTTCAAGTCCTGACCCCACAGCAGAAACTCAATCGCGTGATAGCCAGTTGCGACGTTGGCTTCAACGCCACCGGCCTCGTGCAGCTTTTCTGACAGCAACGCTTTCGAGATTGTGCTGGTATCCACGTCGCGACCACTGATTTTCAGCGACGAGTTGGCAATAATGTTGGCGATGTAGAGCGGATTTTCCTCAGACGTGTCGCCGTAGTCGTTGGCAACGTAGTCGATCAGGCCCTCGTCCAGCGGCCAGGCGTTGACCTTGCCTTCCCAGTCATCGACGATCTTGTTGCCGAACCGATAGACTTCGGTCTGCTGATAGGGCACGCGTGCAGCAAGCCAGGCCGCGCGGGCCTCTGCCAGGGTCGCGTCTGTCGGCTTTGCAAGAAACGCGTCAATCTTGGCTTTCAGCGTTTTCGCCGTTGTGAGGCTGTCCTCATAGCCCGCCAGCGCGATGTCGGCATAGGTCTTTAGGACATCCGCAGCCTTCGGCGCTGCTGCGTGCGCGGCGGCCGTCGATATGCCGACGGCAAGTCCAAACGACATCAGCCACTTCAGTAGTCTCATCACTCATTCGCTCCTTCGGATCCTGGCGGTTCAAGGCCGCCACTTTCAGAACCGCTCAGTGCAGCGGACTGTCACCTTCACGCCCCGATGCTTCGGCGTGCAGCAGATTGATCTGTTCTGGCTGCAAGATCTGACCTGCTTCGATGAGCGTGCCGGCGAAGGCCACTGCCGTATCAAGCACGGGCTCGACATTATCTGTGCCGAGCAGGGCGGCAGCGCACGCCTGCATGGCAGGACAGCGCCGGTGGGGACTTTGATCGTGCTGTGCTGCTGCGATCAACGACAAGGCGACACACTCGTCGCGTCCAAACCAGATGCAGTCTGACGAGCAGACTTCGATCTCGCGCTCCGTCGTCGTTTGAATTCTCTGCACCCAGCACGCCAAATCGGTGACCATCCGCCGCGCATTCACCGGACCGGCCGTTTGCTCATAGACAGTCCATACGTGTGCCCAATTCGAAAGATCAGCCCGCGTAAGGCCGGTCATCCAGCCGCGAAACCCCAGGCCGACAAGGTGCGCTGCCGAGTACGCGGCAGATGGTGTGGGCCGTTCCACTCTTCGTATGGCGCGACGCGATGGATCAGACACGATCATGACCTGTCATTTTTAAGCTGTGCGCCGCAGCATGGGTGAAGTCGAGCTTAATTGTCAAGAATATTGACAACGTCACGAGCGGCAAAAAGCTAGTGAAATCAGCTTATTAGAACTATTCTAATTCTAGCATTATCTTCTAGCAGCCTCGCTGGTGTGGCATCGCAGGGCGGAACAATTTGGTTGCCGCACGGACTAGAGGGGCGCGACTGTCAACTCGGTCGGGTCGCGTCACGAGCGGCTCGTGTTTATCGCAACGGCACCGTAAACTGCGGCGTGTGGATCGACCGTAACGTTGGCCGTAAACATGTCGCTCGTTGTGTTCCGGGCGCGTCCGTGCCGCGACGGCTGCGACGATGACTTAAGCGGAGGAATGAAGACGTTGCCATTGGCTCCCAACCATCCGGAAATCCGCGATGCGATTTCTCGGCTCTGCGCACAGTTTCCAGGCGAGTACTGGCGCCAGCTTGACCGCGAGATGGCTTATCCGAAGACGTTCGTGGATACGCTCACACGCGAAGGCTATCTCGCGGCTTTGATACCAGAGGCGTATGGCGGTGCCGGCCTCGGGTTATCCGCTGCGGCCGCCATTCTGGAGGAGATCCATCGTGCCGGCGGGAATGCCGGCGCATGCCATGCGCAAATGTACACGATGGGCACGGTTCTGCGCCATGGCTCGGATGCGCAGAAGCAGGCTTATCTGCCCGGCGTCGCATCGGGCGAGCTGCGCCTGCAGGCATTTGGCGTGACCGAGCCGACGAGCGGGACCGACACAACGGCACTCGAAACGACGGCGCGCCGCGATGGTGACCACTACGTCGTTAATGGCCAAAAAATCTGGACATCGCGCGCCGCCCAGTCTGACCTTATGCTCTTGCTCTGCCGAACGGCGCCCCGTGACCAGGTCGCGCGCAAAACTGACGGCCTCTCGGTTCTATTGGTGGACATGAGGACGGCCGGCAAGGGCGCCCTGACGATTAAGCCAATTCGTACGATGGTTAATCATGCGACGACCGAGGTGTTTTTCGACAATTTGCGGGTCCCGGTCGAAAACCTGATTGGCGAGGAAGGCATGGGCTTCCGCTATATCCTGGCGGGCATGAACGCCGAGCGTATTCTTATTGCCGCTGAATGCATCGGGGATGCCAAGTGGTTTATTGAAACGGCAACGGCGTATGCAAAAGACAGGATCGTTTTTGATCGTCCGATCGGCCAAAACCAAGGTGTTCAGTTTCCAATTGCGCGGGCCTATGCCGATATGCGGGCGGCAGAGCTGATGTTGCGTGAAGCGGTTGCGTTGTATGAGGCGGGTGGCAATCCGGGAGAAGAAGCCAATCTGGCGAAAATGCTGGCCGCCGACGCGTCCTGGGCCGCTGCTGAGGCGTGTTTGCAAACCCACGGCGGTTTCGGGTTTGCTGAGGAATATGACGTGGAGCGGAAGTTTCGAGAAACGCGATTGTATCAAGTTGCACCGATTTCGACCAATCTGGTTTTAAGTTACATTGCGGAGCATGTGCTCGGGTTGCCACGCTCGTATTAAGCACCAGGCCTGAGCTTTGCGGATCATGATCTGCCGGGCTGACCTGCGATCGCGATGCTGTGTCGGCGGATGCGCAATGTGCTGGCCGGCTCGAGATCGCACCCGGCGCGGCGGTGCTTGACCACATTAGCTGATGGCAACACATCGAGAATGCGCCAATATACGTGTTGATTGGACGATGGACTGCACCGTGGGCGGATGGGGACAGCCGCGCTTCTGTTCCAATCGGACCGGGTTCGGGTCGAAATTGTTCGGAGTGAACATAAGCGATGAGATGTAATCCGACGCGCTGGCTTTGGGGCCTGTTTCCGATGACCGCCTTGATTGCACTCACAATCGACGGTGCTCATCAGCCAATGGAAGTCGACCTGCAGCAACGCGCTGAGCGTGCGCTGGCGGCTGAAGGTTTGACGTGGGCGAAGCTGGAGTTCTCCGGCCGTGACGGCCGCATCGTCGGGCGTGCCGAAAACAGCTCCGATCGCGCATCCGCATGGCGCATCGCAGACAGCACCTGGGGTGTGCGTCGCGTGGTTGATGCAACCGATGCTGCCGTACACGCCGATACGTACGTTTGGAAAGCCGCACGTCTTGAAGGCTCGGTTCGGTTGATTGGGCATGTGCCGGATGAGCGGAGCCGTCGCGCCATTCTCCTTATGGCACGGAAGTCGTTTCCGGATCAGGGGATTGCGGATCGCATGACGCCCGCTCTCGGCGCGCCGCCGCAAGACGTTTGGCTTGACGGGATCGCGTTTGGGCTTCGGCAGCTCGCGCGACTTGAAGACGGTGCGGCGATCAATCTTGTCGACACACGCCTTGGAATTGCGGGGCGCGCACGCTCAAGTGCCGACTATCGTCGGGTTAACGGTGACTTGGCGCAAGCGATGCCGGGCGGCATCCGATTGCAGGAGAACAAGGTCACGCCGCCCATCGTTTCTCCATATGTTTGGAGTTTGACGTCGAGCGCGGGCCGGATCGAGCTGAGTGGACACGTTCCCGGCCCCACAGCACGGGAGAGTGTCCGATCTGCGCTACAAACTGCGTTTCCGAAAGCTGCTACGGTCGACAAAATGGTGGCTGGCAGTGGGGCGCCAGCCCAATGGCAGACTGCGGTTGTGGCTCTGATCACGGGTGTTGCGCCGCTTGTCGAGGCGCGTGTGGCGATGACGGGTACCCGTGTGCTGGTTGAAGGGCGCGCCGTTCGGGAGGAAACCGCTGACCTGGTTCGGAAAGCACTGCGGCGGGCGTTGCCGAGCGGATATCGCCTGACGACGGCGATCACGTTCGACGAGGCAGCTATTCCATTTGCCAGCCCATATTCGACTGAGGTCGACGTCGACGCACAGCACGTGCGCATACGCGGCGTCGTGCCGTCGGCGGAGGCGCGACAGCGGCTTCTAAACGCTATTGCGACAGCGTTCAAAGGCCGGAGTGTGGACTCCGGGATGACGATCGCACGTGGCGCGCCTGAAGGCTGGGAGACGTGCGTCATGGCTGGCGTCACGGCTCTCGGACGGCTCGATACGGGTCGTTTGGTCTTGCGTAATGAGGCTCTGACGCTGGACGGCAGCACACGCGATGAGAAATTGGCGCGGTTGCTGCCGAAAGAAGTCCGTGCCGCGGCCAATCGAGCCTGTCGGACGTCCGTGACGATTGCAACAACGGCACCGCCAGAGCCAAATCTCAAATGGCAAGCCGAACTCAGCAAAGATCTGATTGTGCTGACCGGTGAAGTTCCAGACTCTGAAACACGTGACGCGCTGGTGGAGACGGCACGCAAGTTGTTCAAGGGAAAGAAAGTCGAGGATCGTCTGCGGGTCAAACCTGGCTCGAGCCGAAAATGGCGGGCCGTTGCGCAGAGCGGATTGGAACTGTTGGCGCGGTTGCGGACTGGGGTGGTCGCCATCGACGGGCAGCAACTCACGATTGAAGGTGAGGCGTCCGACACCGCGACAATTACGGCGCTCAGACAGCGTCTGGCTGCGGTCCTACCGGAGGGCTACGTCGGGCGCGACCGACTGGCGGCAAAATCAGCTGCGATGTTGTGGGCTGAGCAGGAAGCTGCACGGAAGGCGAAACTTGAGGCCGAGCGCCGGAAGCGTGAAGCGGCGCGCGAGCGCCAGATAGGGCGTGAGACTGCTCCGTCGTCGCCGGCATCGGCGGCCGACGACGGCAAAGCAGTCGGGTCCACCCCTCGGGCGCAGCCAACGGCTCCTCCTGCCGTGACCCCGGATGCATCGGGCGGAGATGGCGATGAGCCGCAGCCCCGTCTTCGGAACCAGAGCTTGGCCGCTGCGCCTCCGCTTGTGAGGGCAAGACCGCCGAGACGTTCGCGAGCGGCACGGCCGACATCGGAGGCACTGTCATGCCAGGCCGCGCTCGATTCTGTTGCCGTTGAAGGGCGGATCAGCTTTGCCACGGCCAGCTCGCGCCTTCAGGCGTCCAGCCGGCCGACGCTCAATCGCCTTGCAACCGCGGCGCGTGTTTGCTCGACCGTCGTCATCGATATCGAGGGGCATACGGACTCGCGCGGCAGCGTTGCAAGCAATCTTCGGCTGTCGAACCAACGTGCGCGCGCCATCGTCGACTATTTGACAAGAGCGGGTGTACCCGCCACGCGTCTAAATGCCAGAGGCTTCGGTGAGAGCCGCCCGATCGCGCCAAACACGACGCGTGCGAGCCGGGCCAAAAACCGGCGGATTGAGTTTAAGGTGCGCTTGGCCGGCTAAATGTGCCGGCAACGCGGGACGGGAGAGAAGAATGGAGTATCTGATCGTCAAACTGGCCTGGTACGTGGCCGCAGCCTTCGCGATCGGATTGTTCGTCGGATGGCTGTCGTGCAGCCGTAAGCAGCAATAGCCGCCCAGCTGTTCCGCTACGTTCGAACCGGCTTGCTAGAGCTTGCATTCCGCGGGGTTTGTCTCCGCTCTCCGAATTTCCAAGGAGTTGAGAATGGTCGCCCTCATTTGGGAAACCGCATTGCTGTTACTCGGTGCTTATTTTCTCGGTGCGTTTTCAGGCTGCATGATCCGCCGACTGTTCTTTCCCGCGTCCTTGGATGCGCGTGTTGTCGCGCCTGCAGCATCGGCCGCGACCGTGGCTGCCAGCAGTGCGACGGATGATACAGCGCGCTTCGAGCGTGCCCTCGCTGGCCGTGAGGATGAACCCGCACAACCGGCGGCGGTACCAGTCGAGCCGGCAGAGCCGCAGCCCCCGGCTGAACCGGTGGCGCCGAAGATCGAGCCGATTGCGTCCGGTCTCTCGGATGCGTCGGACCGTCCACAGCCGTCTGATGGTTTGGAAGCGGTCGTTGCTTCAGCTGCCGCCGTGACAGCCGCCGCCTCTGCCGCTGCACGCCAGGACGACGAGGCGGCCAAGTTTGAGCGGGAGCCTGAACCGGAGCCCGAACCGGAGGCGCCAGCCGATCTGTTGCCGCGGGAAGAGGTGCTTCCGCCGCGCGAAACGATGGGCGATGTTGCGAACCGGCATGCCGAGGCGTGGTCGTCGACCAAACTCCTGGCCGTTGACGACTTCGAGGACATCGAGGGTGTCGACGCCGAGCTGGCGCAAAAACTGGAGCAGGCCGGCGTCATAAAATTCGGCGAAATCGCTGGGTGGACGACAGAGGATGTGACGCGTTTCAGCACCGTGTTGGCGGTCGGCGATGCGATTTCCCGACAGAACTGGATTGAGCAGGCCAGCCTGCTGGCATCGGGCCGGAAGACAGCATTTGCGGAACGTCGCGCGCGAGGGGCGGTGCAACTGTCTGAGCCAACGGATGACAGCGGCGTCCGTCGCCTTATTCAGCGTGAGGTTGCGGCCGGGATTGATGTTCCAGGCGCCGAGGCGCCAGCAGCGCCGGAACCGCCGGTCGCACAACCGCAGCCGGAACCAGAGTCAGAACCAGACCTCGATGCTGATCTCCTGCCTGCCGCGTCCGGTACGGCAGATGGCGCGACGGTTGCCGCGCGCATCGAAACCATCGAACTGTCGCCCCCATCCAAACCGGAGAGGGAGACAAGCCCGGGCTTTGATGCCGGCATGATCGCAGCGGCTGCCGCTGCGGCAACGGTCGTGTCGGCGGGAACGTCATCGGAAGCGGCTTCCAGCGCCGCGCCGGAAACGCCGGCCGCCGATGCCGCGCGTATCGGTGACCGCGACGACTTGACGGTGATCTCCGGCGTCAATCCCGAGATTGCGCAGGTTTTGCATGCGCATGGCGTGACGCGCGTTGCTCAGATTGCCGGTTGGTCGCCGGCTGACGTTCAGAGATTTGACGGATTGCTCGGAAGTGCGCGGATCGCACGAGAGGATTGGGTCGGGCAGGCGCGACGCCTGACCGGAACACTCTCTGACGCCGGAGCCGCAACTGGTGACGCGTCAGGCGCACGCGCGAACCTTCAGGCTTTGCGTTCGGTGCGATCGTCTGCCCTGGTCGGGCCAGAAGGTGCGTTTCGCCCCGACCAGCCTGACGACCTCAAACGGATCAGGGGCATTGGCATACTTTTGGAGCGCCGGCTGAATGGTCTTGGCGTAATGACCTACAGCCAAATTGCCTCGTGGTCGGCTGATGATGCGTCGCGGGTCGGTGCCGAGCTCGGCCTCGGCGATCAAGTCTCGCGTGAAAACTGGGTCGATCAGGCGCGCCTGCTTGCGTTCGAAGTCGAAGGGGATTCCGACTGGTTGGATGACGAGGATGTCTCTTCCGATCCCGTACGGTCGACCAGGGCTGGGCAAGCCAGCGCGTCAGCTGCACTGGGTGCATCAGCGGCTGCAGCTGCGGCCGTTGCTGCCAGTGCCGCGGCGGTTGGAGCTGCGCCGAAAGCGACGGCCGTTCCTACGACGAGTGCGGCCGGATCTCCGCGCCCAGGTCCGGGTGCGAGTGATGATCTCAAGCGGATACGCGGAATCGGAATCCTGATCGAACGCAAACTGCTTCAGCTCGGCGTGACGAACTACGAAGAGATCGCGAATTGGACGGCATCAGATATCGAACGGGTCAACGCCGTCCTCGATTTCAATGGACGCATTGAGCGCGAGAACTGGATTGAGCAGGCCCGGATCCTGGCAACAGGCGGCCAGACGGAGTTCTCACGCCGGCTGGATCGCGGGGAAGTGTAAGTGCGTTCCAAGTCTGTCGAAGTCTGTTTGGCGATCATGACTGGCGTGGCGTGCGCGCCGACTACTTGATTATGAGGCTTGATCCAATCCGGTGTCATTCCGCTGTATGGTTTCGGTCGGTGCATCGGCGCTTGTAAGATCGGCGCTTCTAAGAAACGTGCTGATCACTTCAATTGTCTCCGGATCACGCAGCAGCGGGGCATGGCCCTGCCGCGGCACGGTGTGAGATCGGAACCGCGGGTGCTTCTGCGCCATCGCGTCGAGCGTGGCTTCGCTGAATAAATCGGACAGCGCGCCACGGAGCGTGAGACAGGGAACGCGCTTCAGCGCGCCAAACAACGGCCACAGGTCTGGAATGCCGCTTTTCGACTCGAGAAATGATTTTGCAAGATCGGGATCGTAGCTGACGGCCGGGTGGCCGTTTTCCTCGTTGAACCATTGGCGCGCCACGGCGGCCCATTCGGCGTCGTCAACGTCTGGGAAATCGGGACCGGCCAGTTTGCGACACAGCGCAATCGCTTCGTCCCAGGTTGCAGGCACCGGGGTCTGTCCGACGTAGCCGGAGATCCGCGCCAGTCCGCTGGGCTCGATCACCGGGCCAATGTCGTTCAACACAATCGCGCCAAGCCGCGTTGGCTGCGTCGCCGCCAGGCCCATGCCGATCAGGCCGCCGCGCGAGGTTCCGATCAGCGCAACATCGTGCAGCCCGAACACGGTCATAAAGTCCTGAACATCGAACATTTCGACCAGCACAGTATAGTTTCGCCAGTCGGTATCGTGATCCGATCCGCCACGTCCGCGCATGTCGAGGCAATAGACGTCTCGCGCATGCGGGCCGGAGCTGAGTGCGGCGGCGACCCTATCAAAATCGCGGACGTTTCGGGTCAGACCTGCCAGGCAGACGACTGCGCGCCGGGACGATCTCGGGGCCGGGTAATGGCGACCGGACAGCCGCAGTCCATCCTGTGTGGTCATATGTATGGGCAGCCACGACGCCGTCGTTGTGTCCCAGGTGCCGGGTGTATCTGGTTCAGTCTGGAGCTGGGCCATTGCGGGCTCTTGTGATGATGGAAAGCCTTCGGCAGCGCACGATACGGCACACGCGGGACGGTTCCAGCGAAATCTGAAATGTCCTAGTCGATCGTGGACAAACCAAGATCGCGATCGATCCGCACCGGCCCGGTCTTGTCGCCAAGACGCGCGCGGTAGACCTGCATATTGGAGAGCACTTTCTGGACGTAGAGCCGCGTTTCCTCGAACGGAATTCCATACACCCAGTCCAATGCATCGTGCTGGGCTTTGCGGGGATCTCCGCGGTTGCGGAGCCATTGTCGCGTCCGTCCGGGGCCGGCATTGTAGCTTGTGAGCAGGAGGATCATGTTGCCATCAACGGTGGCCATCTGATCGCTAATGTAAGCCGCCGCGATTTTGGCGTTGAACGAAAGGTTCGACCGTAACGCGCTGACGCTGCACTGGATGCGGTAGGCCCGACAGACGCCGCGCGCCGTCGCCGGCATGACCTGGAGCAGGCCCCGTGCGCCCGCACTTGACACGATTGCGGTATTGAACTCGCTTTCCTGCCGCGCGATCGAGAGGATCACCTCGGGGCGTGGTGGTTTCGTCAAGGGCTCGAACTTCGGAAACCTATGGATCGGATAGGCATAGATGTAGAGTGGGTGGCCGCGTGCAACGCCAGCTTTGCCGGTGCGAACCGATATCTGCGTGTTTCCCAGAACCTCGGCAAGCTGGGCTGCAAGTACGATCTGAGCGGGATCGTCGACCCGCCAGGCAAATGCGCCGAACAGCGCCCGGACGAGTGACGCCGGGAGCTTCGCCTTGTGCGCGATGACGGCGGCCTGGATTACGTCCGCCTTGGCAAAGGCTGCAGCGTCTGCCGTGGTCGGCATCTCTGGATACGGCAAGTCCAGTTTCCGGTTTGGCGCGGCACGGTCGACCCGGGCCAGCGCACCGTGGAAGGTGTCGCGATATCCGGCCGCGCGATCGAAGGCCTTCTGGGCTGCGGCGCGATTGCCGAGTGCACGATGTGTGCGCCCGAGCCAGTATGCGGCGCGCGAGCGGCTAAGTGGTCCATCGGCGAGGGCGACAAAACGCTGAAACTGGGCCAGCGCAGCTTTTGGTTGCTTCAACCTGCGCAGCGCCAACCAGCCCGCAAGAAAGGCCTGCACATTGGCCTCGTTCGCGTCTTCGGGCCTGGCATCGCGGACAAGCGCGAATGCCAGCTTGTGCTCACGTGATGCCATCATCGCTCTGGCCAGCCGCTCGCGCATCAACCAGTCCATCTCCGCGGCATGACTGGCTTCGCCCGCCGGCAGCTTCGCCAACATCTCGCTTGCGGCCTTGAGCCGTTTTTTGCGACGTAATCGCTGCGCGAGCTGCCTGCGCAGATGCGGATCTTCCTGGGCTGGCTTCGGCAGGGCGGCGAGGTCTTTGTCCGCCGACTTGGCATCGAGATAGATGGCAATCCGTGCGGCAACGATTTTGCGTGTTGCGTCGTCCTTTAGAAACGGCAGCAACCGCCGGACAGATGCCACGCGCGTGCGGCGGGCACGCGTCGAACTGTAGTCGGCCGCCAGCAAATGATTGACGCGGGCCAAGTGGTCGTCAGGGGTAAGCAGTGCGCCGAAGCGTTGCAGAAATCCGCCTTCAACGGCGCTGGATAAGCCGTTCGAGCGCCACGCTCGCCGGGCCAGCGCGGTTGCCGCCTTTGCGTCGCCGCGGGCCAGTTTGGCGGATGCCAGTGCCGCCTGCCCCATACCCGTGACCGGCGGAAACCTGGTGAAGAGTTGAATCAGCTGATCAACCGCGCCACCTTGGACAAAGGCGGCCTGCTCCATGCGCCGCCGCACCCAGCGTTTTGTCGGCCAATGCGGGTTCTCGACGAGAAACTTGGTGAAGTCGCCAAGTCTGCCGACGCCACTGCGCAGCCGCATCCAATCGACGATCTTGATCGCCGTCGGGTCTGCCAATGCCGCGCGATGCATAATGACTTGCCTTTGGTTGCCGCGCCGCACCGCCTTCACAGCGGCGGCGAGCTGCTTGCGGTCATCAGCAGATACAGCCCGGCTCGCAATGGGTTTCACGAGCGCCGTCACCGCGTTGCGAAACTCGGCCTCGCGCTTGGACAGGAACCGATCAGTTTCCTGCTGGACTTTCTTTGCCAGGCGCTGCGGATTGGCATCCGGCCGGGGCGGCGTGACCGCATAGGCCGGAAACACAGCAGTTGCCGCAAGCAGACTTGCGACGAGGAAAGACTGAACCGCGACCAGGATGGGCGCCATAAGGTCGGTTCCTGTGCACGCCGCAATGTACGGCTTTCCGCGAAGCACGCGCGCAATTTCTTGCTCCGGTACCGGCTTCGGCCTATGTCTGTGCGTTACGGTGGCCGCTTTGCGCGGTGCGACGCTAGCAACGGCGGTATTCGTCATCAAGGGGCTGACGGACGCATCCGATCACGTTGAGTCGCGTTCGTGTCAGTGCGGTCATGAACATGAGCAATCGCCGGCGGGTAGAACTGGCTAAGTGACCGGACCCAAAGCCGTCCGACAGCCGGCCCCGGGAGGAAGACCTAGAGGAATACCGACATGTTTCGTGGATCAATGCCGGCATTGGTGACGCCATTTCGGGATGGCACTGTCGATGAAGAGACGTTTCGTCGCTTTGTGGAATGGCAAATCGATCAGGGCTCGACCGGGCTGGTTCCTGTCGGTACGACCGGTGAAAGCCCGACATTGTCCCATGCAGAGCACAAACGGGTTGTCGAACTTTGCGTCTCAGTCGCGAACAAGCGCGTCCCCGTCATCGCTGGCGCGGGATCCAATGCGACGGACGAGGCCATCGATTTTGCCACACACGCCAAGTCGGTTGGGGCTGATGCGATCCTGGTCGTCATGCCGTACTACAACAGGCCCACACAAGATGGGCTGTTTTTGCATATCAAGGCGATTAACGATGCCGTCGCCATCCCGATGGTTATGTACAACGTGCCGCCCCGCACTGTCGCGGACATGATGCCGGACACGATGGCGCGGTGTGCGGCATTGCCAAACGTCGTGGGCGTCAAAGATGCGACGGCCAATCTGGCGCGGGCATCGCTGCAGCGTCAGGCATGCGGGCCGGACTTCCTGATGCTGTCCGGGGAAGACGCCACGGCGCTGGCATTCAACGCGCACGGCGGGATGGGTTGCATTTCTGTGACGGCGAATGTGGCGCCGGCGTTGTGTGCGCAGTTCCAGGCCGCGACGTTGCGGGGCGATTTCCGCTCCGCGCTGGAGCTGCAAGACCGCCTGATGCCATTGCACGATGCCTTGTTCATGGAGCCGAGCCCTGGGCCGGTCAAATACGCCGTCTCGCGGATTGGGTTCGGGGAGCCGGACACACGGTTGCCACTGGCGCCGATCCGCGATGACACGAAGGCGGCCGTCGATGCCGCAATGCGACATGCGGGGATTGAGGCCGTATCTTAGATCAGGTGTCCTCAGTGCTGGGGTGGAGGCGCAGGCCAGCGGCAACGGCAAATGGAGCAGGCCGTGGCTCGTGAGCTGAAACTGTATCCGGTTGCTGTTCTGGGCAACGAGTCCAGGATTGATCGCGTGCGGTGCGTTCTCATAGGCTTTGATCGCCTGCAACAGCTCAAAAGACTCAAAAGATAAGAGAGCGGCCGGACGAACCGGGCCGCGTATGACAATGGCTGACAAGAAAAAGAGCGGTGGTCACAAGACGATCGCGGAAAACCGGCGAGCGCGTTACGAGTACGCGATTGGCGAAACATTTGAAGCCGGGATTGCCCTGACGGGAACCGAGGTCAAGTCGCTGCGCTCCGGTCAAGCCAATATTGCCGAAAGCTATGCGTCGGTTGAGAACGACGGCGTGATGCTGGTGAACGCGTATATTCCAGAGTACCAGCAGGCCGGCGCGTTCTTCAATCACGAGGCGCGGCGACCCCGCCGCCTGCTGCTGTCAAAGCGCGAAATCGTGAAACTGGCGATCGCGACAGAGCGGCAGGGCATGACGATTGTGCCGTTGGAGCTATATTTCAATGCGCGAGGGTTCGCCAAACTGCGGCTTGCTGTGGCGCAAGGTAAGAAACTGCAAGACAAGCGCGAGACGGAGAAGCGTCGGGACTGGCAGCGTGAAAAAGCGCGCCTATTGCGGGATCGCGGCTGATGCATGCAGGTCGCATTCGCGGCCTGGGGTGCGAGACGGCTGGCCCACGCTGGTTGTTGATCGCTCATGGCTGCTCCAGCCGGGGATCATCCTCGCAGGATGGCCAGCGCTCGAGCCGCGAGCCTGCGAGCGTGCGAACAGCGCCAACTAAAACGCGCTCAAGTAGCGAGCGCTTGTCGCGAGCGGTAGCGCACGTAAAAACTCGCGAACAGCGCAGTTAAAGACCCTACGGTCCCGGTTCAGAGCCGTGTCGGGCAAAGCAATACCCAAACACTGTGCGCGCCGAACTTGCCAATTCCGCCTATGCGCGGCAGGTCTGTGCGCGGTACTTACGGCGTGATGACGTCGCGGATTTGGTGGAAAACACTGCGAAACATGTCTTCAGTTAGACGCTTCGTATTGGTGTTGTAGCGTGAGCAGTGGAATGAATCTATTAACGTATACGCGCTGATTTCATGTCGTGCACCATGTCGAAATGGGAAAGCCGATTTCCGGCATTCCAGTGCGACAACCACGCTTTCGTGTGCAATGCGACCGAGTGCAAGAATGCATTTCACACGAAAGCGTGGTTGTCGCACTGGAATGCCGGAAATCGGCTTTCCCATTTCGACATGGTGCACGACATGAAATCAGCGCGTATACGTTAATAGATTCATTCCACTGCTCACGCT
>JBCDAH010000058.1:0-28583 GCA_039186015.1 Pseudomonadota bacterium
CATCTTGTCGCGGATAGCCGGCACGGCCTGGAAGAAGCCACAGGCGTCCTCGACCGTCATGTCGAGAACATCGGCAATAGACTTGTCGCGAAACTTGATCTCGAGCGTTTCGCGATTGTAGCGCGCACCTTTGCATGGGTCGCATGTCACATAGCCGTGGGGCAGGATGTGCATTTCGATCTTGATAACGCCGTCGCCCTGACTGGCTTCGCCGCGGCCGCATTTGACGTTGAATGAAAAGCGACCGGGCAGATAGCCACGAGCCTTGGCTTCAGGCAGACCGGCAAACCACTCGCGGATTGGTGTGAATGCACCGGTGTAGGTTGCCGGGTTCGAGCGCGGCGTGCGCCCGATCGGCGACTGGTCGATATCGATCACCTTGTCGAGATGCTGCAGACCCTCGAGTCCATCGTGCGCGCCGGGCTGCGCGCGGGCGCCGTTCAGGCGGCGTGCAACGCCACGGTAGATGGTATCGATCAGTAACGTCGACTTGCCGCCGCCCGAGACGCCGGTCACGCACGTCATGACGCCGAGCGGGATCGAGGCGGTCACGTCCTGCAGGTTGTTCTCGCGCGCGCCGGTGACCGTCAACTGACGTCCCGCCTTGCCTCGGCGGCGCTTGTCCGGAATGGGAACCTGGCGGGCGCCGACCAGATATTGTCCCGTAAGACTGTCTTCCGTCGCCATTACGTCATCCGGCGTGCCTTGCGCAACGATGGTCCCGCCGTGGACGCCCGCGCCCGGCCCTATATCGACGACATGGTCCGCCGTGCGCACCGCATCCTCGTCGTGTTCGACAACGATGACGGTATTGCCGAGGTCGCGGAGATGGCGGAGCGTGCCGAGCAGGCGCTCATTATCGCGCTGATGGAGACCGATCGACGGTTCATCCAGAACGTAAAGGACACCCGTTAAGCCGGACCCGATCTGTGACGCCAGGCGAATGCGTTGGCTTTCACCGCCTGACAGTGTCCCGGATGCGCGCGACAACGTGAGATAGTCCAGACCGACATCAACCAGAAACTGCAAGCGTTCACGGATCTCCTTGAGAACACGCGTCGCGATTTCCCGCTGCTTGGCCGTGAGCGTTTCTTCAATGTCGGCAAACCACTGATTGGCGGCCCGGATCGACTGATCGCAAACTT
This sequence comes from Pseudomonadota bacterium, assembly GCA_039186015.1. Classification (GTDB taxonomy): domain Bacteria; phylum Pseudomonadota; class Alphaproteobacteria; order Rhizobiales; family Hyphomicrobiaceae; genus JBCBWG01. The sequence goes on from JBCDAH010000058.1 coordinate 1,146, forward strand.
CGCCAATATGCATGCCGCCGATTTTAACGGCCAGCGCTTGCGGCTTCAGCCGGTAACCACCGCAGGCGGCACATGGATGATTGCCTTGGAACTGTGAGAGTTCTTCGCGCACCCATTGGCTTTCTGTTTCCCGCCAACGCCGCTCAATATTATGAAGCACGCCTTCGAACGGCTTTTTGGTTTTGTATTTTCGCAAGCCGTCTTCATAGACAAACGAAATGTCTTCGGAGCCGGAACCAAACAGGATGGCGTTTTGAATCTCTCGCGGTAACTCGTTCCACGGCGTCGTCATCTTGAACTTGTAATGGCGACCGAGTGCTTGCAGCGTCTGTTCGTAATAAGGGGATGTCGCGCCGGTCTTCGCCCAGGGTACGATCGCCCCTTGCCTGAGGGATAGAGAGCCATCCGGCACGATCAGATCCGGCTCGAACTTCAACTCGGTGCCAAGCCCATCGCAACTCGGGCATGCGCCGGCGGGTGCGTTGAACGAAAACAGGCGCGGTTCCACTTCGTCGATCGTAAAGCCGGAGACCGGGCAGGCAAACCGTGCGGAAAAGACGATGCGCTCATGCGTGTCGTTCTTGGATCGGTTCGGACCCTTGGTCGCCTCCGCATCAAGCGCCTGATCTGCAAACTCCGCAATGGCCAGACCGTCCGACAGCTCTAGCGCCGTCTCAAGGCTGTCGGCCAAGCGAGTCGCAACGTCGCCCCGTACGACGACGCGATCAACGACGACATCGATATCGTGCTTGTACTTCTTGTTGAGCGTCGGTGCGTCCGGAATCTCGTGAAACGCACCGTTGACCTTTACGCGCTGGAAGCCGCGCTTTTGCAGCTCGGCCAAGTCCTTTTTGAATTCGCCTTTGCGCCCTTTGACGATTGGGCTCAGGAGATACAGGCGTGTGCCTTCGGGCAATTCCAGAATACGGTCGACCATTTGGCTGACGGTCTGGCTCTCAATCGGCAATCCGGTGGCCGGCGAATATGGAACGCCGACGCGGGCGAACAACAACCGGCAGTAGTCATAGATCTCCGTGACGGTGCCAACGGTCGATCGCGGGTTCCGGCTGGTTGTCTTTTGTTCGATGGAGATCGCCGGCGACAGGCCATCGATGTGATCCACATCCGGCTTTTGCATCATTTCGAGGAACTGCCGCGCGTACGCTGACAAGCTTTCGACGTAGCGGCGCTGGCCTTCGGCATAGATTGTGTCGAACGCCAACGAGGACTTTCCGGAGCCGGAAAGGCCGGTGAACACGATCAGCTTGTCACGCGGAATTGTCAGATCGACGTTCTTGAGATTGTGCTCACGCGCGCCTTGCACGTGAATAACGCCCGTATCCGGTGCCGTAGTCAAAGGCGCCTTGCGTTTGGCCTTGGCCGCGCGGACAGCCGGCTTTGAACGCTTGGACGGCTTTTTCGGGCTCGGCGCCGACGAGCGCTTATCTCCGTTAGAGATTTTGAGGTTTGCAGACGTCCTGGCGCGGGCCGGCGACTTGCTCATGGGGCTCTACGTCCTTTTGGGCGGCGGTCTGGCGGACGGATGTTATAGATGCTTGATTGGTCCGAACCCATTCATACGCGATAGAACCGCGGCTAGCTCAGCACTTCCCGATTGGCTTGTGGAAACAGCGCCACGCGTGGCCAGGGATCAACTGAGGGATCAACCACCGGCATCGTGCTGAAGAAAGCGCCAGATGTGGGCGTATAGTCCATCGCGAACAAGTGTATTGTGGTCGCTACCCGGCATTGTGACGAGTGTCTTCGGCTCTTGCGCCCGGGCAAACAGGCGTTCCGCGTGATGATACGGGATGACTGTGTCGCCTGTCCCGTGCGCAATCATGATCGGCATCCGCACATGCGCGATGCGTTCCCGCGACAGAAATGGGTCCCACATGAGCCAGCGCACCGGCAAGAACGGATACCGCTCCGCGGCAACGTCTACGACGGCTGTAAACGGGGCCTCGAGGATCAAGGCACGGGCCCTCACGTTCGCTGCCAGGGCGACGCCGACGCCGGTTCCGAGAGACAGCCCGTGAATCACGATCTCGTCCGGCTTATGTCGCTGCCGCAGCCAGGCGAATGCCGCGTTCGCATCGGCAATGAGCCCGGTTTCACTTGGTCTGCCGGTCGAACCTGGATAGCCACGATACGAGAATGCCAGAACGCCGGCACCAGTCTTGCGAATGCGTTGCCAACGCCACTTCATCACCGCGAGACCGCTGCCCTTGCCGTGCAAGAAGAGAAAAACCGGTTTTTCAGGTTGTGGTCGCGCGTACCAGCCAGCGAGGCGTTCGCCGTCTGCGGTTACGATGGTAATGCGTTTGCTTCCGGCAATCGGGAGGAAACCAGGTGTCAGAAGCTTGCGGCCGACATCTGTGTTTGTCCCGAATATCAGGCTCCGCTGGCCGACATACATGAGGCCAACGGTGCCAACATAGGCTGAGATGCCGAACAAGGCGATTTGGCGCAGCATGTGACGTATGTCGACGCGATCGAACATTCTCAGGTACCGGTGTCTGGACTTTGTAAGACCACTGTCGGCCAGCCATTGGTGTAACAGCCAATCGTTGCCAGAATGGAACTATGCGGCGGCTTTACCGAATTGCAGGATTTCTCTTCGTCAACCAAGTCTTCGCGTCGATTTAGGCGGAACCGAAGCAAAGCGTGTCGCGTTGCTCTCTCCGCAGCGATTGGCCCCGGCATCCACTCGTCGGCCTTACCTCTCTCCCTGAGATGGCCGGTACACGGTTCGACCCATCCAGGGCTGAACGTCCAGGTGCTTCAGCCAATCCTTGACGCTCGGGATCCAGCCAAGATCGTCTTTCACGTGTTGCTCGCCGATCGTGCGCACCGGAATGGCCTTGCCGTCGCCGCCTTGCCTGCCACCAAACAGGCCGCGCATCCATCCGAAAAAACCGGAGTGTTGGGGCTGCAGCGACCTGAGCTGTGCGTCCGGGAGTTCATCATCGGACAGCTCCTCATCGGCAAGGCTGGCCGTGGCGATCGAGAAGCGGACAGGCTGCGTCCGCCCACCAAAGTGGTGCGGGGTGTAATACTGAAACTCAGAAGGTTTTGGTTTCGGCCAAAAGTCTTCGTCGTCCTCGGGCCATTCGACCGCGGTCAAATCGAAAATCTTCGGCATACGAATGCTCCGGTTGTCGACTCTGGAATTCATCAGCTTAATGATCTTTCCGGCCCGAGTGAAGTCAGGCTTGGAGCCTTTGGCGAGCAAAACGTTCGCAAAAGTGGACAAGCCGTAGCTCCGGCCATGCCAATGCAACCTGGCAAATGCTAGAGTTTTCGAACACAGGCAGGCGCGGGCGTATTGGATGAGCAAGTCCTAATCGCCATCTCACGGCTACGGCATCGACAGCTTATCTTCGCGAGGTCGGCCCGGTGCGACTGATCCAACGCTTGTCAGTTGGTTAAGTCCTGCGCGCGCATTCGCTTCGACGGAGGCGGAGTCGAAGCAGGAGTTTCTAAGGTGCACGACGTGTGGCCATGGCAAATCTTGGTGCGAAAAGGAGGGCCATGGAGCGCCACAGGCAATCCACGGACGTACGGCTATTGTACAAGGTGCGGGAGATGGTCGTGGCTCAAGACGGAACGCCTCGGACGGTCTGAAACGTAGCCATTGTATGGGGTTGGGTCGACTCGTGATAGGCAGCCGCGTCGCGGTTTGAAGGGCACATAACATTGGATCAACGCGCGAAAACGAATGGCGAGGTGCAGGTCGCCGCGGAAACCGAACCGGTCTCGAAGGCCAAACTTGTCTTGCGGCTTGCTCAGCTGTCCGACGTTCCCGCCATCGCCGCGCTGTCCAAACGGGTCTACGGCGCAAACGAAGGCTATACGGCGCGGCAAGTGCGGGGGCAGATCAACAACTTTCCTGAGGGACAGTTCGTCGCCGAATACGACGGCAAGGTTGTCGGCCATGCGGCCACGTTCGTGATATCCGGAGATATTGCGCTCCGCACACACACGTGGGCGGAGATTACGGGCAATGGCTATGCGGCCCGCCACGACCCGGACGGGGATCATCTCTACGGCATGGAAGTCAGCGTCGATCCGCGTCATCGCAGACTGCGGATCGGGCAGCGCCTTTATCGCGCGCGAAAGAACCTCTGTGAGGATTGGGGGCTCAAAGGCATCGTGTTTGGCGGGCGCATGCCAGGGTACAATCGCCGCCGCAAGCGGTTTCCGGACCCGATGGACTACATCAAGGCCGTCCAGGAACGCCAGATCCGCGATCAGGCGATCGGTTTTCACCTCGCCCAGGACTTCGAGCCAATCGGCGTGCTGCCGAAGTACGATAGCAGCGACACCGCATCAGCCGGCTATGCAACTCATATGCTGTGGCACAATCCGCGTTATGACGAGCAAAGCTCGGTGACGGCAAACCGGCCAACGCTGAGCCCGCAGCAGGTTGTCCGAGTTGCGACCGTCCAATGGCAAATGCGCGGGATCAGCCATCAGGACGAGTTCAAGCGGCAGGTCGAGTACTTTGTCGACGTCGCGTCTGATTATCGCTCAGACTTTGTCGTGTTTCCGGAACTGTTCACGAACCAGCTGCTGTCGCTCGAAAAGGAACCATTGCCGCCAAAGGACGGAATGGAACGTGTCTCGACGTACACGGACTGGTTCATTGCGTTCATGTCGCAGTTCGCTGTGAGCTACAACGTCAACATCATTGGCGGCTCCCATCCGACACGGATGAAGGACGGGGCCATTCATAATGTGGCGTACGTCTTTCTGCGCGACGGTTCGGTCCACCGGCAGGACAAGATTCACCCCACTCCGGATGAAGCTTATTGGTGGGACATTCGCGGCGGTAACCGGGTCGACGCAATTAATACCGACTGTGGGCCGATCGGCGTCCTGATCTGTTACGATGCCGAGTTCCCGGAACTTGCGCGCCATCTGGCGGATCAGGGCGCGATGATCCTGTTTGTGCCGTTCTGTACGGATGAACGCCGCGGCTTCTTGCGGGTCCGTTATTGCTGCCATGCGCGGGCGATCGAAAACCAGATGTTCGTTGCGCTCTCCGGCGTCGTTGGCAACCTGCCGAACGTTGAGAATATGGACATCCATTATGCAGAAAGCTGCATCCTGACCCCATGTGACTTCGCCTTCGCCCGAGATGGTGTCGCGGCCGATACCGGACCGAACACCGAGACCATCGCGTTCGCGGACTTGCGGCTGTCGGACTTGCGCGCGGCGCGCCGTGAAGGGTCCGTTCGCAACTTTCGCGATCGGCGTTTCGACCTTTATCGCGTGGTCTGGCAGTAAGTCGGAAACATTTATACTCCTTGCGGCGACCCAGAGGGTGAGGCGGCATTTTCCGTCTCGCAGCGATACTGCTGGGAGCTTGTTATGAAGTCCATTGCCACCACGTTGGGCCTGGTTCTGTCCGCGCTACTTTTACTGGCCGCTCTCTTGTTTGGCGCCGCAAAGCATGTTCACGCCGAGGACATCTGGCTGAGTCTGACGTCTCAGAAAGTTCTCACAGCGCCAGGTGGTGAAATCGAACGCCGATAGAGTCTTCGGATCGAGATACGGGATCGTCCAGCTCCATCTGACCAGATACATCTGAATGGCGTTAGGCGGCGTCGGCTCGCCCCGTTGCTGCCTCGCTGCCAAACCAGCGTGCCAAGCCGCGATCACGATATGCCACGAGGTTCGGTGTCGCGTTTACGTGGCGCGTGATGGCGCTGTCGAAACACTCAACGGCTGCCGCAGCAACGGCCGACCAAACGGACGCATCCGCGCCACATGGTGTTTCGCCCATCAGCCACGGCTTGTCGCCCAAATAGGCACTGATCGCATCAAAGCCGCGATTGGCAATTGTCACGATCTCGTCTCGCGAGTGACGTCCGAGCCCGTGACCGTAAAGGTCGCGTTTGACTTGCTTTCTCACCATCATGATTACAAGTGGCCGCATCGGCGCTGGGACGGCATCGAAGAATGAGCGTGGGCCAGCGTCGAAATTGGAGTCAATCAGCCACCGCTCATGAACGGTGGCGAAATACAGCTGATCTTCGCACAGTTTCTCAAATGCCCAAGCTGCGCCGCGCTCCGCTGGTGACAGCCCGGTATCGAAATCGACCCCATGCTCGGTTTCGAGATGGAACCGTATCAGCGTCGTATCTGGCACCATTTGGCCGTTAGGGTTTACCAAAACCGGAATTTTTCCCTTCGGCATTTTCCGCACGTCGCCGACTTCCGTCTCGAACGGCAAACCGGCCATCTTCAACAGAATCATGGCCTTCAGGCAGAACGGCGAAGGATCCGCCAAGCCGAAGGCCGGCCCAAACGTCATGAGTTTCAGCATTGTGTTCGGACTCCGATCATGTGCGTTAGTGGCATGGCAATGTTGCCGAACGTGCGGTTCAGCAACGAGCGACCTGTTGCGACGATATCAAACCAGTGGTTGTCAAATTTGTCTTCGGCGCTGCTGCTTCCGGCTGCAGATGTCCAGCATGAGTTCGAAGTTCGGGCCTTGCGCCTTAAGCGGGCTGGTGCACGCTTAACGCCAACTGCCGGAATTCGTCAGCGCGATATGGTCAGGATCGTTCTGCGTCTCACGCTCGAACGAGAGAAAGTCGTAGTAGCCGCACCGGCCCTGCCCTGGAAAACTTCGACAGACAGCGGGCCGTGCGGCGTACACGGAGCAGTTGCGCGCAGTGCGATCAAAGAAAGTGCAGATTCCGCCGAAGTGCGGGTCACGCTTTCGCCGAAGAATGCGTTTGTACCCGTGGTCGGATTTGGTAAATCGCGTCTCGGCAGCGCTAAACGTTAGGCCAAAGTGCTTGGCAAGTCGCGTCACGTCGCGCTTGGTAACGGCAATCACCGGGTACGAGCAGCAGTAACCAGGGCACTTTGCACAGTCGTAGGCTGCCACGCCTTCCTCCACTCATTCACACACAAGTCGGACGGCCGTCCTGCCCGCTGCGCCGACGTTCTCGACCCGTGCGACCTTGCACGGTCTTGATCTGCGCGCGAGCGGCCCAAGTGCCGCATCCGGCCTGTCTGCCGGAACCATGACCGAATTCGTCGCTTGCGTCTGGCGCTCGTGACATAAGAGTCTTACAGCAAGATTGGATGGTGGGAGGACAGGCATGTCGTTGTTTGACTTAACAGGCCGGGTTGCAATTATCACCGGCGGAAACGGCGGAATCGGGTTGGGCATCGCCGAAGGGCTCGGCGCCGCGGGCGCCAGTGTCGTACTGGCTGCGCGCGACCGAGCCAAACTTGCATCCGCTGTTGAGGCGCTTCAGACCAACGGCATAACGGCCGCATCTTGCGAAGTTGACGTTGCAGACCGTAGCAGCGTGGCCGCCATGGTCGATCATGTGAAAGACCGGTTCGAGCGGGTCGACATCATGGTGGCAAACGCCGGCATGAACATTCGGAAACCGCCACAGGATTACAGCTTGGACGAATGGCAAAAGGTTCATGATGTGAACCTGACAGGGACGTTCAATTGCGCGCAAGCGGTCTATCCGGCGATGAAGGCGCAAGGTGGTGGCAAGGTCATTACAATCGGTTCAATGGCATCGATACTCGGGTTGCCGTTTTCTGCCGCATACGCCTCAACCAAAGGCGCTGTCGTGCAAATGACCCGTGCGCTTGCGACCGCCTGGGCCGCCGATAACATCCAGGCCAATGCCATTCTGCCCGGTTGGATCGATACGGATCTGACGCGCAAAGCCCGAACCGACGTGAGTGGACTCCATGAACGGGTCCTTGATCGCACCCCGGCCGGCCGATGGGGCGATCCGAAGGACTTCGCCGGTATTGCGGTGTTCCTTGCCGGCCCGGGCTCTGACTTTGTCACGGGAACGGCGATACCGGTGGACGGCGGCTATTCAATCATGGGCGGCTGAGTGAGGCACGGCTGAGTGAAGCACTGGCACACCTCGTGCGGCCGGCTGTCGATCTTTTTTGCTGCGGTGAACGAAAACTCGACATGCCACTGATGAAAGTAACCTGGCCGCAACACACTGGGGCGGGTCTCCTACGCCGTTGGAAAACCTTCGCTATAACGGTTGTCGCTAATCAGCTAAGTTCCCGCCCAATTTCTTAGGCGTGTCAGCGAGAGGCATTTGGTTATGAGTGACGTGGCGCAAGAGGAGCCGGATGTCGACACGCCCGTAAACCCGTATTCCTTGCTTGAAGCCGTGAACCGTTCGAGCGACACCGCGCACACGGGTTGGCTGATTTTTTTGCTGGTTATGGCCTACCTGATGATTGCGGTCGCTGGGGTGACGCATAGGGACCTGCTGCTGGAAAAGCCGGTTCAGCTCCCGATCTTTGGGATCGAAATCCCTCAGGTTCAGTTCTTTCAGTTCGCGCCAGTGCTGCTGGTCTTGTTCCACCTCGGAATTGTCACGCAGCTGGTCCTTTTGGCACGCAAGACACTTGAGTTCGATCTGGCCGTGCAACAGCTCGAGAGCACGTCGCGTCGCACGCATCCGCTCAGGCTTGAGTTGCACAACTTCTTCTTTGTGCAAGCCATTGCCGGTCCTCACCGCTCGATCATCATGGGGGCCTTTCTGCACGGAATGAGCTGGCTCACGCTAGTGGCAATCCCGATCCTTCTTCTATTGTTCGTACAGATCAAATTCCTGCCCTATCATGACGAAGTGATCACGTGGTCGCACCGGATCGCCCTGGGTGTGGACATTCTGATGATGACACTAATCGGTGTTTTCCTCGTTCGGCCCGAAGCCGCGTTCTTCAGCGCGTTCGGCAAAACGCTGATTAGCCATCCCGTCACCGTTGTTGTCACGACAGTTGTCTTTGCCATCGTGACACTCTTCTCGTTCTTTGTTGCTACAATTCCCGGCGAGGCGCTGGACCGCTACGTGACCAGCAAAATGCGGGATACGAAACTCGCGGCAAGCGCGTCAGCGGACGCGCCCATTCTGGTCGGGTTCGCGATTCCGTTTGTCGCAGTCCGCGACGATGGCTCGCTGTTCGGCGTCTTTCATCGCAATCTGATCGTCACCGACGTGGACTTGGTCCCGAACGATCAGGTGACCGAGGGGGAGCCGACACTATCGCTACGCGGGCGTGATCTGCGCTATGCGCGCCTTGATCGATCGGACCTGCACCAGGCCGACCTCACAGGCGCCAACTTGGACGGCGCAAGCCTTGTCGGAACGGACTTGAGAGACGTCCGCTTCCAGTGCGCAGACGTCACGATCTACATCCTCACGGACGACCGTAAAGCCGCGAATTGCCCGTCTGCGCGGGGTGCGAACTTCACTCGGGCATTGCTGTCGGGTGCAAAGCTCCGGGGTATTGATCTCCGGGGCGCAAAACTCGAAGAAGCGGACCTGCGTAAGGCATCGCTGGACTACAGCATTCTGGTTGGGACGAACTTCGCCTCGGCAAAGTTGCAGAAGGCAGATATCACCGGTGGCGTTCAGGCGCAGGGCGTTAACTTTCTGATTGCCTCGCTCGAGGGCGCGGACCTGACCGGTGCACAGTTGCAAGCGGCAGATTTCTCGAACGCGAACATGCAGGGCGCGCTGTTGGCGCACGCCCACCTCGAAGGTGCCGTGCTGCGCGATGCCAATCTCGACGGTGCTGATCTACAAAACGCATTTCTGCGCGCTGCGGACTTGACGGGTGCGAGTCTCAAAGCTGCAGATCTGCGTTGGGTCTCTGTCTGGAACACACTGCCGCCATCGGAAACGGCGCTTCAGTCTGCGGACCTGTCGTCGGTCAAGGTCGCGCCGCTGACCGACGACCAGCGCGAAAAGCTGAAAGCGACGCTGCGGGGCATAGGCGACGAGGAGTTGCGAAAACTCGTTGCCGGAGGCGAGGCGCTGCGCCTTGTCGTCGACCCGGCCTTGTCCCGCAAGTGGACGGACAGTGCTGAGCGGCGGATTTGGACGCGGTTGATCGAAACGTCGCAAATTGTTGCGGCCGGCCCGCTTTATGGCGTGGATCTTTCAACAACGTTGGCGCAACTGGCCTGCCAGGGCCGCTGGTCGGACGGCTCGGTTGCGACCGGCCTTGCGAAACGCGTGGGCGGCCAGCAATTCCGCGGGGACGTGGCGACGTTCTTTGCGCAGATTACAGCCGCCGACTGCACCCCAGCGCAAAACATGGACAAGCAGCTCAAAGACAATCTCGGCTTCAAAGTGGGGACATCCGGCTGACACGCTGTCCGTGCGACTGGTACGGAATCAGTCGGACCATCTTGCTTTGATCAAAAAGAACATATATAGAACAAATTGCGGTTGTCGACTGAATTGACTGGTGGATATCACCATCCATCGGGTTGCCGTGATGTTGTGTGCGTGTGCAACCCGTTACGGTGAGCGAATACCCCACCGATTCGGGCAAGTCGGCGGAGGGTGAGGTTTGACCTGTCTGATGCCCGTTGCCGCGAGCGGAATGCCGGAGGAAAGCGCGATGGCTGGATCTGTGAACAAGGTGATCCTGGTCGGTAATCTGGGCCGTGACCCAGAGATACGAAGAACACAGGATGGGCGTCCGATTGCCAATCTGAACATCGCGACCAGCGAGAGCTGGCGGGATCGCAATAGCGGAGAACGGCGCGAAAAGACAGAATGGCATCGCGTCGTGATTTTCAGCGAGGGCCTCTGCAAGGTCGCTGAGCAGTACCTGCGCAAGGGCTCTAAGGTTTACATCGAAGGGCAGCTTCAGACGCGCAAATGGCAGGACCAGTCCGGGCAGGATCGCTATTCAACCGAAGTGGTTCTGCAAGGCTTCAACAGTTCGCTTCAGATGTTGGACGGGCGTGACGGTCCGAGTACCGGCGGCATGCAGGATAGTGGCCAGGGCGGTTATGATGCCGGCCCACCATCGGACGACCGTTATGGGAGTTCGTCGTCGGGTTCGAGGAACACGGGCGGCGAGAGTTTCGATAAACCGCTGGACGACGAGATACCGTTCTAGCGCATCACGCGACTGTCGTCAGACCGAGAGGCACGTTCATGGGCGATCTCCAAATGCGAAGAGCGCGCCGCGATGACGTTGCTGCGATTGTTCGTTTGTTGTTTGACGACGAGTTGGGTCGCACCCGTGAGGTTCTGAGTGACCCGCCGGACGCGGCCTATTTGGCCGCCTTCGATGCGATCGAGGGCGATGCGAACCAGCTGCTGGCCGTTGCCGCATGGCGCGGCGTGGCAGACATTGTCGGGTGCCTTCAGGTCACCTTCATTCCGGGGCTGTCGCATCGCGGGCTATGGCGCGGTCAGATTGAAAGCGTCCGTGTTGCGTCGACAGCGCGCGGCACGGGGCTTGGCCGCGAAATGATCGCCTGGGCTATCGAGCAGTGTCGGCAGAGGGACTGCGGCATGGTTCAGCTCACATCAACGGCCAGCCGCACAGACGCGCGGCGTTTCTACGAGACGCTGGGGTTCGAGGCCACGCACGTCGGCTTCAAGCTCGACTTGCGCCGAAGCTAGCTAGTCGGTTTGCAAACGCTTTAAGTGCGCTGCACCGTTGCGCGCCGGGATGCGCCTTGCTTCGCCAAAACAATACGTTTGCAGACAGTTCGCGTTAGTGGAGTAACAGGGAGCCGCGTATGAGACACTTCTTAGCTCGACACATCGTTCTTCTGGCGATGCTTCTCTTTGGCCCGGCATACGGATGGGCCGGCGAGGCAGATGTCGTCGACGTCAAAATCACCAAGCAGGGGAACAACACGTACCGCTTCGACGTGACGGTACGCCACGCCGATACGGGGTGGAGCCACTACGCCGATCGTTGGGATGTTGTTGGGCCGGATGGGACGGTGCTCGGCAAGCGCATCTTGTATCATCCGCATGTGGACGAGCAGCCGTTCACCCGTTCCTTAAGCGGTGTCAAAATTCCGGCCGGCATAGAGACCGTAACGGTGCGCGCGCATGACAAAGTGGATGGGCTTGGCGGGAAAATCATAACTGTAAAGGTCCCGCGATAGACAAGCGGACTGGCCGCGCCAAATGTGCGGCCAACCCGGAGATATCATGCTGAAGACGGCCGATGGCCGCCAACGGTAGCTTTCACTAATTCTCGGTCGGCTTGGTTGTTTCTTTGGCTTTGTCGTAGGCCTTGCCAGCCGCGTCTTTCGCTTTTTCGTAAGCTTCGCCTGCGGCCTTCTTCGCGCGTTCGATTGCCGGCCCGGCTTCTTCCTTGGCCTTCTTGTAAGCGTCGGCCGACGTTGCTGCCGTCTTATCTCGCAGCTCTTTCGCCTTTTGAATTGCGCGATCGAACAATGACTGTTCGGGTTGCGCACGCTCATAGGCAGGCACGGCTTTCAGGACCTCTTCCGTCGCTTCCGGCAAACTGACAACCACTTTGCCGTCAGTCGTTTCGAACGTCAGCGCGCGAAAGCGAACCCCGATGCGTTTCTCGCCGACGCCAAGAAAGCCGCCGACCCCCATAACGACACCGATGATCTGGTTGTCGTCATTCATAATCAAGTCTTCAATATCGCCAATGATTTTACCAGTCGGGCCCAGGACCTGCGCCCCAAGAACCAGATCTCGTGCCAGATATTGGTTCGGCTGCTGAGCTTTGTAAAAAACACCTTGTGGAATATCCAACGCCCCCGCCGCGGTGCTTAACGAAAGACCGCAGATCAATGCAGCCAATGTGGCGGTAAATCTCGTCATACCCAATCCTTGTTCGGTTGATCTTTGCGCTGCACAAACCGGCCGCGCTTGGCGAAGGACCTAGGTCCTAAGTGTGTCGTCAGCAAGTCCGATAGCCGCAGGACAACACCCAATAAAACCCCAATTCTTCGGGCTTATGTAAATTTCTGTGGGTGGGTACGGCTTTCTGCCGTTCGGTTGCGAAACGCGGTCGGAATGACGCACCGCGATCACGTGAGATTTGCTATAGAAACGGCAAGCGCACCGGTCGGAAGATTGGTGCAGGCGCAAGATCTGGGGACGACCAGTTGGCAGACAACAACGATAATCCTCCGAGCGGATCCGGAAGCGACAACAGCGACATCCGGCCGATCTCAATTACGGACGAAATGAAGCGCTCGTATCTCGACTACGCGATGAGCGTAATCGTGAGCCGTGCGCTTCCCGACGTCTGCGACGGCTTGAAGCCGGTACACCGGCGCATCCTCTACGCCATGTATGAGGCCACGAACCGGCATGACCGTCCCTATCGCAAGTCGGCCAAGACGGTTGGCGAAGTGATGGGCAACTATCACCCCCACGGTGACGGCGCGATTTACGACGCGTTGGTGCGTATGGCGCAGGACTTTTCGATGCGGGTGCCGCTGGTCGATGGGCAGGGCAACTTTGGCTCTGTCGACGGCGATCCGCCGGCCGCCATGCGGTATACGGAAAGCCGGCTGGCCAAGGTGGCTGCCAATCTCCTCGATGACCTCGACAAGGATACGGTCGACTTTCAGGAGAACTACGACGGCTCGCGCGAAGAGCCGATACAATTGCCGGCGAAGTTTCCCAATCTGCTCGTCAATGGTGCCGGCGGTATCGCCGTGGGCATGGCAACCAACATTCCGCCGCACAACCTTGGCGAAGTGATCGATGCCTGCATCGCGTATTTCGCCAATCCCGAGATCACGCTTGAAGAGTTGTGCGAGATCGTAAAGGGCCCTGACTTCCCGACCGGCGCCACAATCCTGGGACGCGGCGGCATTTTGGCGGCCTACCATAAGGGCCGTGGCTCGGTCGTTATGCGGTCGACGGTCGATGTCGAGGAAATACGCAAGGATCGTCAAGCGCTCGTTGTCACTGCCATCCCCTACCAAGTGAACAAGCGGGTCCTGATCGAGAAGATCGCAGACCTCGTGCGCGAGAAGCGGGTCGAAGGCATCTCGGAGATCTGGGATGAATCGAACCGCGTCGGCATGCGTATTGTCATCCAGTTGCGCCGTGACGCTGTGCCGGATGTCGTCCTGAACCAGCTTTGGCGCTACTCGGAACTTCAGACGTCGTTCGGCGCCAACATGCTCGCGCTGAACGGCGGTCGCCCGCAGCAGATGACGCTGCTGGATATGATCAGCGCATTCTGCCAGTTCCGCGAGACGGTGGTCAGCCGGCGCATCAAGTTTCTTTTGCGCAAGGCCCGCAATCGCGCCCACGTCCTTGTCGGCCTGATGATCGCAGTCGCAAACATCGACGAGATCATTCATCTCATCCGGCATGCGCCGACGCCGAACGATGCGCGCGATCAGTTGATGGAACGCAACTGGCAGGCGTCGGATGTCGCGCCTTTGATTGCGCTGATCGACGATCCGCGCCACCGCCTGCAAGAGGATGGGACCGTCAAACTCAGCTTTGAGCAGGCCCAGGCGATCCTGGATCTCCGTCTGCAACGTCTGACCGCACTCGGCCGGGACGAGATTGGCGATGAGTTGCGGAAGCTGGCAAAGGAGATCGAAGAGTTTCTTGAAATTCTCTCCAGCCGTGCACGTATCGTAAGCATCATCACAGACGAGCTGCGCACCGTCCGAGAGGACTTTGCGACACCGCGGAAGACCCAGATCCTCGATGCGGTCGACGGTGATGTCGACGACGAAGACCTCATCCAGCGCGAAGACTGCGTGGTGACGGTTACCCATCGCGGCTACATCAAGCGCGTACCGCTCACCACGTACCGCGCACAGCGGCGCGGCGGAAAGGGCCGGTCAGGCCTGACGACGCGAGACGAGGATTTCGTCACGCAGTTGTTCATGGCATCGACGCACACGCCGGTGTTGTTCTTCTCGTCCCGCGGCATGTGTTACCGCATGAAGGTTTGGCGTCTACCGGCGTCGACCCCACAGGGCATCGGTAAGGCGTTGATCAACCTGTTGCCGCTTGCGCAGGACGAGTGGATTACCACCATCCTGCCGCTGCCTGAGTCCAGCGAGGACTTTGGCTCGCTGGAGCTGATGTTCTCAACGCAGTCCGGCAACGTGCGCCGCAACAGCCTTTCGGATTTCGAGAACATCAATCGCAACGGTAAGATTGCGATGAAGCTCGACGAAGGCGATCGCATCGTCAACGTCGCAGTTTGCACGCCGCACGACGACGTCATGCTCACGACGGCGCGCGGCCAAGCCATTCGGTTTGCCGTCACAGATGTGCGTCTTTTCAAGGGCCGGGATTCGACCGGTGTCCGTGGCATCCGCCTGGCGTCGGGGGACACCGTCATCTCGATGGCGATCCTGACCCACGTCGACGCGCCACCGGCTGAGCGCGCTGCGTATTTGAAACAGGCCGCCATGGTGCGCCGGGCGCAGGGTGGTGACGAAGATGCCGACGAGGTGCGCGCCAGCACCATTGACGATGACGACGGCGACGCCGGCACCACGTTGGCCGAAGCCGAGCTGACGCCGGAGCGTTACGCCGAGCTTTCCGCCAAAGAGCAATTCGTTCTCACGATTTCCGAACGCGGCTACGGCAAGCGCTCGTCGTCTTACGAGTATCGTGTCTCGGGCCGCGGCGGAAAGGGCATTGCCGCGATGGTCGTGAACAACCGCAACGGGCCTCTGGTCGCCTCGTTCCCGATCGAGGAAACGGACCAGATCATTCTCGTCACCAACGCAGGACAATTGATCCGCTGTCCGGTCCACGACATTCGTATTGCCTCCCGCAACACGCAGGGCGTGTTGATTTTCCGAACGGATGCGGACGAAAAGGTCGTTTCAGTTGAGCGGATTCCCGACGATGGGTCCGCCGATGACGGCGAGAATGGCGACAGTGATGGTGAGGGCGGCGAGGGCACTGAGCCCGAAGCCCCGCCGCCATCAGACGCGACCTGATCGGGGCGGCTTACGGCATCTCGGCTTGCGCTTGCGATGCGTGATAGTTGGCACGGTAGGTGTCGGGAAGGCGAACGCTATCTTCCCGACCCATCAGCTCGTCAAGTAGGGCTTCGGCGAGTCGGTGGGCAATTCCGAACGTGACCTTATAGCCGCCGGTTAGCACGTACAGAGACCGGTCAGGATCGAGGCAACCGACCATGGGATCCTTTGCGGCTGCGCGGGGGCGGACACCGGCCCAAGCCGTACGGCGCGTGGCATCACCGAGGGCCGGCATAAGCGTTGCGGCGCGTTCCAAGACCGGTTCAAGTTTGGCATCTTCAATCGCCGTCGGATCTTGAAATGTCGGCTGGCTGGTGCTCCCAACGGCGCAGCGCCCAACGTGCGGGACAATATATACGCCATCGTCATAGAGGATGGGGTGATCGCCCGGAACGGTGTGTTCCAGCACGACGGCCTGGCCCTTCACCCCTTGGCCGTAGGTCAGCCCGGTGGCCTGCGCGAGCAGCGGAAACGAACCGACACCTGCTGCCACGATCATCCGTTGGGCAATGATCATGTCACCGCAGCGGGTTGTGGCACGCCCGCGCTGCCCATCCCAGCTCATAACCTCACAGGTCTCGCGAATGTCTACGCGCTTGGCCACGGCGGCTCGTAGGGCAGCAATGTACATTGGCGGCGCAACCTTCGCCGACATCGTGTCGAAGACAACGCCGTAAGGCGCAGCCGATGGCGGCATCCACTGCGCCACGTCTTCCGGCTGGAAGACCTCCACCGCGTAGGCCCGTGCGTCGAATGCCCACGCAAAGGCACTATGCTCCGAACTGGCACGGGCACGTGGCAGGAAGGTTTGTCGTCGGACCGGCGTAAGCCGACCGCATCGCTGATAGCCGGTCGTCAGACCTGTTTCGGCTTCAATCTCGCGAATGAGATCTGAAAGACTGTGCAGGGCCGCCCACTGGAAGATGCGCTTCGGACTTGTCGTATCAGGCAAATGCGGAAGCAGAGCGCCAAGCGGCCCGCCGCTCGCACCGGAACCGCAGCGGTCTTTCTCGCACAGGAGCACGCGAAATCCGGCGTCGGCACATCGCTTGGCCGCCCACAGCCCGGCAATGCCACCGCCAACCACGATAATGTCGTAAGACGTTGTCATCGCCCAACCATAGTCCATTGGCCAATCGACAGGGAGCGCTCATGAGCCGCGACATCTCGCAGCGTCGGAGTACGCCGAAGCCGGTCGCCCTCACATGGTCCGACAATGACACGCCAATCGCGAGGGCATTTGATGACCCCTACTACGCACGAGAGGACGGGCGTGCGGAAAGCCATGCAGTCTTCGTTGCTGGCAACGGATTACCTGAGCGTTGGCGCGATCGGCCGCGCTTCACGATCGCTGAGCTGGGCTTTGGCACCGGTCTGAACTTCTTCGAGACGTGGCACTGTTGGGTCAATTCAGCCGACGCGGGCGGACAGCTGCGCTATGTCTCATTCGAACTCTGGCCGCTCGAGGCCGAGCAGATCGCGCGAGCCATTGCGCGATGGCCTGATCTGATCCCGCTGTGCGTGCAACTCATGACACACTGGCAACCGCGCATCGGCATCAACACGGTCACATTCGCCAATGTTGAACTGACGGTCATCGTCGGTGACGCGCGAACAACCGTTCCGGCTTGGGACGGCAAAGCGGACGCCTGGTATCTCGACGGGTTCAGTCCGGCGGCAAATCCCGAACTCTGGGACGCTGATCTGATGTGTGAGGTGTGCAACCACACAGTACCCGGCGGCACGTTCTCGACCTACACGGCGGCCGGTTGGGTCCGGCGCAATCTGATCGCTGCCGGCTTTCATGTCGATAAGGTCCCCGGGTACGGGCGCAAACGCGAGCGCTTGCAGGGTCGGCGGCCTGTGACGACTTGACCGTCACATTCGAATACAAGAATGTGATCGTCAAATACAAGATCGTTCGGGAGGCCAGCAATGACAGACAGGCAGGGGACGTGGCCGCTGAGCCGGCGCACATTTTCGCAGTTCGCGGTCGGCGGCGCAGCCAGCCTTGCGTTGCCAAAGCTCGCATTCGCAGCGCCGGCAAACCGCTTAAAGGTCGGTGATATCGAACTGACGAGCTTTAGCGACGGCTATATGACCGTGCCACCCGCCATGTTGGCGTCCAACGTATCCGATGCTGTGCGCGACGTCGCAATCAAAGCGGGCGGGCAGGGTGGCACGACCTACCGCTCGCCGGTGAACGTTACGGTCGTCAAGACCAAGTCTGACCTGATGTTGATCGATGTCGGCTCTGGGCCCCGTTTTATGCCGACGGTCGGCCAGCTTCCCGACGCACTTGCTGATGCCGGCATTGATCCGGACGCCGTGACGAAGGTTGTCTACACGCACGCGCATCCCGACCACATCTGGGGAACCGTCAACGACTTCGACGAACTCAGCTTTCCGAATGCGAGCTATTACATGGCCGAAGCTGAATACGCATTCTGGACGGCCGATGACGTCCTCACGCAACTGCCGAAAGAGCGCCATGGGTTTGCGGTCGGCGCGCAGCGCAACATCAAAGCCGTCAAGGATCGCTTGACGATGGTAAAGCCTGGCCAGGACATCGTGACCGGCGTCCGCGCTGTGGACACGTCAGGACACACACCGGGGCACCTCGCGATCGAAGTCGGGACAGGGCAGGACACGGCAATGGTGCTTGGCGATGCACTCATGCACCCGATCATTTCGTTCGCCCATCCGGATTGGACGCCGGCAATTGATCAAGACAAAGATCGCGCGATCAAGACACGGAAGGCGTTGCTGCAGCGGCTCTCGGCAAATGCGACGATGATTGTCGCAACGCATTTGCCACCGCCGGGGATTGGCCGTGTCGTCAAAAAAGGAACTGGATTCGCATACGAAGCAATTTAGCGATTGCCGAACTGCTGTTATGCCCGGCGCCTCATGGAACAAGCTTCTGCGCGCACGCCGGTTCCGCTAAGACGCCTGCGGGCGTCCGACTCACGGCGCCATCGCAGCTGCAGGAGCCGCTATGTCAGACACAGTCTTGTTCGTTCCCATTACGGGCCTTTACGTCGGCCTCACCATTCTCCTGGCCATTGGCCTTGGCATGCGCGTTGGGCTCATGCGCGGAAGCAGCGGGATCTCAATTCATGATGGCGGCAACCAGGAGCTGGCCCTCCGAGTTCGCCACCATGGCAACCTGCTTGAGACGGCGGCGCTGACGTTGCTCGCGCTTGGCATTCTTGAACTGAATGGGACGAGCCCGTGGGTCCTGCATACGTTAGGGCTCGCGTTCATAACCGCCAGAATTCTGCATCCTATCGGCCTGAAGGCAGACGACATCACCCATCCGCTACGTGCGGTTGGCGCGGCCGGCTCAACGCTCGTCATGCTCACGGCCGGTCTCATCGCGATCTGGCAGTTTGTGTCACAAGCGCTGTGATCGTAGCGCTGTAGTTCTGGGATCTGCCTCCCGTGTCACGGCCAGCGTCGTATGGCGAGCCCTGACTTCCGCCAACCTGGGCCGGCCGGGCTGCCGAGCATTCCGTCGGTTACGTCAACGACGTTGGTCATCCCAATCTTGGCCAGAACGCGCTGCATGCGCCGTGACCGCACGCCGCGCGCGCAAATCAATGCCAACTGTCGACCATTTGCCGACGCCAATTTGGCGCGCAATGCTTGGACGAAACGATCAAAATTCTGATGCATGGTGATGGGAACGGCACCGACCGCGACCCCGGTCTGGCGCCATTCCTGCGGCAAGCGAATATCCACCAGGAGGATCTTTCTGTCCGCCAGCAGTCTGACGGCCTGTGTTGACACTATCTTGGTGCCGCCGGGCCGCGCGTATTGTGCCAATGCGGAATGGGTCACCGCGCACACTGAACAGGCCAATATAAGGGCGGGCATGAGAAACAGGCCCCGACGCGGGATCGCCATCGGATTATCCTAGATCGACTATTGAACGTTGAGAGCGTAGCCGTGTCGCGGCTATCGGCCTACTCACGAAGGCGCTATCGTTAGACGTCTCGCGGTTGCAGCACGGCAGGTTCCATGTCCCAAATCGGTTTCTATTCCGGATCATTCGATCCCGTAACGCACGGTCATACAGATGTTATCGCCCGCGCTCTGACGCTAGTGGACGAGCTTGTCGTGGGCATTGGTGTTCACCACGGCAAGAAGCCGCTGTTCTCCGCTGACGAACGGATTGCGATGATCCACGCCGAAGTCGGCCCACTGGCCGAGAAGCACGGCGCGGACATTCGCGTTGTCACGTTCGACAATCTCGCCGTCGATGCGGCCGCAGAGCAGGGCGCGACCATCATCATTCGCGGGCTGCGCGACGGTACGGACTTCGACTATGAAATGCAGATGGCGGGCATGAATGCTCAGATGGCGCCCCAGATTCAGACGGTGTTTCTGGCTGCTTCGCCGTCTGTACGCCACATCGCGGCAAATCTCGTGCGCCAGGTCGCGGCCATGGGGGGAGACGTATCACAATTCGTCTCCGAAGGCGTTGCCAATCAACTCAGGGCAAAGTTCGCGCATGGCGCAAGATAGCGCTTAACATGCGCACCGGTCATGGCTGGTCTTTCTTGAGCCAGAGCCCTTCCGCACGTCGCGTCAGTCGCCTAACGTCACCCAAACAAAACGGCGGCACATCGCGTGGGAGGAAACATGCAGGAGCACATGGCGGTTGCGGCGACGCTGCCGCAGGACGGAGCAACGGGCGCTCTTGCCGGGCGGGTCTGGCGTCCTGAGGTCGACGGCCCGAGCATTGTCGTTGTCCGAGACGACAGCTTGGTCGATATCACATCGGTGGTCTCGACGATGCAGGAGCTGGCAGAGCGCGGCGATGCGGCTGAGATCGTGCACAAGGCCGAGGGCGAACGCGTCGGCGATCTTGAGTCCATACTCGCCAACACACCGGAAGCCGTGCGGGATTCCTCCAAGCCATGGCTGCTTGCCCCGGTCGACTTGCAGGCCATCAAGGCCGCGGGCGTGACCTTCCCGAAGTCGATGCTGGAACGCGTCATTGAGGAGCAAGCGCAAGGTTCGCCGGAAAAGGCCCTTGCCATTCGACAAGAGGTCGAAGCGCACCTCGGCGGTGATCTCGGAAACCTGGTGCCCGGGTCGCCGGAAGCGCTTGCACTCAAGGAAACCCTTATCGCGCAGGGCGCCTGGTCCCAGTACCTTGAAGTCGGGATCGGCGTTGATGCCGAGATCTTTACGAAGGCGCAGCCGATGTCGGCGATCGGTCACGGCATGACGGCCGGCTTGCACCCGCGATCGACCTGGAACAACCCGGAACCCGAGGTGGTTCTTGTCGTAACTTCGGCCGGAAACATTGTTGGCGCAACGCTCGGCAACGACGTGAACCTGCGTGACTTTGAAGGCCGGTCTGCATTGCTGTTGTCGAAGGCGAAAGACAACAATGCGTCAGCTGCACTTGGCCCGTTCATCCGGTTTTTTGACGCAACCTTCTCACTTGATGACGTTCGGCAGCTGGACGTGGAACTGACCGTCACCGGAACCGATGGTTTTCAACTGCAAGGCACGTCGTCGATGTCCGAGATCGCGCGAGATCCAATCGACCTCGTAGCCGGCCTGATGGGCGGCGCGCATCAATATCCGGACGGTGCCATACTGTATCTCGGCACAATGTTTGCGCCGACAAAAGATCGTGGCGAGCCCGGCATGGGATTTACCCATAAGGTCGGAGATATCGTGACCATCGCGACACCCAAACTCGGGAGCTTGACGAACGTCATGACCACGTCGGACGTTGCGCCACCGTGGACATTTGGCGCTGCCGCGCTGATGCGGAATTTGAGTCGCCGCGGCGCCTTGAAAGCCTAAAACAATTCGACTCGGAGGACTCCCCTTATGCCGACACAAGCTGAGAAGGCGACCGCGTTCCGTGATTTGCATGAGCGAGACGGGGCTTTTGTTATTCCCAACCCTTGGGACGTCGGTTCGGCGAAAATGCTGGCCGGCTTGGGCTTTGAAGCGCTCGCGACCACAAGCTCTGGCTTTGCCATGACGCTTGGGCGTAACGACTACAAGATAACGCGCGAAGAAAAGCTGGCGCACTGCCGCGCCTTGACGGACGCGGTCGATCTCCCGATCTCAGGCGACCTCGAAAAGTGTTTCGCGGACGATCCGGCTGGCGTCGCCGAGACCATCAAACTCGTTGCCGAAGCCGGTCTGGTCGGTGGGTCTGTCGAGGACGCGACACAAGATGCGGACGCGCCGATCTTTCCGTTCGATGCGGCGGTGGCTCGCGTTGCCGCAGCCGTGGAAGCCGCCCGCGCACTGCCATTTCCGTTCATTCTGACAGCTCGCGCCGAAGGTCTCCTGCATGGCGGCGAGTTCGACGATGTGATCGCCCGGCTCAAGGCGTTCGAGGCCGCCGGCGCGGATGTACTCTATGCGCCGGGTTTGCGCGATCTCGAACAGATCAAGACTGTCTGCTCCGCCGTGTCCAAACCGGTCAACGTCCTTAATGTGTTTGTCCGCGATGCCAGCGTCGCTGACATGGCAGCAGCTGGCGCCAAGAGGATCAGTGTTGGCGCCGGCCTGGCCCGTGCCGCAGCCGGCGAGTTCTTGCGAGCCGCCGAAGAGTTGCGCGATGCCGGCACGCATACGTTCGTCAAGCGCGCGGCCCGTGGCGAAATGGATAAGCTGCTGGCGGGGCGCTGAATGACGGCGTGTCGAGCCGGACCAATCAAGAACGGAATTCGGGAGGATGAGGATGGGACGACTGGACGGCAAGCGCGCCCTCTGTACGGCATCAGGCGCCGGCATCGGTCGCGCGACGGCTCTGGCGTTTGCGGCTGAAGGTGCTCACGTCATTGCGACGGATATCAACGCGGACAGTCTGGCCGATCTCAAGGAACACGGCATCGCGGAGACCCGTGCGCTTGACGTTCGCAGTGCGGAAATGATCCGCGACTGCGTTGGGTCAGCCGGCCAGGTTGATATCTTGTTCAACGGAGCCGGCTTCGTCCATCACGGCACGATATTGGACTGCAGCGAAGACGACTGGGACTTTTCGTTTGAGTTAAACGTGAAGTCGATGCATCGCACAATTTCCGCCTGCCTTCCGGGAATGCTTGCGCAAGGTGGCGGCACGATCGTGAACATCGCGTCTGTGGCGGGCCCCAAGGGGATCCCAAATCGCTATGTTTATGGCGCGTCCAAGGCCGCCGTGATCGGGCTGACGAAGTCAGTTGCCCGTGACTTTATTCGCGACGGCATCCGCTGCAACGCAATCTGCCCCGGCACCGTGCAATCTCCATCCCTCGATCAACGCATTGCGAACCAGGCGAAATCTGAGGGCCGTCCGGTCGAGGACGTCCGCCAGGCTTTTATCGATCGCCAACCCCTCGGTCGGGTCGGAACAGCAGAAGAAATCGCAGCACTCGCCGTATACTTGGCCGCTGACGAAAGCGCGTACGTGACTGGCGTCGCGGTTGATATCGACGGCGGATTATCGCTTTGATGGAATAATCCTTGCAATGATTTGTATAAGCTGATACATGTCATAAAACTGTCATGTCGGGAACGAAGCCTCGAGTTCAAGCGACGTAACAAGTCACCAGGCTCGGTGTTGAGCCGGGAACCAATTCATGGAGGCTTGAATGCTTGGGCACATGGTGATTTTCCGCGCGGCAATGGTTCCGAGTGGCAAAAGTTATACGGAAAGAGGAACGCGCATTTCCGGCCAGCGCATGGTCTCGGATGTCGAGGCTGCGCGGGTTTTGAACTTCGATGCGGTCGGGCGACCGGATTATTCGCAGACTGGGGCGGCACCCGAAGCGCATGACCAGTCATTCGGCAGCGACGTGACCTAGACTGTTTTAGCCCGCGGCGGAAACAATCTGGTGTGCGAGCATGCTGCCTTGAGTTAGGGGCGCGCGACTTTGAGCCGGTGGTTCGGCAATTGCCGGACCGCGCGACGCATGATCCGTCGCGTGCTCAAAGGATTGCGCGCCCTGTTAGATGATCCCACCTAACGTGGACACGATCGACGCTGGCGTCTCGGCCGGCGAACGGGTGTACGTGTCGGCAGTTCAGTGCAAGCGCGCATAACGCGCTGCTTGCGACCACGCGCATTACGTTTCGCACATGCCGGTTCAGCCCACCCACTCATCTCGGATCAGATCCGCCGCTTTCTCTGCGATCATCAGCGTTGGTGCGTTGGTATTGCCCGACGTGATGGTCGGCATGATCGAGGCATCAGCAACGCGCAGCCCCTGAACACCATGAACCTTCAGGCTCGGATCCACGACCGACGACCGGTCGATACCCATTTTGCAAGTACCGACCGGATGAAAGATCGTCGTACCAATGTCGCCGGCGGCGCGCGCAAGAGCGGCATCATCGACAATGTCCGGCCCGGGGCGGAATTCCTCCGGCTGGAACCGCGCTAGCGCCGGCTGCGCAACGATATAGCGGGTGAGCTTAATGGCCTCGGCCGCAACCTGCCGGTCTTCAGATGTGGCAAGATAGTTGGGCCGGATCTCCGGGTGGTCCGTTGGGTTCGATGAGGTAATGCGCACATGGCCACGGCTTGTCGGGCGAAGATTGCAGACGCTTGCCGTAAACGCCGGAAACGGATCAAGCGGTTCGCCGAACTTGGTCAAACTCAACGGCTGGATATGATATTGGAGATTAGCGGTTTCGCGGGACAAATCGGACTTGGCGAAGGTGCCGAGCTGTGAGGGTGCCATGGCCATCGGCCCCGACTGGAACAGCGCATATTCGAGCGCAATTTTCGCCTTCTGCCATAAATACTGGGAGCGCTCGTTCAATGTTGGAACGCCGCTGACTTTGTAAGCGCATCGCAACTGCAAATGGTCTTGCAGATTTTCGCCGACACCTTCCAGATCCACTTCGACTGGAATATCAAGGTTCTGGAGCAACCGGCCCGGCCCGATTCCCGACAATTGCATAATCTGCGGCGACCCGATTGATCCGGCTGCGAGTACGACCTCCCGCTGAATCCCGATGCGCAATGGGATTTGATTGCGCCGCAAGTCGAGGCCGCGAACTGCGCGATCTTGCACGATCAGACGTTCAACCATCGTGTTGGTCATGATCGTCAGGTTCGATCGTGACATCGCCGGCGTGAGGAACGCTCTGGACGTGTTCCAGCGGACGCCGCGTTTCTGGTTGACGTGAAAGTAGCTGGAGCCCTCGTTGTTGCCGGCGTTGAAATCGTTGATGCGGGGTATGCCAGCCTGCGCTGCAGCCTCCGCCCAGGCCTCCAAGATGTCCCATCGCACACGGGCATGTTCTACGCGCCATTCCCCGCCGGTGGCGTGCGTCTCACCCATCTCGGACTCTGAGAGCGCGCGCTGATCCTCGTGCAACATGAAGTACGGCAGGACTTCGGACCACCCCCAACCGTCGTTGCCCATTTGCCGCCAGAGATCGTAATCACGCGCTTGTCCGCGCATGTAAATCATGCCGTTGATGGACGAACAGCCGCCGAGAACCCTTCCGCGCGGATAGTTCAAGGCCCGGCCGTTGAGACCCGGCTCCTCCGCTGTCTTGAACCCCCAGTCGACCCTGGGGTTGCCGTGACAGTAGAGATAGCCGACGGGAATCTTAATCCAGATGTAGTTGTCGACCCCGCCGGCCTCGATCAGCAAAACCCGCACGTCGGCATCTTCGGACAGGCGGTTTGCAAGCAAACACCCGGCCGTACCGGCACCTACGATTACGTAGTCATACGTCTCAAGTACGTCGTCCATGGACGGCTTCCTTCCCCCACCCGAAGTTCGGGCTACCAACACCCGACTTCTTCTCAGAAGCTATGTCGTTGCTTGTCCGACGGAAAGCTGCAAGTCGCGGCCGAGGAACAACAAGTGACGACTTTGCCATGGCACGGTCGCCATTGGCACGAAACCGTTGCGCCGGTAGAATTCGACGTTGCGCGCATTGGCCTCGGTAAAGATATGGACCCCGCCATAGCCGCGGGATGCGACTGCGGTCGCGAACGCTTCGATCAAACGCGAGCCGAGACCACGCGATCTCCAATCCGGATGAAGGTTGATGTGAAGATGAACCGGGTAGGCCGGAAGCAGACCCGCCACCGCGTGATAATACGTCAGCGCCTGGAACCGCCGCGCATGCAATGGATTAGCGTCGCTGCCGACAACATAACCGACAAGGGTCTGATACGGCGCAACGGCGACGAACGTAAAGTCGCAGTCGTCTCTGAGGTAGCCGCCAAACCACGTCTCGTAGAACGCTTGACGCGCCGCGTCCGTGTCGAAATGCTGGCGTGCGCTGGACCGAAAGAAGATCTCGTCGAGCTGTTGTTGTGTGCCGACGGCCTCTTGGACGGACGCCCACGGTACGATTGTTGGTGGCGTTGTGCCGGTACGCTGTGCCATGAAACACGCAATGCCTTCAGCTTGCCGTGTGATGACACAACATCTGGCGTCTGATGCGTCTGATGTGCGTCACGCAATCTCGCGGTGCCGGCTGGATGACGAGATTTTGAAAGTCAACGCCGCTGCGTAGACACGCCATCCGGGCGAGGCTGCCGATGTACCGGCCAGTTTAGAACTGTAGACGCATACCAGCAATTGTCGTCGAGACGAAAGGGACGTGGTCAATGATACTGGAGCGGAAGAGCTCTCAGCTTCTGGTCATTGATGTCCAAGCCAAGCTTGCTCCGGCCGTAGCCGGCGCCGAACAGGTGGTGGCGAACACCCGACGCTTGATCGCGTACGCAGACTGTATGGGTGTGCCTGTCACTGCGACCGAACAGTATCCGAAAGGCTTGGGCCCGACGCTCGACGAAGTTGGCGGTGCAGTTACATCAGCCAACGGCGTTATTCTTGAGAAGTTGGCCTTCTCTGCTTGGCGGGAGCCTGCGTGCCGGGCGCATATTGCGGAGTTGGCCACAGCGGGCCGGCGCCAGATCGTAATCGCCGGGATGGAAGCGCATGTTTGCGTTCTGCAGGCAGCACTCGACCTCCAGGGGGCCGGTTTCGCGACGTCAGTTGTCTTCGATGCCATTGGCTCCCGGGAGCCCGCCAACGTGGAGGTCGCGGTAGAACGCTTGCGTAGCAACGGCGCGCAGATCGTCACGCAAGAAATGGTCGCATTTGAGTGGTTGCAGCGCGCCGGCACTGAAGAGTTTCGAAAGATGCTGGCGCTGCTTAAGTAAGAGCAATTGACTGCGGAAGGGCTCCGGAAGCCTTTCGAATAGGAGATAGAGCACAATGCAAGATCATAGCGCGGGCCAGGCACAACAGAAGGTTGCGTTCGTCTGGGACGATCCCCTTCTGATTGAAGATCAGTTGACCGAAGATGAGCGCATGATCCGCGACGCCGCGCGAGACTACGCCCAGGGAAAGCTGCTCCCGCGCGTGATTGATGCGTACCTGAACGAGCGTACGGATCGCGCGATCTTCAACGAAATGGGCGAACTTGGTCTACTAGGGCCGACGGTCCCCGAGGCTTACGGTGGCGTTGGAGCCAACTACGTCTCCTACGGGCTGGTCGCGCGCGAAATCGAGCGGGTCGATTCAGGCTACCGGTCGATGAATTCCGTGCAGTCGTCTCTCGTTATGTATCCAATCTACACATACGGGTCGGAGGCTCAGCGCACGCGATATCTGCCAAAACTCGCGAGTGGCGAGTGGGTC
>JBCDAH010000059.1:0-28554 GCA_039186015.1 Pseudomonadota bacterium
CGCGTTCGCGGCCTGGGGTGCTCGACGGCTAATCCGCGCCGGTTGTTGATTGCTCATGGCTGTTCCAGCCTGGAATCGTCCTTTCAGGATAGCCAGCGCTCGAGCCGCGAGCCTGCGAGCGTGCGAACAGCGCAATCAAAGATTCACCTGCGAACAGCGTAAACAGAAGCGGCTCGGATTGGGGCAGCTTTCTGTTTCTGATCTTCGAGACGTCACGCTGTGAGTGTCAGGTCGGCTTACGAGCCGGACTGGATTGGGCCTACACCCTTACCGAGATTGCGGAACAGCATCTTCAGAATCGTGTCGTCATTGGTGTTCGCCGATGGCGTCGTGTTCGTCGCATAGTCGAACACCTTGCCATCCTTCAAACCGTAGTTGGCGACCCGATCGACGGTTCCGACCGGCGAGAAATAAACGGCCAGTACCTTGCGATCGATTTCCTTGGGCTTGAAAAACGAGGTCTGAGACATCGTCGAGGAGATGTAGTAGTAGGCACTCCCGTTGGGTGAGCGCGATTTCGTGGCCGGTGTGCCCAACGCCACCCGGACTTCATCTTCCCCCATGCCAGGCTGGATCAGTTGCACGTCGGTTGCCCGCAGCTGATGACCGTGCTTGGTGACGGTCGCGCCGCATGCAGACACAAGGAGCAACGCCGCGGCGGCGGCACAGGCGCGCAGGGCCATCCGGCGCGCGCTCGGTCGCGTAACAATCGAGTCTTGTGGCAACAGGGTCGCGTTCGTCATATCTATCCCTCTATCCCGTGCTCGACCCGGCCCGTGCTCGACCTGGTTGGTCCCGGCGCGCGACTCACAAGCAAGAGCACGACTGTAGCAACTCCGTGGCAAACAGCGACGGTCGGTGTCGATAAGTGTGAGGCCCAGATGCTCGCTTGGCTGAAGTCCAATTCTACAACCCATCGCGCAGCAACAGATTTATATGGCTGTGTTGTGGCGCAGGCCCGGGAACCGGTATTCTATCGAGATTTTGGTGTGCCGGACACGGCAGAAGGCCGGTATGAGATGATTGTTCTTCATATGTTTGCTGTGATCGAGCGTCTGCGCAACAATGCGCAGACACGCGATGCCGAGCGGCTTGCGCGTGAGCTGACAAGCGTGTTCGTGACGGACATGGATGACAACTTCCGCGAAATGGGCGTTGGGGATTTGACAGTGCCGCGCAAGGTTAAGAAAGCCGCGGGTGCATTGTACGACCGGACCATGGCCTACCGCGCGTTGGCCGGGGACGGTGATGCGGACGGTCTCGCAGCGGCGCTGGCCGAGAATTGCGGTCTGGGCGGAGCGACCGTGAACGGCGCCGCACTTGCGCATTATCTCAAGCAACTCGAGCGGAGCCTTGCCGAGCAACCGGACGCAGGCCTTCTGGCCGGTCAGGTGCAGTTCGACAGTGTCCCGTGGCCGGGGGCCTGCCAACCCTGATCCATTTTGTCTTAAAGCTGCGAGGTGCGGCACATCGATGCTGGACTGGACCCATACCACCGATTCTATCCCGCAGGATGGCGCGGCGTTCGCGCAGAGTGCCGACTTGGCCGCGCGTGAGATGATGGCGGCAGAGTTCAATCTGCTCGGCTGCCATGCACTCCGCTTGGACTATACCATTCGCCCCCGGTCTGACGGCCGGTATCAGGTATCCGGCACGCTCAGGGCCGAGATTGTTCAGGCGTGTGTTGTAACGCTTGAGCCCGTGACCCAGACCATTCAGGAAACATTCGACGTCACATTTTGTCCGCCGGACCAATTGGAGAACGACGAGCCGGAGTTTGACGCGCTTGAGGCCGATGATCGTGAGCCGTTAGAGCGCGATCAAATCCCGGTCGGACGGGTGCTCGCGCAAATCCTGTCGCTGGCAATTCCGCCGTTTCCGCGAGCAGACGGCGCCAGTTTGCATCGGATCGAAGCCGGTCAGGACCCGGATGACACCGCACAATCGCCGTTCGCGGCATTGGCTCAGCTGCGCCAACCGAATGATAAAGGGTCGGGTGAGTCGTGATGTCGGCGCATCCGGGCCAAACGGATTTCGAAACCATATGAGACAGCCGCTTGTGTTGTCCTGGACTTTGGATATGTTCCTCCCGCGTTGAGCAGCCTAAAAGCACGTCCGCTGAGGTGAACGCGCAGTGCCAGCTCCTGGGCCGGCGCAAGCTAAAACGAAAGTGCCTAAGATCGACGGCTAGACCATTTCCGCCATGGGCGGACCACGTCGCGGGGCCACACCCCCACCCGGCCACCCAACGGTACGATGTCATGGGCAGCCGGCCAGGACGACGGAAAGACCGGGGTGTGGAATGGTTTCAGCTCAATCTGAAAGACTCTAGTCAGAATGTCATCGCCGACAATTATTGCGCTTGACGCCATGGGTGGTGATTTCGGCCCGGCGGTCGTAATCCCTGGCGCAGCCCTATCGCGTGAACGCCATCCGGATGTTCGCTTCCTGCTCTACGGGGACGAGGCGGAGATCAAGACGCAAATCGCCAAACATCCTGAACTGGCGACGGCGAGCGATATCATCCACTGCGAGACCGTAATTGGTATGGATGAGCGCCCGGCTCAGGCGATGCGCCGCGGCAAAGGTTCCAGCATGTGGTCCGCCATTGAGGCGGTTCGGGACGGTGAGGCGGCGGCCGTGGTCTCTGGTGGAAACACCGGCGCATTAATGGCGATTTCCAAGCTCCTGCTGCGCCCGATCGCCGATATCGAGCGCCCTGCGATTGCGGCGATCTGGCCGACGGTCAAGAGCGAGTGCATTGTTCTTGATGTCGGCGCCAATATTGGAGCGACACCCGAGCAGCTGTGCGATTTCGCGCTGATGGGGGCCGCAATGGCACGCGCCCTCTACCATATCGAGCGCCCGAGCGTTGGACTGCTTAATGTCGGTGCTGAGGATATTAAAGGCGACGAAGGTGTCCGTCAGGCCCATGCCTGGCTGCGAGACACGTCCGATATGCCGATCGACTACCACGGGTTTGTTGAAGGTGATTCGATCGGTTTCGGGCAGGTTGATGTTGTTGTGACGGAAGGGTTTGCCGGCAACGTGGCGCTGAAAGCGGCCGAAGGCACAGCACGGCAGATCGCCGTTTATCTGCGCGAAGCTATGCAGAGATCCCTAATGTCGCGTCTGGGTGCCTTTCTCGCTCGGGGTGGTTTTCAAGTCTTGCGCCAAAAGATGGATCCGCGCCGTGTCAATGGTGGCACGTTCCTGGGGCTTAATGGCCTCGCCATCAAATCCCATGGGGGAACTGACGCAGTTGGCTTTGCAAGTGCGATCGATCTCGGCTACGACATGGCGCGCAGCGCATTGCTGGCGCGCATGTCCGAGGATGTCGGATCGTTCCACGGCAAGCTCGCCAACACCGTCGCCGCTGCGGATTAGTGTGCTGCGCGTGCGGTGAGCCAAACTGAGCAACGTCTGAACGACGCAGCGGAAATCTCCGGACCGTGGGGGGGCCCGGTTTAGCTTCGGAGGAACGTGTGGCCGTAATCCGATCGGTCTTTCGTGGGGTGGGGGCCTGCTTACCGAAGCGGGTGGTAACGAACAGCGAACTCAGCAAGATTGTCGACACCACCGACGATTGGATCCGCGAGCGTACGGGCATTGAAGCGCGTCACATCGCGTCGGATGAAGAAAGCACGTCGGATCTCGCCATTGCAGCGTCGAAGCAGGCTCTGATTCGCGCTGGTCTTGACCCGGTTGATATCGATCTGGTCATTTGTGCCACGGCCACACCGGACCGCACATTTCCGGCGACCGCAGTCCGCGTCCAACATGGGCTTGGTGTCACAAAAGGTGCCGCATTCGACATACAAGCCGTCTGTTCCGGCTTCGTTTACGCGCTGGCGACTGCGGATAACTTCCTAAAAGCCGGTCAAGGTAAACGCGCCGTTGTTGTGGGTGCGGAGACGTTTTCGCGCATTCTCGACTGGAAGGACCGGACGACGTGCGTTCTGTTCGGCGACGGCGCCGGCGCGGTCGTTCTCGAAGCACAGACCGTAACTGGCGGGCGCGATGATCCCGGCATACTCGCGTCTCGGATCCGATCTGACGGTCGTTTTGAGGATCTGCTCTACGTCGACGGCGGGCCTGGCACCACACGCACGACAGGCCATCTCAGAATGAACGGGCGCGAGGTCTTTCGCCACGCTGTCCAGAAAATTTCAGGCGTGATTGAAGAAACCCTGGTGATGACCGGGTACGCTGCCGATGAGATTGATCTCTTTGTGCCGCATCAGGCCAACATGCGCATTCTCGACGGAGTCGCCAAGAAACTCGGCGTTCCGAACGAGCGCATCGTGCGGACCGTCGCCCAGCACGGCAATACATCAGCAGCGTCCATACCGCTGGCGCTCAACGCCGCGGTCGAGAAAGGCCAGCTGGAAGAGGGCAAGCTGGTGCTGATGGAAGCCATGGGTGGCGGCTTCACATGGGGTGCGGTTCTCGCGCGTTGGTAGAAATCAGGAAACCGGTTTGCCATGGCAGATGGGCACAATAGCTCTATCCGCCGTCTGAGCATTAAAAGGTTTCACAAAGAATATCAGCTGCTTGAACGTGTGAACGATTGACCTCGCTCTTTGGTTGCGGCAGATTTGTCGCACTGCGGAGGGCCTAGCATGGGTAGCAAAACGTTAACGCGAGCCGATCTTGCAGAAGCGCTCGTTCAAAAAGTCGGATTGCCGCGCAACGAGTCTCAAGAACTCGTCGAAATGATTTTGCGGGAAATCAGCAATACGCTCGTCGAGGGCGAGCCGGTCAAACTCTCGTCGTTCGGCTCGTTTGGCATACGCGAGAAGGGCGAACGCGTCGGCCGGAACCCGAAGACGGGCGAAGAGGTGCCAATTACACCCCGTCGCGTTCTTGTGTTTCGTCCGTCGAACATCATGAAGGACCGGATCAACACCGGATTGCTCGGACGCAAGGTGGACCATTGAGCAGCCAAGCCAAGTCGGGATCGGGATCGAGTAAGTCCGAAGGGGCTTTTCGGACCATCAGCGAGGTTGCGGCGGAACTTCAGGTTCCAAAGCACGTCTTACGGTTTTGGGAGCTGAAGTTCCCACAGGTTCGGCCGATGAAGCGCGGCGGCGGACGGCGCTATTACCGGCCGGAAGATGCGCGTCTGCTGCGTGGCATCCGTAGTCTCCTGTACCGGGATGGCTATACCATCAAGGGCGTGCAGAAGATCCTGCGTGAGCAGGGAATCGAAGCCGTAAAACTGTTGGGTGAAGAGAACGATGGCGCGCATGCGTCCCGGCCGTCGGCGCAAGAAAAGTCTGCGCGTCAACGGACAACACAACCCCAAGTCGTTCCGGGTGTCGTGCTGGCCCGCGCGCACATCGAGCGGGCGATTGCAGAGCTTGAGGCGTGTCGGACCTTGCTGACGGGCGAGGCATCCGAGCAAAAGCCAGCCCGGGGACGCAGCAAGGATCGCACCGCTATGGCGTCGTGATCGGCCGCAGCCGAGAGGGTGTTGAGTTTGCGGTCTGCGTGCGAGACGAAACGTTGACCCGAAGGCGCCCATGCGGCAAGAACGGTCGTCCGGCGCGGTAATCGGCGACGGATCATGATAATCACGTCGGAAACGAACTGTCGGAGCGTGGCGCAGTCTGGTAGCGCACCAGTCTGGGGGACTGGGGGTCGCAGGTTCAAATCCTGCCGCTCCGACCATTCGGTTTCGCGTTGGATACCGGCAGGGATATCAGCCCGTTTCGAGCAATATGGCTGCGGTGCAACTAAAAAAGCTGCGCTGCAACAAAATTACGACCGCGGCGCATTTGTACGACCTCATGTTATCGCTACGCACACACGTGTTTACTGTGTTTGTCCCGAAGCGGTTAGCCCGGCCGAAGGGCTTAAGATCTGCCCGAGCACACTGTATTGATCGGGTTAATCGGTCCTTTTCTTTTGCGGCATCCCTCTGCTACTAAAGCCCATGCCACGATACACTCACAAGTATCGGCGCACTCTTCGGAACTTGGCCGAAGCCAAAGGGAGACGTGAATGAGGAAACTACTAGTTGCGGGTATCACGAGTATCGCAGGCTTGTCTGTGATCGCTGCGCCGGCCATCGCGCAAGACTGCGGTGAGATTGTTCTCGGTGCCGCCATATCTCTGACTGGCAAGTATTCGACAAACGGTATCCATACCAAAAACGGCTACGAGTTTGCCGTTCAGAAAATCAAAGACGCTGGCGGCGTGAAGGTTGGCGAGAAATGCTACAACTTCACGATTAAGTACTACGACGACGAATCCAAAGGCGACCGCGGTGCGACTTTGGCTGAGCGTCTGATCAGCCAGGACGGCGTGCAGTACATGCTCGGCCCCTACAGTTCCGGTCTGACCAAGGCGATCGCACCGGTCACGGAAAAGTACAAAATCCCCATGGTTGAAGCAGAAGGCGCATCGCGTTCGCTGTTCAACAAGGGCTACAAGTACCTCTTTGCCGTCCTTTCAACGTCCGAACAGTATTTGGCAACGACGGTTAGCCTCGCTGCAGAGGTTGCCGAAAAGAACGGCAAGAAGCCGAGCGACGTCAAAGTCGCTGTGGCCGTTGAGAACGATCCATTCTCGCTCGACATCCGGGCGGGTGTTCTTGACGATGCGAAGAAGTTCGACATGAAGATCGTCATTGACGAGAAATTGCCGCGCGATCTGTCGGACATGAGTGCGATTCTCACCAAGGTGAAACTGCTCAAGCCGGACGTGTTGATCGTCTCGGGTCACTCGAAAGGTGCGGCGACGGCTGTTCGTCAAATCGGTGAGATGAAGATCGACGTTCCGATAATTGCCGTGACGCACTGCGAGGCTGCAGACGTGATTGGTAAGTTCGGCGCAACGGCAAACGGCGTGCTGTGTGCGACGCAGTGGGCCGAAACCCTGAAGTACGAAGACCCGATCTTTGGCACGGCTGCGAACTATGAAAAAGAGTTCAAGGCTGCGTTCCCAGAGTATGCCAACAAGACCGTCCCGTATCAGACCGCCCAGGCATCAGCTGCTGTTTACGTCTTCAAGGACGCATTCCAGCGTGCAGGTTCCCTGGACAAAGAGAAGATCCGCGACGCGTTGGCGGCAACGGACCTGCAGACCTTCTACGGCGGCATCAAGTTCGCTCCGGAAGGCAACAACATCGCTAAGCCGATGGTTTTGCGCCAAATCCAGGATGGCAAATACAACGTGGTTGCGCCGTCGAAGTTCGCGTCGCATCCGTTGGATTGGCCCCGGAAAGCGCAGTAATCTGCACGCCAATTGGCGTCACTGAGAAATCCGGTCGCCGGGCGCGCGATGTCGTGCCCGGCGATCAGTTCATAATCACAATGCAGGATCACAGTGCGGGATCATGGCGTCGCGAGATCACGGTGTCGCGGGATCATGGTTTCGGATCGGCCATTCCGGCCAGTTCAGGGTCATGCCGCAACCGGTTCGCCTGAACTGGCCAGATCGGCCGGATCGTATCAACCACAGTCCGCTGTTGTGATTGTTTAAGCCACCACCGAAGAGCATCACGCGTTAGGATCAAGGCGGATCCCATGGATCAAATACTGGGGAACATTTCCCTGCTCTTTCAGTTTCCGGTCGTGAACATCAAGATCATGCTCGATGGTCTGATGATCGGAGCGATCTTCGCTCTTGCGGCATACGGGCTTGCGCTTGTTTGGGGCGTGATGAACGTCAAGAACCTGGCGCAGGGCGATTTCGTGATTCTCGGCGGGTACGTCGCCTGGTACACCCATAGCAGTTTCGGCGTTCCGGCATTGCTTGGTGTTCCGCTGGCATTCGTCGTGCTGTGGGGTATTGGCTGGCTGATCTACAAGCTCGTCGTCGCCCACGTGATTGAGCGCGACCTGTTCACGTCGCTGCTGGCAACGTTCGGCGTCGCCATCATGCTGGCGCAGCTCATGAACCTCGCCTTCGGTTCGGATACGCAGTCGATCAAGCTGCCGTACGAAACGCTTTACTTCTTCGATGGTTTCGTTGATGTGCCGATCGCCAAGCTGCTCGGTGTGTTGATGGCCGCTGGTCTGGCGATCTCGGTGGTCTCATTCATGAAGTACTCGCGCATGGGCCAGGCCATCCGCGCGACGGCACAGGACCCGCGCGCCGCGCGCGTGCTCGGGATCGACACCGAAAAAGTCTACGCCTTTACGTTTTCATTGAATGCCGCGATCTGCGGCGCCGCTGGTGCGATCATTGTGATGGTCTGGCTGATCCAGCCGTTCTACGGGATCACATACGCGATCCGCTCGTTCGTGATCGTGACAGCTGCAGGGCTTGGCAACTTGCCAGGCGTGATTGCGGCCGGTCTCGGGATCGGAGTCCTGGAACAATACGGCGCGCACATCTTTGGAATTGGATATCAGCAGGCGATCGCCGTCCTGTTGCTCCTTCTCGTGCTCGCAGTGCGCCTGCTGCAGCAGCGTAAAAAGCGTCAAGTGCTCGCTTAGGATCTCCCATGCCGCAAGCTTTAAAGTTCACGATCTATCTCGCTCTGCTCGCCTTCACAGCCGTTGCACCGTTTGCGTTTCCGCAGTTCGGAACGCAGCTTGCAACGCTGTGGCTGTTCATCATCGTCGCCCTGACATGGGACCTGACAGGTGGGCAGATGGGCTACAACTCGCTCGGAAACATCTTCTTTTACGGCACCGGCATGTATGTGGCCGCGGTGGTTGCGATCGCACTGGTCTACAATGTGGCCGAGTACACAGACGCATCCGGCGGCGGCAAGTTCGACTTCACGCCGGTTCAGTATTTTACGGGACTTGCGCTGGGCACGCTTGCTGCCGGCGTGTTCTGCGCCGTGGCTGCCGTGTTGATCGGGTGGCTGACCTTCGGGATGCGCGGCCCCTACTTCGCAATCGGAACGCTCGGCGTTGCGATTGCAGCGGGTGAACTCGTTTCCAACTGGGATTACGTCGGTGGCGGGCAGGGCATTTCGCTTCCGGTTTATCCGGGCGATCTCGATGAAGGAAAGATCTTCTTCTATTACCTGTTTGCTGCGGTTGGCGTCGCAACGATCGTGTTCTTGTCGTGGCTCTACAGCACCCGGTTTGGTGCCGCTTTGAATGCCATTCGCGATGATGAAGAGAAGGCTGAGGGTATGGGCATCCATACCTTGCGCTATAAGCTCGTCGCCTGGGCGATCGCGGCATTCATGGTCGGCATGGCCGGTGCGATCTCTGCCTTCCAGCTGATCCACTTCGAACCGCTGGAGACCGCCTACCAGACCATCAATCTTGGGATCTTCATGGTGGTATGCGTGCTTCTCGGCGGCAAGGGAACGCTGTGGGGGCCGGTGATCGGCGCCATCGTGTTCCATGTCTTCAAAGAGGTGACGTGGAACTACTTCCTCGGATGGCAGTGGGTTGCGCTGGGCGCATTGATCGTCGTGATCGTCGTCTACTTCCAGGAAGGCATCATGGGCTGGCTGATGCGCCAGCGGCCTGAGTGGTTCGGCGTGCGCGTCGACGAAAAAGAGACGTCGGCTCCGGCCGGAGCAGCACCGGAGGCAGCCGAGTGATGAGTGAGATCATCGAAGTTGAAAGCGTCACCAAGACGTTTGGCGGTGTCGTCGCCAACAAGGACATCTCGATCAAAGTCAAAGAGGGCGGCATTACGGGGCTGATCGGTCCCAACGGGTCGGGGAAGACCACGCTCTTCAACTCGATTGTCGGCTATCATCCCATCGATACGGGTTCGATCACGTTCGAGGGGCAGGAGATATCGAAGCTGCAGGTGCCGGAGATCGCGCGCCTGGGCCTTCTGCGGACGTTTCAGCAAACCCGCATCTATGGTGCGATGAACTGCGTCGACAACATGCTCATTTCCGTTCCGCACCGGAAGATGGGTTTTGGTGACATGTTCTCGCGCAATACGCAGGCGGAGATCAACAAGGCCGAGCAGCTGTTGGATTTCGTGGGTCTCTACGAGAAACGCTACTTGCGGTCCGGCTCACTGTCCTTTGGCCAGCAGAAGCTGCTTGAGTTCGCCATGGCGCTGATGAACGAGCCTCGCGTCCTGTTGTTGGACGAGCCGACGGCGGGCATCAATCCGACGCTGATCAATGGACTGATCGAGCGGCTCAAGCGCGCCAACAAGGAGTTTGGGATTACGCTGCTTGTGATCGAGCACAACATGCGCGTGATTATGAACATGGCGGATCAGATTTATTGTCTCGCTCACGGGCAGCTGCTGGCCGAGGGCACGCCGGACGAAATTCAAACCGATCAGCGCGTTATCGACGCTTATCTTGGAGCGCACTGATGACCGAACAAACCGAAATCGAAAAAGCCGCCGATGCTGCCAAACGCCGTGCATCCGGCTATCACATGGGCGATGTTGATACCGTCATTTCTGTCGACGAAGTCACCCGCCAAGTGGCCGAGATCGCACAACAGGTCTCGGTTGAGAAACTGGACGAACTCGTCCAGGGCGAGCCATTCTTGAAGATCAACAATCTGCGGGCCGGTTACGGGCAGATGGAAATCCTGCACGGGATCAATCTGCGCGTTGGACAAAAACAGTCCCTTTGCCTGATCGGTCCGAACGGTGCGGGCAAGTCGACGGTGCTGCATGCGATTTTCGGCTTCAACCGGATCTTCTCCGGCGAAATCGAGATTGGACCGGACGGAAAGCGGCAGAATGTGACGCGGCTATCGCCCAACGAAAAGCTGCGCCAGGCCGGCATCGCATACATCCTGCAAGACAAGTCGGTGTTCCCGGCCATGACGGTCGAAGAAAACCTCTGGATGGGCGGCTTCCTCATGGACCGGCCGGCGGAGGCGCGCCAGGCCGCTGAGCGTGTGTTTGAAAAGTATCCCCGCCTGGCAGCACGTAGAAGGCACCAGGCGAAAGTGCTGTCAGGTGGCGAGCGTCGCCTTCTCGAAATTTCACGCGCTCTGGTTATGAACCCGGAGATCTTGCTTGTCGATGAACCGTCGATTGGTCTCGAGCCGCGCTTTATCGACATGGTGTTCGAGATTCTCCATGACCTCCAGAACGTCGAAGGCAAGACCATTGTTATGGTCGAGCAGAACGCCAAGAAGGGCTTGGAGTTCGCAGACATCGGCTACGTGATGGTCTCAGGCGAGATCGCGATCGCCGGCCCCGGTAAGGAATTACTTGCGAACCCGGATGTGGGTCGCCTGTTCCTGGGTGGCTAGCACCGTTCCCGGCCCCCGAAGGGTTAGATCGCCGGCGACACGTAGCAGGACGAATGCTGCAGGACAAATGTCTCAATTCGTCCTGCAGCGTTGTCGCAGCTATTTTGCGCAAACAACTGATAACTGAGGCATTTCGGCAGCTAAGCTGATCGATTTTTGCCGCCGGTTGTTCGAACGCGTCTCGTGCCGCGTCGCGAGAGTGCTATCGAGATCTGACCGGATTTAAGTTGTGTTGAGTGAGTTTTACGGAAGCTACCCTGTCATGACGGACCATCACAAACGCCAGATCGAACGGACCCGGGAAGACGCTTTGGAGCTGACCCGCGATGTGAATCGCAGAGGGGGCAGTGCGCTGCCGACGTTCATATCCGCACTGGCGCTCTTGTTTTCCGGCTTCAGCTTCTACGAAACCGTTATGCGCGCGCCGGAACTCGCCGTCTACGTCCCGCCGCAGATCCAGTATACGGATCCCGACCGTCCCGACAGCCCGTTCGAAGTGTTCGTTGTCCCCTTAACGCTGGCCAATCATGGCGCGCGCTCGGGAACCGTGCTGTCGATTGATCTTGAGGTCACCAACCCGCGGACGGGAAAAACCAAACGGTTTTACGCGGCCAACGTCGGGCCTTGGGGGCAGCAGTCACGCCAGGCATTTTCTCCGGTTGCGCTTGCCGGTCGGGCAGCCACGTCTCAGACCATCCAGTTTTTCCCGCGCGTTGACGAAACACTTCCACGCATTCTCGATTTTGAGGCGGGTGATTATCGTCTGAAGCTCACGCTGGCTACGTCTGAAGCCGAGACGATTTCGCTGCTGAAGGATATTGACCTGTTCAAAGGCAAGGCCGAACCGCTCGAGTTTAATATGCGGATTGGCAAGTTGGATTATCGCAACTTCAATGGCCCCGGCACCATGGCCATGTGGTCGCCGGACTACAAGCCGGCATCGAATGCTGGCCAGTAGTTCCGACATTTTTCGACGAAGTTTAGTAAGCGTTCTTTGTGTTGAGTAGCGCGAAT
Source organism: Pseudomonadota bacterium (assembly GCA_039186015.1). Classification (GTDB taxonomy): domain Bacteria; phylum Pseudomonadota; class Alphaproteobacteria; order Rhizobiales; family Hyphomicrobiaceae; genus JBCBWG01. The sequence goes on from JBCDAH010000059.1 coordinate 12,177, forward strand.
GGTGTCCGGTACAGAATGTAGATATCGAAAAAGATCGACCAGTTTTCGATGTAGTAAAGGTCGTGCTCGACCCGCTTGGTAATCTTTTCTTCCGTATCGGTTTCGCCGCGCCAGCCGTTAATTTGCGCCCAGCCCGTAATCCCCGGCTTCACCTTGTGTCGGCCGAAGTACCCGTCGACAACTTCATCGTACAAGCGGTCGGCTGCTTTCGCCTTCACCGCGTGCGGGCGAGGGCCAACAAGAGAGAGCGTACCCTGCAGGACATTGAGAAGTTGCGGAAGCTCGTCCAGGCTCGTCTTGCGGATGAAGCGCCCGATGCGTGTGACCCGCGGGTCGTCCTTCGTCACCAGGCGCGCTGCGTTTGCATCGGTCATGTCGATGTGCATCGACCGGAACTTAAAGACTTCGACCAACTCGTTGTTGAAGCCATACCGCTTCTGGCGGAACAGGATCGGGCCACGGCTGTCCATGCGGATCGCGATCGCGACGCCGGCGAGAACCGGCGCCAGCAGGATCAGAGCAATCAATGCGACAACGCGATCAAATGCGGACTTCAGGATCACACCCCAGTCACCAATCGGCCGCTCAAACAGGTCGATGAAGGGCACGCGGCCGATGTAGGAATAGGCCCGGGGTCGAAAGGGAAGCCGCGAAACCTGCGCGTCGAGACGGATGTCGACTGGCAAGACGGAGAGCTGTTCCAGGATCGTGAGCAGCCGCGTCTCTGCTGTTGCGGGAAGCGTCAGAAGAATGTCGTCGACGCGGCGTGTACGGGCATACGTCACGAGATCGTCCAAGCGGCCGCACAGAGGGATGCCGGCAACGTCCTGTGAGTTCCGCGTCTCGGCGCGATCATCAAACACGCCACAGATTTCAACACCGCTGTCTGTTTCGGCACGCAGTGCCGCAATCAACGCGATGGCGCGTTCATTGGCACCGACAATTACGGCGCGGCGCGACAGGCGGCCATCGCTCAGCCTTTGTCGCACGGTCGCGCCAACCCACGTGCGCGACAAGACCAGTCCGGCTGTACCGGCTGCGAACCAGGCCATCAGCCAGCTTTGAGACAAGGCGTGCCCGCTTCTCAGCAACAAGATTGCCGCCATAAGAACGGTCAGCGCCGCGGCCCAACCGAGCGTCAGCCGCACAACGTTTTGTCCGTCGCGGGCGAGCGCACTTATCCGGTAAAGGCCATAAAAACTGAAGACTTGCGTTGCAGATATCGCACCGATCAACGTGGCGACCGCATAGTGGGGCAGTTCAGCGGTTCCGACACCGCCAGCACCGAAGATGGCCAGCACAACACCAAGTGTCGACAACAGCAGCGCGTCTGACAACCGAACGAGCGCCGCCAGCGTTCCTCGCGTCAGCGCACTCGGATGGCTCAGTTTGGCTTGCTGAATGTGACCGCGGTGAAGCGCCAAAGCCTGTGGGTCAAATGTATGTGCCATATCCGTATCGTCCCGCAATGTTCTCTTTAGAACCTTGGGCTCGAACAGTGCACAATGCATGCCATACATTAGAGTTTTAAGCTGCGTTAAGCTGGCTGTGGGCCATCCTGCCCCGGTGTTGGCTGGCGCAGATAGCCAGGAACTGCCGTGGTCTGACGGGCGTTTTGATAAAATGAACCAATCGCATCGCACATCGCGTCGACGGTAAACCGCGCCTTAACGCGGGCTTGCAGCTGCTGCGCAGCTTGCGCCTGGGCGCCTGGATTCACCAATGCCTGCGCGATCGCATCGACCAGTGCATCAGGATCGTCCGGCGAGAGCAAAGGTGTGTCCGTTTCTGAGACAATCTCCGGAATTCCCCCGACGTGGGTGGCGAGCATTGGCAGCCCTTGCGCCGCAGCTTCCAGCACGATGTAGGGAAAACTTTCAGCACGCGAAGGTACAACGAGAAAGCGGCAAGTCGGGAAGGCGTCCGCAGCGGGCATGGCGCCATCAAACGTGACAACGTCCGCCAAGCCGAGCTGATCGGTGAGTGATCGGAAGGCGTGTCCGTCCGGGCCTTCGCCAACAATCCGCGCGGTAACGCGTCGGCCCGCATCCTGATTGAGTTTGGCCAAGGCGTGGAGCAGCGTGTCGACGCCTTTCAGGTGTCTCAGTTCCCCCACAAACAGGAGATCTCGGGCTCCATCGATGGGGAGATGCTGGCCAAACTCCTCAGGCAGTAAACCATTCGGCACAACGACCGTTGCGCACGGAACGGAGCCGACCTGCTCAGCGTAAACGCGTCGCGAATAGTCGCTTTCAAAGATGATGCCGGATGTTGCGCGTGCAAGGTGGCGTTCGAGCGTTAGGAAGACGAAGCCAGCTGGCGACCAGGGCGAATAATGGAGACTGCCGCCGTGCGGCGTGTAGACGACCGCTGGGCCGTTCTCGGGCAGGCGCGCACTGATACCGCCGACGGCAAGCCGGGCGTAGGCGCCGCCCTTTGCACCATGTCCATGCAGGATATCCGGCGCCAAGTCCGAGACAATGCCGCGAATGCGCCGCGTCGCGGTGAAATCCGACGGCGCGAGGCCGCGCGCCATGGCAACGCGATAGATGCCGAGGTCCAGATCCGCCTCAAGCGCAGAGAGCCGCTGGGCGGTCAGGCTGTCCTGAGCGTTTGCATCACAGATGATGCCGACGGCATACCCTTTGCGTCGCTGCGCCCGTGCCAGGTCGCGCACGTGACGAAACAGTCCACCAACCGGCGCCCGAAGACAGTGTAAGATCCGCACGAAACCACACCCCGATCATAAAACGCGACAACCGTGATCGCCGGTGCAAGACGGTGGCCACCATTGCGACGGCAAACCGATGAGGCGCCTAAAAGAAGCGCTCGGGCACCTCAATCGTGTCACCTGGCGTCAAGACGTAGTCGGAAGGTACGTCGAGAACTTCCACCACGCCGTTAATGCGGCGCGTGACCCGCGCAATGGTAACTTTTGCGCGTTCTGAATATCCACCGGCAATAGCCACGGCGGTTTTAACCGTCATGCCGTTGACGTACGGGTATTGTCCCGGTGAACGAACCTCGCCAAGAATAAAAAACGGCCTGTTTTGGTGAACATCGACTGTAACTTGCGGGTCGCGCACAAAACGTCGCGCAAGTCGTGTTCGAATTGCGCCCGCGACGCTGTAAATCGTCCGCCCGCGAGCCGTTACGCGACCGATTAACGGCACCACGATCTTGCCTGTATGGTCCACGGTATAAAGGCGCGACAGATCAGGCTGGCCATAGACAAACACACGCAGCCGGTCGCCGGTATCCAATAAATACGGACCATCGCTGGCCGCAACGGCCCTGGGACCTTTTGGCAGGTCGGCGGTGGTGGACCATTCCGCCACTCGATCCGCACGTACCGCATGTACCCGCGTTTCAAAACCGCCCGGCGTTTCGGAAACGGTCGTCGGCCAAACCTCATCCACGGGGAGGTGCGCGCAGCCACTTAAGGTCGCCGCCATAAACGCTGTTATGACGATTGGCTGCCGCCACATGGCACCTTCACTCCAATGAAATGATTTATCACGCACGACAGAAGATTAGGGCGACGACGGTTAATAAATGCTTTGCGGATAACTCAATATGAAACGCTTAAGAGATTGGTTACGCAGCGCTGTTTAGATCCGGTAAAGGCAATAACCCTACTGCGAAGGTTGTTATGTCCGTGCGCTCGTCAAACTCGCACGCCGAAGTCGACATTCTCTCCGTATTTGGAGCGTTGCGCCGGTGGCTTCCGCGCCTTCTCATTGTTTCGGTTTTGGCCGGGGCAGCGACTTATGGCGTCCTGTCGACCATTGCGCCCAGCTACGTATCCGAGGCGCAAATCGCACTCGTTGAGCCGAGCACGAACCCCTTCCCGACCGGTGACGCCCAAAATCGAAACACGGCATCAAGCCGGCGGCGTTTGGATAAGGAGGCCGTCAATACCCACGTGCGTGCTCTGCAAGCGCCGGAACTTCTCTTGCGTGTCGCCGGAGAGCTGAACCTCGCAGAGCAGCCGGAATTCAATGCCGCGCGCGGACCGGTCGACCTGTTTTCGCGCCTGATGCGGGCCACAGGGCTCGACGGCCCCGTCGCAAGTGAAACGGATGAAGACCGCGTTCTCGCGGCGGTTTCAAGCCGTCTGCAAGTGTCCGTCGCGCGCGAAAGCCGCTACATCTCGATTGCATTCTCCGCGACAGATCCCGCCTTAGCCGCGCGCTTCGCCAATAAACTTGCTGATCGCTATCGCAAGAGCCTTGTCGAGCGGCCGGTCCGCGAAACCAGTAACGTGGTGGCCGCGCTGCAGCCGAAGATTCGCAACCTCAGCAACGAGGTGATCGCTGCTGACGCGGCTGTCGAACGCTTTCGAGCTCGAACGACTCAGTTTCGCGAGCGCGGCGCTGCAGCGTCGATTGACGCCCGCCAGATTGCGTCGTTGACCGGCGAGTTGACGCGCGCCGAGACCAAGATGGCCGACAGTCGCGCGAAGTGGCAAACCGCCGTCGAACTCGCACGGAGCGGCAGTGCGGAAGCGCTGCCCCAGGTTCAGAAATCCGTCGTGTTTCAAGGATTGATCGCACAGCGCGTCCGGCTTGAGCGTGCTGTTTCAGAAGCATCAGCGACGCTTCTGCCGGCCCATCCCAGAATGCGCCAGCTCAATGCCGATCTGGCTGCACTCCGCCGCTCGATTGCCCGTGAGGTTGCGCAAGTTGTGCGCGGGCTTGAGAAGGCCTATCGGGCAGAGGAGGCGCGGGTTGCGGCCTTGAAGCGCCAAATCGCGAGCGCAAAGACGAAAGTCGTGGCATCCAGCGGACAGGAAGCCGAACTGAAAGCCTTGGAACTTGCTGCCGCCTCAAAACGGGCGGAGCTGCAGCGTCTCCAGCGCCAGCTCGAAGATAATCGCACGCTCGTCGTAACGAAGTCGGTTCCTGTCGAGGCGACGGTTATCTCGGGCGCGCGTCCGTCCGGCGTTCCGGTGTTTCCGAAGAAGGGTTCACTCTCGGCACTTGCCATGGCGGCGACGTTCCTGATCGGCCTCGCCGTTGCAATCGCAAGCGAGGTCGCCGGACAGGTTCGGCTCGCGGGCCGGGATTCGGACCCGAACCACGTCGCGCATGTCGCGCCCAAGATGGCTATGGATCGGGAGCGCCTGAATCAGGCCATAGACGGCAATCCATCAGAGCGCGCCGATGCCATATCACGTCCGACGACCAAGGTTGCCAGGGCGCAAAAGTTCGTCTCCCCATCAAAACGGACTCCGACCATGTCCAGAGTAAACGGCCGTCCCGGGGCCCTCACAGATATCGCCAGCGCGTTGCAGGCGCGCGAGAGAGACGGCGCGGGCCTGCGCTCGATGATCGTCGGTGCCGATCCGACGACCGATGGGCGCGCTGAGGCCCTGACCGTTGCGGAGATCCTGCGCGCCGGCGGTCAGAGTGTGCTGATCATCGACTGGGACCTGTCCGGAAACGGCAGCCCGATGCTGACTGGCGTCTCAGGTTGTGCCGGTGTCAGCGATTTGCTGGCCGGCACCGCCGCCTTGGATGATGTGATCACGGCGCTCGTGGACAGCACGATTCACGTGCTTCCGGCCGGACCGGGCACCAGAGCGAATGAAAAGCCAGACACCGATGATCTGAACATGCTGCTCGATGCCTTGGACGACGTCTACGACCACGTCATCATCACGGGCTGTTTCGCAGACTGTCTGGACCTGTTCGAGACCATTCAAGGGCGGTTCGATGCGGCTGCGGCGGTTTACAACGCGGATGACGAGGTCCCAAGCAGCCACACGGCTGAAAATAGCTTCCTCGGGTTCGATGTGACCGACATTGTCGTCTACAACTTCCAACGCAGCGGCACTTCTGATGCCGACGCGCGGCGCGTTGCGAGTGGCGTTGCATAATACGCATACGGATTTTGGGTGGTGTACGTTGGCGTCGCGCCATCGTTCCGCTATATTCCAGGTGTTGACGCCCGGACGGCAGACCGCGGCGAACACCTTGCACGTGTCATTTGCCCGTTTTGTCACACGCTTGAAAAGCGACTCCGCTCTGTAACCGGTGGAACTATTCACTTGGGAGCATGCCCGCTGTTGTCGGCCGCCGTCGGAGGACATGTTTGAATGGCTCACTACCGCACGCTGTTTCTATCGGACGTGCATCTCGGAACGCGGGGTGCGCAGGCAGAACTGTTGAACGATTTCTTGGCCGAGACCGACGCCGACACGATCTATCTGGTTGGCGACATTGTGGATTTCTGGCGGATCAAGCGTAAAGTGCTGTGGCCTCAATCGCACAATGACGTGCTCCACACGCTGTTGCGCAAGGTGCGGAACGGCACAAAGTTCATCTTCATCCCCGGAAACCATGATGACGCGCTGCGCGCCTATTGCGGAACCCAGTTTGGCGATGTCGATCTTGTCAACGAGGCTATCTTCGAATCCGCATCGGGCAAGCGCTATCTCGTCATACACGGCGATGAATTCGATGTGGTCGTCCGCTATGCGCGCTGGCTCGCATTCCTTGGCGATCGCGGTTACCAGTTCGCGCTCTGGTTGAATAATCCGCTGAATTTCGTGCGCCGTCGCCTCGGTTTGGGCTTCTGGTCGCTCTCAAGTTACCTAAAGCAGCGTGTAAAGGGTGCTGTAAATTTCATTGGTGAGTTTGAGAATTCGCTTGCAGATGAGGCGAAGCGCCGCAAAGTTGACGGTGTTATTTGCGGTCACATTCACCACGCCGCATCGCGTGAGTTCGGCGATGTGCACTATTTGAACACGGGCGACTGGGTTGAGAGCTGTACCGCACTCGTCGAGTCGTCGGACGGTGAAATGCGCTTGATTTATTGGCTCGATGTGCAGCGCGCGCGCCAGCAAGCCGCGCGTGGCACAAGCACGACGTTGGAGGCTGCTGCCTGATGAGGATTCTTGTGGCCACAGACGCTTGGCGGCCACAGGTGAACGGCGTTGTCCGCACGTACGAACGCCTGACCGATGACGTGCGGGCAATTGGCGCCGAAGCTGAGATTATCGGCCCCAACGAATTCTACAATCTTCCGTGCCCGACCTATCCGGAAGTGCGGCTGGCGGTGCCCGGTTACAGATATCTTGTCCAGCGAATCAGCGAGATCAATCCTGACGCGATTCACATCGCAACAGAGGGCCCGCTCGGCTGGATGGCCCGGTGGTACTGTCTGCGCCGCCGTATTCCGTACACGACATCGTTTCACACGCGCTTTCCTGACTACTTACGCGCGCGGTTTGGAATACCGGAGAGCTGGACGTTCGCGGCGCAGCGGCGTTTCCACAATGCCGGGGCCGGCATGATGGTTGCCAGTCAAAGTCTTGCGGCAGAGCTCGAAGGGCGTGGATTTCAACGAATCTTGCCCTGGACCCGAGGCGCCGACACGCAGCTTTTCCGGCCGCGATCCGTGCGGTTGTTTGGCGATGGCCCGGTGTTCCTTTACGTCGGCCGTGTCGCCGTCGAGAAGAACATCGATGCGTTCCTGGATCTCGAACTGCCGGGCAAGAAAGTCGTGGTCGGCGACGGGCCGATGCGCGAGGAGCTGACGGCACGCTATCCCGAAGTGCTGTTCACGGGCAAGAAGTTCGGAGACGAACTCGCCGACAGCTATGCCTCGGCCGATGTGTTCGTTTTCCCCAGCAAGACGGATACGTTCGGGATTGTTCTGCTGGAGGCGATGGCATCCGGCGTTCCGGTGGCGGCCTATCCGGTTACGGGACCGCGGGACAATGTCGTCGATGGCGTGACGGGAATTCTCGATGAGGATTTGAGGCTGGCTGCGATCAAGGCCTTGTCGCTCAGTCGCACACAGGTGCGCGCCCATGCTGAGACCTTCAGCTGGGAGAATGCCGCACGCCTGTTTGTATCGAACATCGAGACGGCCGCCTTCACGTCGCAGGGCCGACGCGTACCGAATCGCCGCAAGAAGAAGGCGCTCCGCCATTCGGCGTCCATACAGCAGATATAGGCGATCTCATCGAATCGCAGCAGTCCGTGCGAACGCTTGCCGTTGGAACGCTGCGACGCCACACTAGAGAATGGCACTCACGGATCAGGATATCGCGCACTTCCGCGTAAAGCTCATGGCGCTTCATGAGGAGTTGGCATCGCTCAGTGCGATGTCGGCGGACAGCCGCGCGCCGGTCACGCTGGACCAGAGCAGTGTCGGCCGCGTGTCACGCGTCGACGCCATTCAAGCCCAGCAGCTCGCACTCGCAACGGAACGGCAGAGGACGGCGGCATTCGCGCGGGTCACGGCCGCATTGGCGCGAATCGAGGCGGGCGAATACGGTGAATGCCTGACGTGCGGCGAGGACATTGCCCGTCGTCGATTGGAGTTCGATCCGGCGGTCCCGACGTGCATCGCCTGCGCGCGCTGACGCACGCGTTGGTCAGATGTTGCTGATGATCAGCCCAAGCCCGGACAACAGCAGTATCGCCAAAACGATTCGATCGAATCGTCTGGCATCGAGACGCCGGTAGACAATGACGCCGATATGGTTGCCCAGAAGCACGCCGGGTACCACGATGGCCATGCCGATAAAGACCGCACTTGTCATCAGACCGGCGACGGCGCTGGCCGCCAACATGGCACTCAAGACCGCGAAATTGAAAACCTGAAAGAGTGCGCGCTTCTCGTCACGCGGCCAATCATGAAGGCTGGCCCATGCGATGGGAAGCGGCCCTGGTAGTCCGGAAAGACCGCCAAGTACGCCACCACCGAAGCCAATCGCAACATCTCCGAAAAACCGCCGTTTGGTCAGCAACCATGTTTGGCGTGCGAGCAGCATGAAGGCGCAGAAACCAACGAGAAAGATCCCAACGCCCAGTTTGAACACGTCTGCAGGCACCATCGGCAAGAGCAAGGTGCCGATCGGCACACCGATGAGGCCGGCGATGACGAAATGCCCAAGATTGCGCCAGCGGACGGCCGGCCAGATGACACGAATCGTTTGGATCTGGCCGATAACCGCGGCGGCTGCTGCAAGTTGTGCCGCGACCGGCGGTGCGGCCGCCAGTAGCCAGAACGGCATGGCGGCAAGGCCGGTACCAAATCCCGTCAATCCGGAAATGAAGCCGCCGGCAAGGCCGCCGAGCCCCAGGAGAATGTATGTGGCGTCCACAGATCACATCGTGTCAGAACAAGAGGCGCGCGCCCAATCCTGCCAAAACTCTTTGTGAGATCGAGGCGATTCCGCGCTCAGCGAAAGAGCTTCCCGGTATAGATTCGACGCAGCAAGGAATGCCGGCCATAGCGCAATCCGGCCACGCGAGCAAAACCGGCGGCGCGCGGTACGTTGAACTCAACCGACGCCCCACCATATGTCGTATACACGCTGAGGCCTATAGAGGCTCAGCATGTCAAGCGTTGGGGCGTATGTCCCCGGCGCGGTTGTCGCTTTGTTCAAAGGACACCTGACACTATGACGCGAATGTCGCTTCTTTCACACCCGATGTTTCTCGGATTTGAAGAAATGGAGCGCTTGCTCGATCGTGCGAGTAAGGGCAGTGACGGTTATCCACCGTACAACATAGAACGCATGGCTGCGACCGATGATGCGGCAGAACGGTTGCGCATAACGCTGGCCGTTGCCGGCTTTCGCCGCGATCAACTTGAGATTGTCGTTGAGGACCGCCAACTCATTGTGCGCGGCCGCCAAGTTGACGACAAAGAGCGCGATTACCTTCATCGTGGTATCGCGGCTCGTCAGTTCCAACGCGCGTTTGTTCTCGCCGAAGGAATCGAGATCCGCTCTGCTGAACTTGCAAACGGCCTTCTCGAGATCGATCTGGTCCGTGTGACCCCGGAAAAGACGGTGCAAAGGATCGAGATTGGTGAACGCCCTGATGAGGCGTGATGTCACTGACACAGCACGGCAAGACGAATCGGTGAACCATCATGATGTGTGCGCGATTAGACGACGCGCGCCGTTATGGTTGGCAACGGGTGCGCGGGGACTATCGGCTCAAGGAGAGGCGACATGACAAGCCGGAAAACCGACGTCGAAATGAATGAGACCGAAGTGGCGACTGCTGCTCCTTTCGTATCGAAGGAGGAGTTGGCGCTTCTTGGCGACGGAGAGGTTGCATACATCCGGGAGATGACCTCGACCGAAGCCATGGCCGCATTCCCGAACATCGACGATCTCCCCGAGGGACTGAATCTGTTCGCGCTTCATGGTGCCGACGGTCAGCCCATCGCGTTGACCGACGACCGTGGCGTCGCGATTGAGCACGCAATCAGTGACGATCTGGAAATTGCGACTGTGCACTAGCATGATGGCACGCCGTCCCGATGGCGCGGCGTGCAGTAGCTGTTACCCACGATAGCTGGCGAATTGCCCTTGAGGGCGAAAGCGCATCAGATACTCCGGAACGACTGCAGCGATCGCTGTCGCGGGCTCGATGCCGAGTCCGGCCAATGTCCGCCCTTCGGTGCGGGCGGCGTCCGTAACGACATTGTCGCTTTGCAACATGCGAACTTGATCGACAGTGAGTGGACGCAAGCCTGACGGGAGCGGCTTTGTGAGAAGCGCCATCAGTTTCGCCGACCAAAACGGCAGTGAGATGAGCGCACGCTTGCGACCGGACCAGGCCAGCGTCTTCGTCATCAGGGCGCGGAACGACACCACCTCTGGACCGCCAAGCTCGTAAATCGTCCCGCCCTTTGCCTTGCCTTCGCAGCCGCGTGCGATGGCTTCCGCAACATCACCGACGAAGACCGGCTGGAACTTGGTGCGACCGCCGCCGATCAAGGGAAGCGCAGGAGCGGTGACCGCCATTTCCGCGAATCGATTGAAGAACTCGTCCTCCTGTCCAAACACAATCGATGGCCGCAAGATGACCGCGCCAGGAAAGGCTGAGAGAACGGCTTCCTCTCCCAGCGCTTTTGTCTTTGCGTATTGCGCCTTGGCGTTGCGGTCAGCTCCAATGGCCGAAACGTGAACCATGTAAGCCGCGCCGGCTGCGGCGGCGGCCTTGGCAATAACGCCGGCGCCTTTGTGCTGAAGCTCCGGAAACGTTTGACGCCCGGACGCAGCGAGTATGCCGACAAGATTGACGACCGCATCCGCTCCGTCGACGGCTGCGGCCACGCTGTCGGGGTGGCGCACGTTCGCCTGCACGGCGTGAATCTGTCCGACAACGCCCATCGGCTGGAGATGACCGGCGAGATCGGGGCGCCGAACGGCGGCGCGCACCCGCCAGCCGCGTTTTGCGAGCGCACGCACGGCGTAGCGCCCAACAAAACCCGATCCACCAAACACTGTCGCGAGCGGTGCGTGGTTCGTTGTCATAAGAAGCCTCCTCATCCGCAACAACACGTACGACCGGATGCTTTGACGTACGCAGGGGATACACGCGCAGACCAAAGGTGTGAAGTCTGCCGAGACGCCGACCGAAACGCTTGGTTGTGTGCGTTTGCGATTGAGAAGACTGGGCGATTGACAAGGGGCGCGTCCCACACTACTCCAGCGAACTTATGTCCAGGTGGCGGAACTGGTAGACGCGCACGGTTCAGGTCCGTGTGCCGCAAGGCGTGGAGGTTCGAGTCCTCTCCTGGACACCATCATTTTAGGACCGGCCGATCTAACAGGCGCAGGCGACAACGTCCCTGGGTCATTGTCCTCGGCCATTGGATGACGCCAACCGGCCCGCTGTGATTCTGTGCGATTGATTAATAGCCGAGTCGCTCGACGACGCTTGAGACGGCCGTTTCGGCGGTAATCCGCATTAGTTTCACCGTATCCAAGTCCATGACTTCGTAGGCAAGCAGGGCCAAACCGGCAAGAATGCCAAGACCAAACACGGCAAGGCACACATAATAGACCCATCCGTACCCGCGAAAGAACGACCGCGTTTCCGCAAGCGATGTCGTGGCGGCGAGATAGTGCCCCTCGGGCACGTCGCCAAGCATTAGAACGTCTTCGGTGTGATGCGTCAGGTGATTGCGAATCCGACGTTCTATACGGCTCAGGCTCTCGTGAATCTGAGCGAGGCGATAGGGAGAAAACTCCTGGCGGGCGACGTTGATTGCCAAACGAATCTGGGTGGTGTTGTTCCCCACGGGGGTCAACCGGGAGACACCGACGCGCATGTGAAGGTGCCTTTGAATCTTCATTTCGAGTTCGGACAGTTTCAGGCTTTGCAGCGCTGTGGCAATCTGCGCGCCCAACGGATCTGAAAACGGCACGATTTCGTCGCCGCGCATCAAAACGAGATTGCAGTCGTAAATAGCAGTCGGCATCGAGACCTTTCCAAGATTCGAATCTAAAGCGGCGTTCACGTCCCAAAAGCGATTACGTCTTGAAAAGCGCTTGGCTCGCAGTGATCGCGCTGCGAGTCGCGCCATACACGTTGCAAATCATCATGCGGCAGCAATGGCAAGACACGCGCCGGAGACAGGTGAGGCCGTGGTGTTCGCTCGGTGTTCAATAGCTCAAAAAGCTGTCGACCAGCCGGCAGAGCATGGCAACGTCTCGCCGTTCAGGCCAACCCTTGGCGTGTGAAGCGGTTGCATCGGTTCTTTTGCACTGTTACGACGCCACGGCCTCTCAGCACCTGCGCCCAGTACCCGTCTGGCGCCGGTAAAACTGTCATCGTGCATGATCGCTGGACACCGGTCGGGGCGGGCGACGTCAGCTTTGTTTCGACACGCTGGTCCGGGGGCGGCGCCCATCATCGGACCAGTTCTATGGCAAAGGCTCAGATTTCCGTTCACAAAGGTGACCTCCCAGACGGGCTGAGTTTTGGCGATAGTGTCGCCATTGATACAGAAACGCTTGGCCTGAAGCCGCATCGCGATCGATTGTGCGTTGTTCAGTTATCCGCCGGTGACGGTACGGCGCATTTGGTTCAGCTTTCATCATCAGTTTATGCGGCGCCAAATCTGACTGCGCTTTTGAGCGACCCCGCAGTCCTAAAACTATTCCACTTCGCGCGTTTCGACGTTGCGGTTTTGAAGCATTATCTCGGTGTGGATACCACGCCCGTGTACTGTACAAAAATCGCGTCCAAGCTGGCGCGGACCTACACCGATCGCCATGGCCTAAAGGATCTTTGCTCGGAACTGTTGGGCGTCGAAATCTCGAAACAGCAGCAGAGTTCAGACTGGGCGGCCGAAACCCTGTCGCAGCAACAAGTCGCCTATGCGGCGTCGGATGTTCTGCATCTTCACAAACTGAAGGTCCGTCTGGACGGAATGTTGGCGCGAGAAGGCCGTGCGGACGTCGCGCGCGCGTGTTTCGACTTTCTGCCGACCCGCGGCACGCTGGACCTTGCTGGCTTCGATGATCTCGATATCTTCGCCCACTGAGTTCTATCTGTGTAGAAGTTCGCGCGGTTTCCCGCCCGGCGACTTGGATGGTCCCAAAGTCACCCTAATTCCAGCCGAGACAACCTGGAGCCCGCCGAACATGTAACTGTCTCACTTTACGCAGATGGGCAAAAGTTGCGCGTCTGAGACATTGTGCCCATTTCCTGCAAGGACCGCGGCACGACGCCCATCTATGGTCCTCAGAACAGATGGAAGGGTGAACTTTGAGCAACGCCGTCACCATCGCCGGGCAGCCTCGTCGCCGGATCGGCAGTGTCGGAATGTCGCCCGAAGATCGCGCGCGGGAGTTTCGCCGTGCGCGGCGCCATACGTTTTTGGTGCGCAGCCTGCGCCTTGCACTTCCCGTTGCGGCCGTCGGTCTTCTGAGTATCTATGGCCTGTTTCTGCGCCAGACACTCGTCATTCCGACCGGTGAAGGGGATAAAACGGCCAAGGTGTCGTTTCGGCCAAGCGGTGTCTCTCGCAATACCGTGAAAATGGCAGATCCAAGCTATGAGGGCTTTGGCGACGACGGCAGCCGATACGTCGTTGCGGCCAAGTCGGCAACGATGAGCATGGCGCGGGACAAGCCAGTCTTGCTCGATTCGATTGATGGCAAGCTCTACCAGACTGACGACACGATCACGCGGCTGGTTGCACAAAGCGGGACTTACAACCAAGCCTCCGGCAAGCTGACACTCTCGGGCGGGATCGACATCGAGAGCACGTCGGGGCTGACGGCCAAGCTCACGTCAGCGGATGTTGATCCGAAGGCGGGCATCATCACATCAAAGAACCCTGCTGAAGTGAACCTCCCGACCGGTAAGGTCGTCGGGCAAACGCTGTGGCTGAACCAAAAGACGCGGACTGTAACGTTTGCGAGCGGTGTCCGGGCGGTTCTGCGGCCGCAGGCGAGCCCAACGGAAGGGGCATCATCCCGTCCCAAAACCGCGCTGCCGGCGCTATCTGCCGATCCGAATGCACCCGTCGTTGTCACCGCGAATACGCTGACGGTTGAAGATCCCAAAACAACGGCACAGTTCAAAACCAACGTGCTTGCCGTACAGGGCGACTCGCAACTACGGGCGGCGGTTCTAACCATCAAGTATCTCCGCAATGAGGCTCCAAACGGCGCAGCAAAGCCGGTGGTGCCCGGCCAAAGCGGTCGTGTGCAAAGTCTGACAGCCGAAGACAACGTCGTCATAACAAGCGGCGCCAATACGATTGCATCAGCGCGCGCCACGTTTGAGATGCAGACGCGGACGGGGCGCTTCGACGGAGGCGTACGCATCGTTTCCGGCCCCGTGCAAAGCGCGGAGGCGAAGGCCTTAACTTTCAACCAGGCAGCGCAGACAGCCGTGCTGATCGGCGAGGTGACGGTTGCCCATGGGCGCAATCGCTTGTCCGGCGGCCGGCTAAGCGTTGATCAGGCGCGCGGCAAGATGGTGCTGACAACGCCTGGTGATCCCGATGCTGGCGTCGCACCGGGGCGGATTGCCGCTCGTTTTTATCGGACGTCAGCACCAACGCCCGGCCGCAATGCGACAACGCCTCAGCCGGCGCGATCGGCTGCCGCGCCGAAAACCAGCGGCTGGTCTTTTCGCGCCGATCCTGCTGCGCCAATCGACATTGCAGCAAATCGGTTGCGGGTCGACGATAACGCCAAGGTTGCAACGTTTGAGGGCAATGTCACCGCAGCCCAAGGCGTGTTTCGTCTGTCCGCGGCGACGTTGACGGCCAAATACACGGGATCGAACCGGCTGATTGCGTCAGCAGGGGACGCTGGCAAAAAGGACGCTGGCCAGAACACGCCCAGCGCAAACGCGTCCGGGGTGAGCCAGGACCTGACCCGCATCCGGGCTGAGGGAAATGTCATCGTCCTGTCTGAGAATGATCAGCGCGCGCGTGGAGATTGGGCCGTTTTCGATGTGAAAGCGAACACGATCACGGTTGGCGGTAACGTGGAACTCCAGCAGGGGCGCCAAAAGATCCGCGGTGACCGTCTGGTCATCAACACGACAACAGGGCTGACGCGCATCGTGACTCAGCCCTCGGCGGCAGCCGCCAGCGGCAAGACTCGTCAGCGAATGCGGGCGACGATCTATCGATCAGATATTCAGAAGCTTCAGAAACAAAGAAAGAACGCGCGGCGCGGCACCGGCACGACGGCAAAAATGCCATCCTCTTCGAGTTGGTCCCCAGTCGAGCCCCGTGGCCAGTAGGGGCAGGCAAGACGTGGCGCATGTGAGCGGAGACCCCGATTGAAACTGTTCTCGCGAGGAAATGGAGCATCGCGCCGATCCCAACGCGCTCGATCAGAGCTGCTCGATGACGAGCATCTGGATCCTGTCGAACACGACGGGATCATGCCTATGCAGTACGCTGAGGCGCCGGGTAACCCTGTAACTGTGCGCGATGATCTCCCACGCGAGCGCTCCGGCCAGAGCCAAACGCCGGCTTGGACCAGCGACGACACCGCAGTCCGTCCGCAGGTCGACTGGCTGACGGTTGACGGCGTGCGCAAAACATATGGGCGCCGCACGGTCGTCCAAGGCGTTAGCCTTGCGGTCCGGCGGGGCGAATCCGTTGGTCTTCTCGGCCCGAACGGGGCTGGAAAGACGACGGTTTTCTATATGATTACGGGGCTTGTGCCTGCAGATTCCGGCGAGATCCACATTGACGGTCAGAACGTGACCAAACTGCCCATGTATCGGAGAGCTCGGCTTGGTATCGGCTACCTGCCACAGGAGTCCTCGATTTTCCGTGGGCTGAGCGTTGAGCAGAATATCATGGCAGTCCTGGAGATTGTTGAGAGAAATAAAAGCAAACGTAACGAAGAACTTGATAATTTGTTGGACGAGTTTCGCATTTCACACTTGCGAAAGTCGCCATCCATAGCCCTCTCGGGCGGCGAGCGGCGCCGATGCGAGATCGCACGCGCGCTTGCAAGCCGTCCGTCGTATATTCTGCTCGACGAACCGTTCGCCGGGATCGACCCGCTTGCGGTGCGTGATATTCAAGATCTCGTTCACCATCTCAAAGAACGTGGGATTGGTGTTCTGATCAC
>JBCDAH010000060.1:0-28499 GCA_039186015.1 Pseudomonadota bacterium
ATATCTGAGCGCGCGCGTCAACTCTTGAGAAGAATTATGCAGCCGGCTGCTTTGACAAGTTGCCACCGGCGTGCCAGCGTCTGGTGTGGCGAAAGCCATGCCAACCACAGAAGCCGCCTCATAAAGGTGGTCATGGGCGGCAGCCAAGGCACTCGGTTTCCGCGACGTACCGATCCAAAACATAACGCTAACTGGGCGGGGCATCGCAATTTGGCTGTCGGAGGAAACGAATTGGGAGATAAGTCATATGAAACTCGCGAAACTGGCGTTGTTTGCTGGCGTGGCCGCACTTGCTGCGACCGGCCTGCTGGCATCGGACGCGGATGCCCAGAAGCGCGTTCGCTGGAAGATGCAAAGCGCCTTCGGATCAACTCTGCCGCTGCTTGGTGAAGGTGCAATCCGCTTCACCAAAAACGTTGCGGAAATGACTGACGACCGCTTTCAGATTAAGTTCTTCGAGCCGGGCGCTCTCGTGCCGCCACTTGAGTGCTTCGACGCAGCTGCGAAAGGCTCCGTTGATTTGTGCTGGACGACGCCGGGCTACTACACCGGCAAGTATCCTGCTCTCGCGTTCTTCTCTGCCGTGCCGTTCGGGCCGAACCTCGGCGAGTTCATGGCTTGGAAGAAGTTCGGGAACGGCGACAAGTTGATGAATGAGATCTTCGCCAAGCATGGTCTCGTGTTCATTGATGCCTATTGCCACGGCGCTGAGACATCGGGTTGGTTCAAGAATCAGCTCAAGTCCATGGACGAGCTCAAGGGTCTGAAGATGCGCTTCTTCGGCCTTGGCGCGAAGGTCATGCAGAAGTTCGGCGTGTCGACACAGCTGCTGGCGGGTGCCGACATCTATCCGGCGCTTGAGCGTGGCGTGATCGATGCAACCGAGTTCTCGATGCCAACGATGGACATCAAGTTCGGCTTCTATCAGATCGCGAAGAACAACTACTTCCCGGGCTGGCACCAGCAGACGTCGTGTGGCGGTCTCCTGCTCGCGAAGTCGCAGATTGATGGTCTTCCAAAGAGCTATAAGAAGATTCTGGAGATCACCGCATCTGAAGGCATGGCCTACATCTTCGCGGACTCGGAAGCGCGTAACCCGGCCGCGATGCAAGAAATGCAGACCAAGCATGGCGTCAAGGTTCGTCGTTGGTCCGATGCTGAGCTCGGCCGGTACGAGCAGGCTTGGCTGGACGTGATCAAGGAAGAGTCGGCGAACGATCCGCTCTTCAAGAAGGTCGCCGACGACTACCTCGCATTCCGGAAGACCTACCGGATCTGGGGTAACGCACAAGCTTTGAAGTCGACGTACCTCGACAACTAGCAAGCGACGTGATCGCGGTGGTGCACAGCGTGCCCTACCGCGATTTCGCCAGCCGCGCACACAGCGGTCAGAAAAAACAAAAGCTCACCAATAATGGGCCGTGCGCGCTCACCGGCATCGCAGCTGTCTCAAATGCGCGCCGCACACGACAAAGATTTGCCGGCGGTCACAGGCCGAGCTGCCGGCGTACGGGTCGGAACGTTTAGGACTTGGAACGCTTAAGACATGGACGATCGCGACCGCGCGGTGCGGTCGTTGAGATTGAATCAGAGAAATAAACGTCGAGATCAGCGTCGAGAGGCGTGTTCGCGAAACCGGTGGCAACAACGCCAGGCGCGATCAAGCGCGATCGAGATCAACGCCGACGCACGGCGAGACGCTAGGGTTGGAAAGGGACGTCAATGGCGGAGACGCAACGCACACCCGAACGTGTGGGTGGTGGCTGGACCGCAACGGTCATCTCATTGGTCGTTCTCGGCCTGATCGTCGCGGGCGTGACGTACGTCTCGTCTCTTGGCACCGATCAACGCGAGGAACTTCTCTATCTGGCTCAGGACTATCTGCCGATCGTGATGTTCGCCACACTTGCCGTGTTGCTGTTCACGGGCTTTCCCGTCGCCTTCATCCTTGGGGGATTGGCACTTCTCTTCGGGCTCATCGGCTACTTCCTCGGCGTCTTCAAACTGATCGAGTTCTTCAACTTCCTACCGCGCATCTGGGGTCAAGCGGCCGAGAACCTCGTGCTTGTGGCGGTCCCCGCGTTCGTGTTCATGGGCGTGATGATGGAGCGCAGCGGCATTGCCAATGACCTGCTCTACTGCGTCCAGGTTCTGTTGAAACGCGTGCCGGGCGCCCTCGCTCTGGCCGTCACGATTATGGGCACGATCCTTGCCGCAATGACCGGTATCATCGGTGCCTCGGTCACGATGATGACGGCGCTTGCGCTGCCAACCATGATCCGGCAAGGCTACAGCCACGGATTGGCTTGCGGCACCATCGCAGCCTCGGGAACACTTGGCATTCTCATCCCGCCAAGCATCATGCTGATCATCATGGCCGACCTGATGTCGGTGTCGGTTGGCAATGTGTTTATGGCGGCCATCGCCCCAGGCCTCATGCTGGCAAGTCTCTACATCCTGTTCATTATTACGATTTCATCGCTGCGGCCGCAGATTGCGCCGCCGCTGCCGCCGGAAGCGTTGTCTGTTCCGCGCGGCGAGATGGCCGGCCTACTGTTCCGCAGCTTTTTCCCGCCTGTGTTCCTGATCAGCCTGATCAAGGGCTCGATCCTGTTCGGTTGGGCGACACCAAGTGAAGCCGGCGCCGTCGGTGCATTCGGTGCGATGTTGCTCGCACTGCTTGCCGGACGGCTTGGCTTCGGCGTTCTGCAGGACGTTTGCCACACCTCGGCGCGGACGGTCGCGATGATCTTCTTCATCATCGTCAGCGCGACGTGTTTTGCCTATGTCTATCGCGCGCTCGGTGGTGACGACATCGTCGAGCACATGATCCAGAGCGCCGGGTTGTCATCGTGGGGCTTTTTGTTACTGCTGATGGCAATCACGTTTGTGCTCGGCTTCTTCCTCGACTGGATTGAGATCACCCTCATCGTTCTGCCGGTGTTCGCGCCAATGGTTGCCGGGCTCGACTTCGGCGATCACGTCGCCAAGTCGGAAGTGACGATCTGGTTCCTGATCCTGATGGCGATCAACCTTCAGACATCGTTTTTGACACCGCCCTTCGGTTTCGCCCTGTTCTATTTAAAGGGCATTGCGCCGAAGCAGGTGAAGATCCAGAGCATCTACTACGGGATCATTCCATTCGTGATCTTGCAGCTGTGCGCACTGGTGCTGGTGTTGCGTTACCCCGACATCGCGCTGTCCTTGATGCGGCACACGTACGGAGAATGAGGATGCAGTCTCCGACCGCACAATTGATCGCGAGGACTCACGGAGGATTACATGTCAGCGAATTCGGATGAGATCCGCGAGTATCGCCGGGAAGAACGACCATTCGTCTTGCGGGCCAGTTTCTGGCTCCGCGCGTTTGTCGATCAGGTTGGAAAGCTCGCGTCCTGGCTCATTGTCCCGCTTGTCTTGATCACTTGTCTTGATGTTGTCGCCCGCAAAATGATCTGGCGTTCGGCGGACGGCACAGAGGTCTACGGCCTGCAGATTTGGCTGGTGAACAACGTCAGCCAAATGTTCGGTTCAACGTTGCTTCAGGAACTTGAGTGGCACTTGCACACGGGCCTGTTCGCACTGGTTCTTGGCTACGGCTACATCTACAACACGCATGTGCGTGTTGACTTGGTGCGCGAGACGCTGTCGTTCCGCAAGCGCGCCTGGATCGAGTTCATCGGCATCACGATATTCATGCTGCCGTTCTGCTTGATCGCGACCTATTTTGCGATTGTCTACGCCTATGACTCGTGGGCCGTGAATGAGATTTCGGCATCAACCGTCGGCCTGACCCACCGTTGGATCATCAAGAGTGTTCTGGCCTTCGGCTTCATTGTCGCGGCGGTATCCGGATTCGCCGTCTGGCTTCAGATGGTCGTTGCCCTGTTTGGCAATCCAAACCGAAGGTTCGATCTCATGGCCGTCGAATGGCCGGAGCAGTCCGGTCAGACGATCGAAGGTAAGCGCCGGATCGAAATCGACGACGACGTCCCGGCATTCGAAACATCAGATGCAACGGCAAAGGATGATGGGGCGCCGATTGGCTCCGCACAGCGCCAGCCGGCGGAGTAGTCCTTTGCCGGATAACGCGTTAGGGCTGCGGGCGACGGCATAGGCCGCAGCGCCATCAAGCATTCGTGACTCTGTTTCCTGTGCCGTGACGTGTCTACTGGGTTTGAGCGGTTGCAGGAGCGGCGCGCGCCACCTTTTGTATGCAGCCGACAACGCGCGACGGAGTGCCTTGGGATGAACCTGGACTGGGACCGTATGTTCCGCCGGTACGTCTATGACGCGGAAACGACGCCCTATGGGACACCTGTGGACCGGTTGACTCGTAGCCAGGCCGACAGCGAGGTGTTCGTTTACACCGTTTTTCTGATCATCCTGTTTGCGACCATCGGTGTTGCCGGCTTGTCCGGCAAGATGCCGCATGGCGACGTGATCGGCGTCCCCATCTATGCGTTCTTTCTCGTTTGGATGGCGGTCTTGTTTGCGTGGACAAAGTCCGTCAGTTCCGGCGCATTTTGCGCGACCGCGCCGGTCGCCGGAATGCTGTATTGCGCCGTTTATGGCTTCCCGCCTGGATTGGGGATCCTCGATAAGTCGCTGATCATTGCAGTTCTTGCGCTCTTGCTCGTTTACAGCTGGCGCATCGTCCGCATTGCCGCCGGCTACACGTCTATGCCGCCTGGTAAGCCTAGGAAACGTGGCCGCCGCAACCCTTATGAACCCCATGACACCGCCTGAGGCGAAGCGCGCGAAGACCTCCGAGACGGTCAGGGAGGACGGCGGTCTGCGTGCCCTTGGGCCGCTCATCGTTGCCACCTTCCCGATTCATCGGACGGCGTTTGTGTTTGTGAATGTTGCTCTGACCGTCGCGAATGTCGTCACGGGCCCGCCGTGGTGGGGTGTTTGGCCATTGCTGATCACGGGCGCGCTGTTTTGTGTGCATTGGTTGACCGTAGCCTCGATGCGCGCTGACGAGAGTTGGGCGGATGCACGTGCCAAGCGCCTGCAGGAACGCAGCTACGACCATGGCCACATCGAGGACATCATCGACCGTCGCGTGGCCGCGTCGTCGCACCAAAGTCAATCGGAGACGCGCCAAGCGAAGAAGAGCTCAGGCTCTACCCACGCATCTCGTGCCGGTCGCATAAGCGCGCTCCTCATGGTTGCCGCAGCACTGCTAATCGGTCCGTTGCGTGACCAGGTGCACGCACACAGCTGGTACCCTTACGAGTGCTGTGATGACGGCGACTGTGCGCCCGTCATCTCCACAGAGCGGTTGTCGTTGGGACAGGCGATCATTGTCGTCAGCAAGTTCGGGCGGGTGGAGGTCCCAGATAGTTTCCCGCGCCGCCCGTCTCAGGACAATCAAATGCACATTTGCATCCTGAGAACGCCGAACGGCCCAATCCCACGATGCTTCTTTGTGCCGGGGTTGTCTTAAAGCTTGTCGCACCCCCTACTTGTTGAACGCGCGCAGAACCATGTGCAGTTGTGACATGCAGCGCTCCCCGTGCAGGACCTGCAATGCGCGATCCTTGTCCGGCAACTGTGCGATCAGGCGCAATCGAATGGTGATCATATCGCGCGATGGCGTCATCAGGGCGTAACGCTCGGCCCTCGGCTCAACATCGGCTGGCCACGGCGCGGTTCGCGCGCCAGCGGCAAAGTTGATTACCGTCCGTTTGGCTGACTTGAAATCGACGAGTGTCAGTTTCAGCGGACCGGCCGCGCGTTCTCGCGTCAGCAACAAGGATTGACCACGCGCGACGCAGACATCGCCGGACGCCGAAATCGGGATGTGACGCCAGGAGAATGCCGCTGCAGAGCCTGAATCTGCGGCTCTCGGTTGCAGCGGCGGTGCAAAGCCGCGGGTGGCGCCGACGCTGCTCGTCGTTGTGCCGCCGGTCTGTACATACTTTTTTACGCTGTCCCATAGCGCTGCGTTGCGCGACAAGCCCTTCGTGAAGGCGCTTGCCTTGCCCTGGAAGGGCCCGGTCACGGTTTTTGTCGCGCCATTCGGGAGCATCAGAACGACCGAGTTGCCGGACGGCACCGAAATCGCGTCCACACTCTTCAGTGTGCGTCCCGCTTTGAGTGACGGCGCGCTCGATTGGAGGACGATCACATCGGCAACTGCGGTGGAGACAGCCGCTGCAGCGCATGCGCAACTTGCGAGTGCCGAGACAGTGAACGCTCGGCGAAATGGTGCGAACGACAGACGAGGAATCATTGATGGCTCCCATGAAGTTATACGCGAGGTCTGGTCCACGTCAGAAAATGCCGAGACGGTGTGCCGCGCATCTGTGACGATCGTTAGCCCAACCGGCGCGAGCGGTCGACTGCCCTGTTCATGCCGAGATCAGTCGTGCAAATCGATGCACGATTACGCCGCCCGTAACGCCCATGACCATGGCGAGAACGCAGGCTTGAAATGGTAAAAACTGGCGGATGGTCGCAAAAAGCACTGTGTCGATAACGGCAACAGCGATGAGGGCAGTGCTTCCGTAGACTGTGACGGCACCAGTGCCGTACCGCAATCCAAAGAACAGGCCGAGACAGGCAAGCAGCCCATACACCCCCAACAATGTTTCTCTCGGCAAGCGCCGGATATCGCGGTTGTCCAGGATTTGTGCGACAACTTGTGCCTGTAGAAAAACGCCGTCGTGTTCTTCGCCTTCCCAGTCGGGAAGCGGCGTTGCATGCCGATCCACATCCGGCAGGCTGGACCCAACAATGATAACCCGTCCTTTGATCAAAGGCGCGAGAGCAGTAGCAGCAGGTGCAGGGCCGTCGAGTCCCGGCGGCGCGAGGAGATGGGCGGGCAAGGTGACAAACGTATCCGATCCGTCTTCCGGCTTCAGGAGCCATGCGATGCGGCGCGGCTCTGACAACGGCTCGGCCTTGGGCGCGGCCAGCTGCCCCGAAAAGCTTCGTCGAAAGGTGCCATCATCTGCGACAGGTGGCGCGAGATATCTGACAATTCGGTCGTCGCCCCGGAGAAGATTGGCATAGCCGGGTCGCGCACCGCTCTTGCGCAGAAAGATGGTCTGATAGTCCCGTTCCTGCTGCAGCAACTCCGACCGCGAGTCGGCGACGGCGAGAACAATCGGTGTCTTCGCCGTACGGATGGCCTCCACAAGTTGTTGATCTTTCTCGGGTTCCGTCGCGCGCAGCATCAGGAAATCGATGCCGATCGCTTTCGCGCCCATGCCGTCCAGCGTTGTTATCAGCCGCGCCAGCAGTTTTCGGTCCGGCGGCAGGCGATAGGGATACGGTGCGAGCGTTTCTTCCGTAACCGCGACGATGGCGACCTTCTTGTGCTGCGTCGGCTCTCGATCGGCCAAGAATGCCGTGCGCCAGTCGCCGGACCAGTGCTCGACCCACACCAGCAGCGAGTTTTTCGCGCTCCAATCGACGACCGCAAGCGTCGCAGCGATCCAGCCAAGCGCGAGGCACGTGACCGCGAGTCGTTTGAAAATGAGCTTGACCACTTTGCCCCGGTGCGCCGTAAAGATCGTCAGGATGCTGACGGGAAGAGCCGTCGCGCGCCAAGATACGGTCACGGCCAGGCAGAGACAATCTCCGATCCGAGCATTTGATGGTATTCCATCTCAACGCGCGGTCGATCGGTCATCGCCGACCAATGCAGCTTATCTCCCAGCCGCGGCCGGCGACACAACGATCGGATGGGACTCGACCAAGCAAATCCGAGGAGAGTGGCGCCGGACGGTTACGCTAAATCTGAAAAGATGTCGCCTCGCAGGCTCTGGCTCGATGTCTCGCGGTACACTATGGTCGCGGGCCTTGGCGGGTTGCCGCCTCGGGCGGGAATGCGGGACGGTTCCAGCGAAATCTGAAACACCCTGATGCTCAAGATCGCGATTGGACAACGAGACGCCAGTATGGACAACGCTTCACTTTACGCCAGATTAGAGACTGCGTTCAGCCGTGCCGCTGACAGCACCGCCTTTGAGACCTCTTTAGGCTTGCGGATGACCTACGGCGAAGTGCTGAGTGACGTCTCCCGCATGTCGAATGCTCTTCAGGATCTCGGTGTTGAGCCTGGCGACCGGGTGATGGTCCAGGTGCACAAGTCGATTGCGAACGTCGCACTCTATCTGGCAACGCTGAAAATCGGGGCTGTCTTCAATCCGCTCAACACAGCCTACACCGCCGCTGAGTTGGACTATTTCATATCGGACGCTGAGCCGAAGCTGCTTGTTGTCGACCCGGGCCTCGCGCCGGAACGCATCGCTATCGCCGAAGCCCGCGGCGTCCCGCATTGCCTGACATTGGCAGCCGACGGCACCGGGAGTTTGCGCGACAAAGTCGAGGCTGCGACGACGGATGTTCGGCCAACTGTCCTCCGCGTGGAGGACGACCTTGCGGCACTGCTGTACACCTCCGGCACCACTGGACGGTCGAAAGGGGCGATGATCACGCATCGCAATCTGGTGTCCAATGCCGAGACGCTGGTCGAGGTCTGGCAGTTCAAAGGCGGCGATACGCTCTTACACGCGCTCCCGATTTTCCATGTCCACGGTCTGTTCGTGGCGCTCAATACCGCATTTCTGACCGCGACAAAGATCATATGGCTCGACAAGTTCGACGTTGCCGAGGTGATGGCCCAGCTCCCCGCAGCCACGGTCATGATGGGCGTGCCGACATTCTATACGCGCTTGTTGGCCGAGCCGTCGTTCGGACAGGCTCAGACAAGCAGTATGCGCTTGTTCATTGCGGGATCGGCACCGCTTCTGGCCGAGACGCATGACACGTTTGCGGATAAGACCGGTCACCGCATCCTCGAACGCTACGGTATGACGGAAGCAGGTATGATCACGTCCAATCCGTACAAGATGACCGGGCGTATAGCCGGCTCCGTGGGCTACGCGCTGCCGGGCGTGTCTGTGCGGATTCAGGACCCGGATGGTGCCGCCGTTGTTCCAGGGGACGTAGGCGTTCTCGAGGTTCGCGGCCCGAATGTGTTCGGCGGCTACTGGCGCATGCCGGAAAAGACCGCTGAAGAGTTCCGTGATGACGGTTACTTCATCTCCGGCGACATGGCGACGATTGACGAAGATGGTCGCGTGACAATTGTCGGTCGCGCCAAGGACCTGATCATCACTGGCGGATACAACGTTTATCCGAAGGAAATCGAGCAGGAACTCAACGACCTGGACGGCGTGGCCGAAAGTGCGGTGATCGGGGTGCCGCATTCGGATTTTGGCGAGGCTGTTGTCGCCGTGGTCACACCTGAGGCTGATACAGCCAGCGTCGATACGGACGCCGTCCTGTCTCAACTGGCCGGACGTCTGGCAAAATTCAAACTGCCGAAGCGCATTGTCGTCGCGGAGGATTTGCCGAGAAATGCCATGGGCAAGGTGCAAAAGAACGTGCTGCGCGATACGCTGAAAGACGTGCTGCAGACATAGGATCGGTGCGCGACCAAAATCGCGTTATGCGCCGAACTGAGAGAAGCCAAATCCGTCAGAGATGGATGCGCAGGCTGCGGAACCGGCGCCAGACATTTTAGGCTTGGTAATCTCTTTATCGTCGGGAGACACCAGCTGAGCACCAAGGAAAGACCGTTCGGTCGCATTTTGTGTAGCTGGTGCTGCAGCTTTTTTGCCACGGCTTGAGTCAAACCTACATTGCAACATCGCCGATGTCGTCTGTGTACATCTTTTTCGCGGCTCGCGGGCAGGCTTGCAACAATGCACCATCGTTCTGGACATTGTGAGATAGTCTCTGCGATACAATAGGGCCGGCACCTCAACATGTTTTTTGAGTGCATCGGGGCGGCGTGTGACGGGGGCCGCGTCGACCAGAGAAAGTCAAGTGTGAAGTGAAATGTCACTTCACGGATTTTTAAATGATCTGTAGGCTGCGAAAGCTTACTCCGTCTGTTAAACATGGTGGTACCTATGGATACCAGCGGATAATGAGTCAGCTTACGGATTGAGTGGACGCAAGTGATGGATATGACTTCAGTTTCGAGTATTGGCCCCGGCATGGACCATGGCGCTGACGAGAAGATGGAGCAGGTGCGCGAGCTATTGTTCGGTGCCTTTCAGCGGGATACCGCGACCAAGATAGAAATTTTGGAGTCCCGGATACGCGAGCTGGAATCGCGGATTGAAAATCGGCTCGACGCGATCGACGCCCGCATTGCGGCGCTGGCCGGAGAGGTCGATGCCGCACAGCGCACAGCGTTGGAAGAGATCGCAAGCGGCGTGGAAGAACTCGGCAGCCGTGTGCGGAAGATTCGGCCGCCCGACCATCCTGGCGGATGAGGCGGCGCGGTGCGTCTTGGCGAGGGGGGCGCGCGGCGACAATTGTTTTTGCCGGCCGTGTGCATAATTGGCTTTAGTGTTGTGGTGAGGACCGCATTTACCGCGAGATGGTGACGTGAAAGACAACCAAGGCTCTGACATGTCGGACGGTGTCGCCCAGCTGAAAGACATTTTGCTCGATGACGAGCGCGGTCGCATTGAAGAATTAGGCCGTGAGCTCACCGAGGCTGCAAGCCGGCTGGAGACGATCGAAGAGCACTCTGCGGAAGCGGAGCGCAAGCGCGTCGAGGCGCACGCGAAACTCGAAGAGGTCTACGAACGCTCGGGAAGTGCGGCCCGCTTCCGCAGCAGTGTTGCGGACGTTCTGGATGAGGCAATCGAGGAAGCGGAGTCGACGCGTCACGACAAGCTGACGCGGGCCATGGCACCGCTGGTCATCGGCACGGTCAAGGCCGAGCTGCGAAACAGCCAGGACGATATGGTTGACGCCTTGTACCCGCTGACGGGGCGCATGGTCCGGCGGTACGTGACGGCAGCATTGAAAGAACTTGCAGAGAACGTTAACCGGCGTCTGGAACGAAATCCCATCTCGCTGAGGCTGCGCAGCATTGTCACCGGCCGCCCGGTCAGCGAGCTGGCAATGGTCGGTGTCGAGAAGCTAGACGTCGAGGAAGTCTATCTCATTCGTCGTGGTTCCGGCGAATTGCTGGCTCGCTGGCCTGCCCGTGCCGTTGCGTCGAACCATGACGTTCACATGAGTGGCGTCCTCTCGGCCATCAACGACTTTGCAACGCACGCGTTCCAGGCCGATGGCGGCGAGGTCCGCAACTTTGCATCCGATGATTTCCTGATCTTCATGCGCGCTTCACCGCTCTATCTGGTTGCCGCAAAGTGCAAAGGGATTGCGACCGCAACCGCAGAGCGTGTCTTCGACGAGGAGTTTGTGGAGTTCCTGCACGCGCAGTCGCAGCTGCAGAGAAACGACTCCTGGTATGACGACACGGTGCCGGAGACGCGTCACCAGCTCGGTCTCCTCGCCGAGGCAGTCGAGTCTCGCGTCGCAGAGGCGCGCCAGGCGTATCGCGCATCGGGTCGCAACCTGGGGGCACTCAAGGTTGCGGCGGTGCTGATTGCGGTTCCCTTGCTCGGGTGGCTGGGTTGGACGTTGTACACCAATCATGAACGCAATACGGTCGACGCAATTGCGCGCGCAGTTATCTCCGAGACGGCGGAATTGAATGGGTATCCGACTGTGATCGAAACCGGTTATCGCGGTCGAACCATTAAGGTGACCGGTCTGGTACCATCGGTTGCTATTCGGGACGGCGTGGTAGAGCGGCTGGGTCAGCGCCTGCCGGCGGATACGAACTTAGATGCGCAGCTCTCACCGCTGCCTGAGATATCGAGTGTCGAGCAAAAGATTACAGAGGTTCAGGCGTCGTTGGCGCGCCGCTCGGCGTTGGCAAGCCTGTCGCGAGCACGCGATCGGCTTCAGGCGGCATCCAACCAACTCCAACTGATCCTGAAGGCGTTCGAAAGCGCAGATGAGCCCTCGTTGCTGAGGAGCGTATCGGCCGAAGATCTCGCGGCTGCACTGAAGTCGGCGAACGATGCGAAGGCGCGCCTCGATCCGCTCTATGAGGAGCTGACACGCACCAATCTAACCGGGAACGATCTCGCACGCGTGGCAGGCAGAATCCGGGCCAGCAGCCGAAGCATGATCGCTTTGGCAGATCAGATCTCTGCCGCACTTGGCCGGACGGCAACGGAACGCGACGCGCCACGACCCGCGGCATCAAGCGATGTTGTCGCCGAGGCGTCGGCGGTTGCGATACTGGCAGACCGCATTGGCAGTCAGACCGAGACCTTGGCCCAATTGAGCCAGGCCCGTCCCCCAAAGATGGCCGAACCGACGTCGCGCGAACAAATCACGCGCTGGGCCCAAAGCCATGCCGTATTCTTTTCCGACGGAACCACATTCCGGAATCCGGACCGCGTTTCACAAGCGCTCGATGTCCTCGCGCGGTTGATGAAGTCGTCCGACGTGATGATACGTATTGTCGGTTATACGGATGAGCGCGGCGGTTCTGCGCGCAATATTCGCCTGGGACAGGCGCGCGCCGACAAAGTCGCAGGCGAGCTTGTGGCGCGCGGCGTACGCCAACAGCAAGTCACGTCGATTGGGAGAGCAAGCATCCGCGACTTAAGCGACTTGGACGGGAGTGAGAGCCCGAACCGTCGGGTCGAGTTTGAAGTCGGCTTCATTGGCGAAACCAATCCGTCAAGCGATGTCGAGGACCGCCCGACAGACCGATGACAATACGCAAGATCATGCTGCTTGGAGACGTCGGCGTCGGAAAGACGTCCATCGCCAATCGGCTTGTGTTCAATCGCTTTGGAGGAGACTACAAGGCAACAGTCGGTAGCGACATTTATCAATACGAGGTTATCCCCTCTCCAATTGAAGAGCCGTTTCTATTCAATGTTTGGGACACGGACGGGAATTTCGGCGAGGCCTTGTTCCGGTCGGTTTACATTCGCGGATCGAACGCAGCGCTGGTCGTGGGTGACGTGAAACGAAGGCGCTCGCTCGAAACCATGATTGAACTCGCACGGACGTTCGAGACGGAGTTGCCCGGCCGCTACTTGTGCTGTGTGCTCAATAAGATCGACCTCCTGGACGAGGGTGAGGAGCCGAGCGTACCGGACGCGTTGGTGACCAGTGGCTTGCCGTACAAGCTGACGAGTGCGGCGTCCGGCGCAAACATTGTTGATGTTTTTCAGGAAGCGGCGGCAGCCATTGTTAGACGTGGTCAATAAAGTTCATGCCGGACGTCTCGCAGGATGAGCGTTGGACCGAATTGAAATCTATGACCGCTGCGTCGGAGCTGTTTGCGGCGCGCGGCGCAGTTGCGTTCATTTGGGCCAATCGCGACTTGGATGTGATCGATGCCGTCGGACCGCTCACGGGTGAGGTCGTGGTCGGAACTGCGCTCACGCTCGCACTGCCCGCGCTTTTCGGTCTTGAGACCGATATACAAGGCCTTCGCGAGACGCCAGGGGCAACGCTCGACGTCCCGAACACATCCTTGCGTGCGTTGCAGGGCGGCGATGATGCGGGCGAAGCACCGCGCGTCGACATCACGGTTGTTTGGGACGAGCAGAATGAGCTGTTTACGATTCTTCTGGTTCGGGCGCTGAGTTGGCAGCCCTTGCAACGGGAACTCGAGCGCAACGTTCGTGCGCGGCGGCTTGCCGAGTCGATGTTGTTGGAACAGGCTGAAGACATGCGCGAGACGAACGCAGCATTGGCGCGCCTCAACCAAGAATTGGGCGAGCTTGTGCATGTGATTTCGCATGACCTCAAAGCACCGATGCGCGCCATGCGATACTTCGCCGACGATCTTGAGCAAAGCCTTAGGGACCCAGCGACGGGCGAGCCGCGCGCGCACCTTGCGCGGCTGAAGGCGCAGTCTCGTCGTATGACGGCGATGCTCACGGATCTTGTTGCGTTCGCAAAGGTCGATCGGAAGTCTGATGCCGTCACGGCGGTTGACACGAACGTATTGATTGAAGAGGTCGTGGCCTCATTACCACGGCTTGCGTCAACAACCGTGCATGTGTCGGGCGCCTGGCCGCGTATCACAACACTTACCGTGCCATTCGACCTGGCGTTGAGAAATCTCATTGAGAACGCCATCCGGTATGCCAAAATTGACGACGGGCGTGTGACAGTTGATTGCAAACCCACGCCGGACTGGCTTTCGATCACGGTGAGCGACAATGGCCCTGGAATTCCTCGCGAACATCACGCCGCGGTGTTTCAGCCATTCACGCAGCTGGGTAAATCGGACGCGGAGTGTGACCTCAGCGAGGGCACGGGTATGGGATTGGCATTGGTTAAGCGCGCGGCCGAGGGTGTCGGCGGTAAGGTAACTCTGACATCAAATCCGGATCGGACCGTCGGAGCGACATTCAGACTTGCCTGGCCACGGCAAATTGCGGCAGACTTCTGACGGGGCGTAGACGGATCAATTGTGATAGATATTCGAGATTGATCGAGATGCGAGTGTGTGGAGGTTCGGCGAAGGGTAAGTAAATGAGTGAAATCAAGCAGGGCAGCGGTAGCCATATCTTGGCTGACCGTCACGCCAGAACGTTAGGTAAAGATTCGCTTCCACGCATTCAGGACATCCTGATCGTGGAGGACAACAACATCGATTCCGAGCGTTTGCGCGCCACAATTCACTTGCTCTTGGGACGCGCCATCGAGATTCGAGTCGCAAACACGGTGAATTCTGCGATCGATCATGTCTTGAACAAGAAGCCGGACATCGTCTTGCTCGACGATTACCTGAAACCAGCAGACTCAGCGAACGAGACCATTCCGTTCTTGAGGCGGGCAGGTTTCAGCGGTCACATCATCGTGATTAGCGGCGAGTTGGACCGTCAGCGGCGTCAGCGGCTGTTCGCCGTCGGTGCGAGCGCTGCGCTGCACAAAGACGACGTCGACAGCTCGCATGTCGCAGAGGCCTTAATCAAGGTGTATGCGAAGGGCTGCTGAGTACGATGCGATAAGACGCGACGTCACCGCCTGATCGCATTCGATCAGCTGTCATACGTGCGCGCGTCTTCGATGACCTTGCCGTCGTTGGGCAGGCTGCCCATTGCGACGATCTCAACGACGCCTTTGAGTTTTGTGAGATCCTGCAGCGCTGACGCGACCCGATCTGCCAGACCATCAGCGTTGGTCTCAGCCTCGGCCTTGAGCGTCATCAGATCCTGATCACCGTCGCGACTGACGACCAGGCGAACGCGGCCAAGCTCGGGATGGCGCTTGGCCACATCGGCGATGTGCTCGGGGTGCACAAACATGCCCTTGACCTTGGTTGTCTGGTCGGCGCGTCCCATCCAGCCTTTAATCCGCATGTTTGTCCGCCCGCACGGGCTCTGTCCGGCGAGAACAGCGGACAAGTCGCCGGTGGCGAGACGGAACATCGGATAGTCGCGATTCAAGGCGGTCACCACAACCTCGCCGACCTCTCCGTCCGGGACGGGGTCGCCGGTGCCCGGCCGGACGATTTCAACGATCACGCCTTCGTCGATAATCATGCCGTCGACGGCGGAGCTCTCGTATGCGATCACGCCAACATCGGCCGTGGCGTAAGCTTGCAGCACTTGGATGCCGCGATCCTGATACTCTTGTCTGAGGGACGGAAACAAGGCACCGCCGGACACCAGCGCGCGCCGATACGACGTGATCGGCTGACCGGCTTCGTCGGCCTTATCGAGCAGGATCTTGAGATAGTCCGGAACACCGACAAATCCAGAAGGCTTCAGGTGCGAAATCGCTTCGAGCTGTTGCTCGGTGTTGCCAGGACCTGCTGCCAAGATCGCACAGCCAAGAGCCCGGGCACCGGCATCCAGAATCCATCCGCCAGGCGTCAGGTGATAGGCGAACGTGTTGTGAACCACGTCTCCCTTGCGAAACCCGGCCGCGTATAGCGCGCGTGCGGAGCGCCAGTAGTCGCCGGTCAGGCCTTCGGGCTCGAATATCGGGCCCGGCGATAGGAAGATCCGCCCCATGTCACCGGCCGGCTTGGTCGTGAAACCGCCAAATGGCGGCTCGGCGTTTTGCAGGTCCTTGAGCGCAGACTTGCGCAAGAGCGGAAGCTGCGCGAGTTGTGTGCGGTCGGTCACGGCGACGGGATCAACATCGGCCAGGTGGCGCGACCATCCGGGCGCCAGCTCCTTCGCGCGGCGAATAACGTCCGGCACCAGATTGAAGATGGCGGTTTCGCGGGCCTCCGGATCGCGCGTTTCGAGCGCGTCGAAGTGGTCGTCGGAAGCAGATGTCATCGGGCGCCTCAGATCAAATCGCTTGCTTTGGCAGCCATTATAACAGTTCAACCCGCCTCTTGGAGATATGTCGATGGCACTCTTTCGCGCGCGTCGTAAGCCGGTCACGCTGCTTGAGATCGCAAACGACTTCTCGGAGGACCTTCTGGTGGCTCTTGAGCCGCTTCCAATCCGCGATCCGCTTGCTCCCAACGGTTGTCCTACGGTTGTTGGTGCCACGGCTTGTCTGCCACTCACGACAAGGCTGGAGCGTGTGGATGGCCTGCTCTGCATGCAGATCTGAACGCAGAATGCGTTTGCCGATCTCTTTCTGGATGGCGTAGATGCTATGGAGCTGCTCGACGACGAACGGCTTTGTCCGCCGCGATGACTGCGCCTAAGCCAGCCAGCGCTTCCTGCGCTTATAGCTCTTGACGTTGCGGAAGCTCTTCTTGTCGCCGCCGGCGATGCCCAGGTAGAACTCCTTGACGTCTTCGTTCTGCGCAAGATCGGACGCGGTGCCATCCATCACAACGCGGCCGCTTTCGAGAATGTAGCCGTATTGCGCATAGCGAAGCGCGACGCTGGTGTTCTGCTCTGCAAGCAGCACCGAGACGCCTTGCTCCTCGTTGATCTTTTTCGTGATCTCGAAGATCAGTTCCACGAGCTGCGGCGCAAGGCCCATGGACGGTTCATCCAGCAGGATCATTCGCGGCCGGCTCATCAAAGCCCGGCCAATGGCACACATCTGCTGTTCACCGCCGGACGTGTAGCCCGCCAGGCTGCGCCGCCGGTCTTTGAGGCGGGGAAAGTAGCTGTAGACCATTTCGAGGTCTGCCTTGATCGCGGCGTTGCCGTCGCGGCGCGTATAGGCACCGGTAAGCAGGTTTTCCTCGACCGTAAGGTGCTCAAAGCAGTGCCGACCCTCCATCACCTGAATGCAGCCGCGCTTGACCAATTCATTCGGGCTGAGCTTGTCGATCTGGTCGCCGAAGAAGTGAATCGATCCCTTGGTCACGTCTCCGCGTTCAGCGCGCAGAAGGTTGGAGATTGCCTTGAGGGTCGTCGTCTTGCCGGCGCCATTGGCACCCAGGATTGCAACGATACCTCCCTTGGGGACTTCAAGAGAGACGCCCTTCAGCACCAGAATAACGTGGTCGTAAATGACCTCGATATTGTTGACCTTGAGGATCGGCTCGGCCGGCGCGGGCGCTGCGGTCTCGGTCTCACGGGGCATCGTCTCGACTGTCATGCTCAATACTCGATGCGGATGACACCGCGCTGGATCAAGGAGGATCAAAGAGAGTGCCCCTCCCCGACGTGCGGGAAGAGGCCTAGCGTATTGAAGCAGTGCTTACTTGCACTCTTGCGTCTTCCAGCCCGGCTTGTCAGCGACATAGGCGTCAGCCGCTTTTTCAAGCATCGGGCGAACCACGTCCGTCATCGGCGAGATCCAATCCGACACCTTGTTCCACTTCTTGCCGTCCCACTGCTGGACGAACATGTCATGCGCGCCAGCGTGATCCTTGCAGGTGATCTTGATCGGGTTGGAGAAGCCTTCAAATCCGAGTTCTTTCAGGCGTTCGGCCGAAAGTTCCAGCGTTTCGAGGCCTTTGCGCATGTCTTCGCCGTTTATGAGCTTTTTGCCTGAGATTTTTTGCGCATTTCGAATCGCTTCGACAACGAGCATCGCGTTGAAGACGGAGCGATTGTAGAGGACCTCACCCCAGTTGGCACCTTTGCCTACGCCTTTGCCGGCGTCGACAACGTACTTCTTGATGTCTTGCATCACCGGGAAGTTAGTACCCGCGCCGTGGAAGCTCATGGCTTTGTAGCCCTTCGCTGCGGCACCAGCCGGCACAACGTCACCTTCAGAGCCGGACCACCAAACGCCGATGAACTTCTCCATCGGGAAGCGGATCTTGGCGGCTTCCTTGACCGCGGTCGGGTTCATGGCACCCCAACCCCACATGACCATGTAATCGGGCCGCTCTTTGCGGACCTGCAGCCACTGCGACGCCTGGTTCTGCATCTCTTTGACGCCGACCGGCAGCTTCACGAGCGTGAAGCCCATTTTCTTTGCCAGGGCCTCGAACAGCGG
Organism: Pseudomonadota bacterium; assembly: GCA_039186015.1. GTDB lineage: Bacteria > Pseudomonadota > Alphaproteobacteria > Rhizobiales > Hyphomicrobiaceae > JBCBWG01. The sequence continues at coordinate 18,244 of JBCDAH010000060.1, forward strand.
GATCGGTTCGCGGCCGTAGCCGACATCAAGGTAGATGAAGCCGATCTTCTTGCCCTTCAGGTCGCCGCCTTCCTGCTCCTGGATGTACTTGATGACGGCGGATGCTTGGCTCCAATAGGTTGCCGGAGCATTGAAAACCCACGGGAACTTTTCACCGACAGCCGCTGCCGACAAGCCGTAACCCATCGACAAGACCGGAATCTTATCAACGGCAGCTTTCGGGATGAGCTGTAGCGTGATGCCCGTTGAGTATGGGTTATAGATCAGCGCGCCTTTGACCTTTGTCTTCTCGTAGCACTCAACGCCCTTTTGCGCGTTGTAGCCGGTCTCGCATTCTTCAAATGCGATCTTGACGCCATTGACACCGCCATCGCGCTCGTTGATCAGCGTCAGATAATCCGTGAAGCCGTTCGCTTGCGGAATACCAGATCCGGCAAACGCACCGGTGCGATAGCTGGTGACTGGAATGAAGAGTTCCTCAGCCTGGGCGGAGGTCGCGATGCCCGTCGCCAGCATAGCGCCAGCGGCAAATCCAAGGGTTGTCGTCTTCAAATTCATTGGGAATTTTCCCTCCACTTTTCTGTCTTTCGTCAAGAAAGCCACGGTGCGGTCATTGCCGCGGTTGTTGTTGGCGAGCACACCTCCCGATCGTGGAGGATGTACCGCTGGTGCGACCTGCCGCTCAAGGCAGGACAACTAATCCCGTTGCTCAATACGGGAACGGCCACAGCCGGAGCTTTTCACGCGCCAGCTGCCACAGTCTCGCCAGTCCATGCGGCTCGACGATCAGGAAGAAGATGATCAAGCCACCCACGATCATAAAGCGAAGATGCTCGACCGTCGCAGCCTCGACTCCGATGCCGAACCAACTGGGCACGGTATTGATCATGATTGGCAACGCCACGATGAAGGCAGCGCCCAAAAACGATCCGATAATCGAGCCCAGACCGCCGATTATGATCATAAACAGAACCGGGAATGAAGCAGCCAGAATACTGAATACCTCAGGCTCGGCCGAACCCAGCGACAGGAAAATGGTCATCGCGCCGGCTACGCCGCAGAAATAGGACGATATGGCGAATGCCATCAGCTTGGTTGGCAGCATACGGATGCCGATCAATTCAGCAGCGATATCCATGTCGCGGATCGCCATGAGCGAGCGACCAAACTTGCCGCGGGTGAGATTGATCGCGACCATTGTCAACCCGACCACAATACTGAGAACCACCAGGTACTGGAACCATGGTGCGCCATACGGTTCCGTAAGCGGCATGCCGAACAACGAACGTTCGACGGCGTCGATCGCACCGGAGTCGTTGTAATTGTAAAGCCAGGCAATCCGCCCGAACGCCCACTCGAGAAAGAACTGCGAGGCGAGCGTGGCAACGGCGAGATAGAAGCCCTTAATGCGCAGGCTCGGCAAACCGAAGATGATGCCGACGGCCGCGGAGAAAAGACCAGACACCAGTATCCAGATGACGATATTCACGTCTGGAAAGATCGTGGTCAGCTTATAGCAGGCATAAGCACCGACACCCATAAAGCCCCCGGTGCCGAGCGAGATCAGTCCCGCATAGCCCGTGAGCAGATTGAGCCCGATTGCGGCCAGCGCGAATATCAGAGTTGGGATGATGATCGTGTTGAGCCAGAAGTCGTTGGCAAAGATCGGCACAACAATAAACAACACCAGGAGCAGCGCGATAATTGCCATGCGCTCCTGCCGGATCGGAAGGACGGCCACGTCATCCCGGTAGTTTGTCTTGAACTCACCGACCTCGCGGTACAGCATCTGGCGCGGCCCTCCTTAAATCCGTTCAATGATCTTCTCGCCGAACAGTCCTTGCGGACGGAACAACAGGAAGACCAACGCCAAGAAGAACGGGAACCAGCTTTCGATTGAACCGCCAACCAACGGTCCCCAGTAGAACTCCGCCCACTTCTCGCTGATACCGATGATCAAGCCACCGACGATGGCGCCGGGAATGGACGTGAAGCCACCGAGGATCAGCACGGGCAACGCCTTGAGCGCAACGATCTCAAGCGCAAACGATACATCAGACCGCGCACCCCACATGATGCCGGTGACGAGCGCGACGATGCCGGCAGCAAACCAGACGATCACCCAGATCTGCTGCAGCGTAATGCCAACCGACATCGCGGCCTGGTGGTCGTCGGCAACGGCACGCAGCGCGCGGCCGATCTTCGACATGTTGAAGAACAACGCGAGCGACATCACCATCATCGCCGCAATCACGGCGGCGGCGATATCAAGATGCTGAAAGATGACGACACCGCCGAACATATCGATGGCCGTCGAGCCCGTCGGCAGACCAAGCTCAGACGTAATCATCGTCTTCGGCTCGCCGCCGAACACGCTTTCGCCGAGGCCGATCAAAAACGAGTTCAGGCCGATCGTCGCCATGAACATGATGATGTCCGGCTGGTTCACCAGCGGGCGCAGGACCACACGCTCCACCGACCACGCCAATGCGAACATGATCGCAATACACGCAACGACGGATAAAGTGGCCGCGACAGGCACAGGTAAGTTAAACGTGCTGCGGAGTAGGGCGTAAATGCCGACCAGCGACAGCGCGGAAAACACCACCATGATGCCTTGCGCAAAGTTGAAAACACCGGAGGCCTTGAAGATCAAAACAAAGCCGAGTGCGATCAACGAATAGAGAATGCCGGAAACGAATCCTTCCCAAATCACCTGGATCAGCAAGTCAGGCGCCCCGCGCATTTCGACGACTGGACCTACAAAGACGCTATAAAGAATATCCATCAGCCGGCGTCTCGCATTCTTTCTTCGGCGCGAGCGCGCGCCTGAACCTCATCATCACTCAACGTTTCGCGGTGGGTTGCCAGCCACCAAATGTTGCCCTCGCCATCTATGATTCCACCGCCGCGATCTCCGTAGAACTGGTCAGCAACCGGCATGAAGCTCTCTGCGCCGCGCTCGCGTGCACGCGCGAAGGCGGTATCGACGTCATCGACATAAACGTACGTGAATGCTGGGCGCGCATCAGACCGGTCTTTGACGCCGGAGACAAAAACCGTGCTGTCGCCGATCAAGAGTTCCGCATTCCAAATCGACCCATCTTGTCGCAGAATCGGCGCGCGTGGCTGCGTTGCTTGCAAGACGTCCGTCGCGAACGCGATGACGCCTGAAGGGTCTGCCGACATAATGAAGGCGCTTGCCGTGGATCGTCCCGGCGCCTGACCGGACCGCGCGTTGCGATCAATCATGCGCAACTCCGAGATAGGCATCGATAACGTCTTGGTTCTTCTGAACCTCTTCCGGCGTGCCATCAGCGATCATTTCGCCATGGTCGAGCACCACAACGCGATCGGAGAGGTCCATGACGACGCCCATGTCATGTTCGATGAGCGCGATCGTCGTCCCGAACTGATCATTCACGTCGAGAATGAAGCGGCTCATGTCCTCTTTCTCTTCGAGGTTCATGCCCGCCATCGGTTCGTCGAGCAGCAACAGCTCGGGCTCCATGGCGAGCGCCCGACCGAGTTCGACGCGCTTCTGCAATCCATATGGCAACCGCCCAACTGGCGTGCGACGGATATGCTGGATTTCGAGGAAGTCGATGATGCGCTCAACAGTTCTTCGGTGAGCCATTTCCTCGTCTGCCGCAGGCCCCCACCGGACGATCTGCCAGAATATGCCGCGGTTCATTTTCAGCGTGCGGCCGGACATAATGTTATCCAGCGTCGTCATGCCTTTGAACAGCGCGACGTTCTGAAACGTGCGGGCAATACCTTGTGTCGCGGCAATGTAGGGCCGCATGCGTTTTCGCGCGCGTCCTTTGTATCGGATCGTCCCGACCTGAGGATGGTAAAAGCCGTTGATGACGTTCAGCATCGATGTCTTGCCGGCCCCGTTGGGACCGATGATCGCGCGGATCTCACCTTGCCGGATGTCGAACGACACGTCCCGGATCGCACGCACGCCACCGAACGACAGCGAAATGTTTTCGATCGACAGGACGACGTCGCCAACTTTCCGCGCCTCTTCAGGAGCTGCAGGCTGGGACGGAACATCTGCCGTTTTGCCGTTCATGGTCAACGTGTCTGAACCGTCAGCGGTCATTCCGCAGCCTCTCTCACTGGCGCCTGAGCCTGGCCTGCCGCAGGGTGAACTTTCATATCTACGATCCGGACATCGCCCTCGATCGCACCTTTGCGGCCATCTTCGAACGTGACCTCAGTTGAGATCTTGCAGCGCTCGGAACCGTCGTAGAGGGCGGCAAACAGTGGCGCGTAACGTTCGGCCACGAATGATCGCCGTACTTTCTGCGTGCGCGTAATCTCCCCGTCGTCCGGATCCAGCTCCTTGTGCAGAATCAAGAAGCGATGGATCTGCGCATTCGCCACGCGCTCTTCGCGTGCGAGCGCACGGTTCACTTCGTCCACATGTTTCGCCAGCATAGCGTACACGTCTGGGTGCGCGGCAAGTTCCTGATAGCTGGCATAGATGATGTTGTTGCGCTCTGCCCAGTTGCCGACGGCGGTCAGGTCGATATTGAGCAGCGCTGTCGCATACGGACGCCCGTCGCCGATTGCAACGGCTTCCTGGATGTTCGGGAAAAACTTGAGCTTGTTTTCAATGTACTTCGGCGGAAACAGACTGCCGTCTTCAAGCTGCCCGACATCCTTGGCCCGATCGATGATCTTGAGATGCCCGTGCTCGTCGAAGAAGCCCGCGTCGCCGGTTTTGACCATACCGTCTTCGGTCAGCGTTTCCGCTGTCTTGTCCGGCTCCTTGAAGTAGCCAACGAACATGCCGGGCGACTTGAACAAGACCTCGCCCGTCTCGGAGATCTGGACGTCGACATGCGGCGCCGGCGGCCCGACGGTATCGGCATAGATCTCGCCGTTCGGTTGGCAGGTTACGTACAGAAAAGCTTCCGTCTGGCCGTACAACTGCTTCAGGTTCAGACCGAGTGAGCGATAGAAGGCAAACAGGTCCGGCCCGATCGCCTCGCCGGCGGTATACGCCGTTCTAATGCGCGAGAATCCAAGGCGGTTCTTAAGCGGTCCATAGACCAGAACGTTTCCGAGCGCGTACGCCAAACGACCGTAAAACGGGACCGACTTCTTGTTCAGGATGTTTTCGCCGTAGCGCTTCGCGACGGCCAAGAATGCCTTGAACAATCCGCGTTTTAATGTACCCGCATCTTCCATGCGGATCATCAGCTGCGTGAGCAAATTTTCAAATACGCGAGGTGGTGCGAAGTAAAACGTCGGGCCGATTTCGCGCAGGTTTTCCTGCACGGTTTCGCGGCTCTCGGGACAGGCGAGGCAGAAGCCAGCGACCATCGCTTGCGCGTAGTTCAGATAGTGATCGCCAACCCAAGCCAACGGAAGATAAGCCAAGGTTTCGTCAAACTCATTCAGCCCGTCGAACACGACGGTGTCATAAGCAGCGTTCACGGTACCGGCGGCTGTGAGCAGGACCCCTTTCGAGCGCCCGGTCGTGCCGGACGTGTACAACGTGACGCTGATATCGTCGCCGTGTCCCTGCTCGATTTCGCCGCGCCACCACGTGTCGTCGCGCGTTGATTTCCGGCCAATGTCCTGAACATCGGCGAACGACTTCAAGTGCCCGTGATCGTATTTCTGAAGACCGCGATCCTCATCGTAAATCACGTCGTGCAGGTTCGGGATCTGGTCTTGCAGCGACAGAAGCTTGTCGACCTGCTCTTGATCCTGGACGACCGCCATAGTGACTTCGGCGTGGTCGAGGACGTAGGCCATTTCTTCCGCGACCGCGTCTTCGTAAACGGGCACGGGAACGGCACCGAGACTTTGTGCCGCAGCAAATGCCCAATATAATCTCGGCCGATTGCTGCCGATGATCGCAATACGCTGTCCGCGCTTAAGACCCAGCTCCGCCAGACCGAGCGCAAAGTCGCGCACGTCTGCACACGTCTCGGACCAAGTCCACGTCTGCCAGATTCCAAGCTCTTTGAGACGATATGCGGGTCGATTTCCGAATGCACTTGCATTGCGCAATAGCAACTTTGGAATCGTATCTATACGCGCAAGGCCTGCGCGTGACGCGTCAGCGTCCGCCACGTTCGCGTACTCCCTCCCATCGCCGTTTACCGGCTGTATTGAAGCGCTTGAGCGGCTATGTAAACGGGCAGCCGCGACGAAAGCAAGACTGCCGCCTGCCGGCACCGCAAATACGTGAACGTAAAGTATTTGCCGTTCAATGAGAATTGTACAAGAGGATCAGCCCATGCCTGAAGTTTTATATCATGTCATCGGCGGCAAGCGTGTCGCCGGCGAAAGCGACCAATTCGGCGACGTCTTCTGGCCGATGACCGGCGAGGTCGCGGCCCGTGTTCCATTGGCTTCTGCCGCTGAAGTTCGCGCTGCGGTAGAGAATGCAAAGGAAGCACAACCGGCATGGGCCGCTGTCAACCCGCAACGCCGCGCCCGCATCATGATGAAGTTTATCGACCTCGTTGCGCAGCATAACGATGAGCTTGCTGAGGTTCTGGCGAAAGAGCATGGCAAGACGATTCCCGACGCGAAGGGTGACATTCAGCGCGGGGTCGAGGTGTGTGAGTTTGCGCTCGGTATCCCGCATTTGATGAAGGGCGAATTCACAGAAGGCGCGGGCCCGGGAATCGATATCTATGCGATCCGGCAGCCGCTCGGTGTCGTCGCCGGCATTACGCCGTTCAATTTTCCGGCAATGATCCCGATGTGGAAGTTTGCGCCGGCCATCGCATGCGGCAACGCCTTTATCCTGAAGCCGTCCGAGCGCGATCCGTCCGTGCCCCTGATGCTGGCCGAGCTGATGCTGGAGGCCGGCCTCCCACCTGGCATTCTGAACGTGGTCAACGGCGACAAGGTTGCGGTTGACACATTGTTGGACGACCCGGACATCAAGGCGATCGGATTTGTTGGATCCACGCCGATTGCCGAGTACGTTTACACGCGTGGCTGCGCGGCCGGGAAACGCGTTCAGTGTTTCGGTGGTGCCAAGAACCATATGATCGTAATGCCGGATGCCGACATGGATCAGGCTGTGGATGCGCTGATTGGCGCGGGCTACGGATCGGCGGGTGAGCGATGCATGGCCGTCTCCGTCGCGGTTCCGGTTGGCGAGGAGACGGCGGATCGCCTTGTCGAAAAGCTGATCCCGCGCGTCGAAGGCCTCAAAATCGGACCGTCGATTGATGTCAACGCGGACTTTGGCCCGCTCGTTACGGCCGCACACTTGCAGAAGGTCAAAGACTATGTGGCGCTCGGCATCGAGGAAGGCGCAAGCCTGAAGGTCGATGGCCGGGATTTCAAAATGCAGGGGTACGAGGACGGCTTCTATATGGGCGGCTGCCTGTTCGACGACGTCAAGCCGGACATGCGCATTTACAAGGAAGAGATCTTCGGCCCGGTGCTCTCGGTTGTGCGCGCCAAAACCTACGAAGACGGCTTGGCACTTGCGACAGACCATGAGTACGGCAACGGCGTCGCCATCTTTACGCGAGATGGCGATGCGGCGCGTGACTTCGCCTCTCGCGTTGAAGTCGGCATGGTCGGCGTGAATGTGCCGATCCCCGTACCGTTGGCGTACTATACATTCGGTGGTTGGAAACGGTCCGTTTTCGGCGATTTGAACCAGCACGGGCCGGACTCGATCCGCTTCTACACCAAAACCAAAACCGTAACCCAGCGGTGGCCGAGTGGGATCAAGGACGGTGCGGAGTTCTCGATCCCGACGATGAAGTGACCTTGGGCGGAGGCTCTTTGACGGGGCGAGGCGAAGCGATTCCGCCCATGGCGGAAATTGTCTAAGGCCAGCTGCAATCACCCACTCTAGTTATCCCGGGCCCGCGTGCCCGGGATCCACGCCTGGCCGGACTCGGACACATGTTGCTTTCCAGTCCCTCACAGCCCTACGCGGTCTGACGGCGCGCGTGACATAAGCTCGAACCGCCAGATCAGCGACGCTGCGTAGCACGCGAGCGCAATCAGCAGCCCAATCCATATGCCGCGCACGCCAAAGTCGAGCGTATAGGTCAGATACCAGCTGGCCGGAAAGCCGATACCCCAAAAACTGAAGGCTGCAAGAAGCATCGGGACAGCGGTATCGTTAAAGCCGCGCAACGCGCCCGCCGCGACGGTCTGCAGTCCATCGACGATGAAAAACGCGGCCGCGAAGATCATCAGGGCTGACGCAAGCTGGAATGTTGCGCGGTTGGCCTCCGTTTCGGCCCCGAGGAAGAACATGGGAACGATCGAGGATGCCGCAATTGTCGCGATCATCGTTGCGACGGTAACGATCACACCAAGACCCAATGCGACGAATCCGGCGCGGCGTGCGGAGGTCATATCGCCGGCGCCGAACGGCAGCCCGACGCGCACCGAAGCCGCCATGCCGATGCCGAGCGGAAGCATGAATGCAATTGCCGCGAACTGCAGGGCGATCTGATGCGCGGCCAGTTGCGGCACGCCGAAGCCGCCGGCCATGAGGTTCGACGCCGTAAATAGCCCGTGCTCAAGCGACATGGCCGCCGCGATCGGAAGGCCGACAATCATCAGTTTAGCAAAGTGTGCCCAATCGGGACGCCAGAACCGTACAAGCGGTTCGTACCGGGCGTAGGTGCGCCAGCGTGTCACGACCCACAGCGCAGCGAGACACGTACCCGTATTGACAATCGTTGTAGCCAAGCCGGCACCGACCAGACCAAGTGCCGGAAAGCCGAAACCGCCGAAGATGAGAACGTAGGCAAGCGCAAGGTTGAGCGGTATCGCGGCAACGGTAATCCACAGTGTCGGCTGCGCGGACCCGACAGCACTGATGTAGCCCCGCATCGCCAGGAACACCCAGCCCGGAACAACGGCCCAGATCAGACTGGAGAGATAGACCGCTGCATCCTTGGCGACAGCAGGAACCTGACCAAGTGCAACAAGCATGGGTTCGCTATAGATCTGCACCAACGCAATTGTCGGCACGGCGAGCACGAGGGCGGCATGAATACCGACACGCAGGCTGCGGCGCACCAAGCGATCATCACCAGCCCCTACGGCCTGGGCCGTCAATGGCGCAACGGCAGATACCAGCCCCATTCCAAGCAGGAATGTGGCAAACAATACGGTGTGTGCCAGGGCGCCGGCGGCCAGATAGGTGTCGCCAAGGCGACCGATCAGGGCAAGATCGGTCGTGAACATGGCAATCTGACCAAGCTGTGTCAGCGCCAAAGGAACGGCGAGCTTAAGCGTCTCGACAACTTCGGTCAGGATCGGGCGACGATCTGTGTCCCCGGCGCTTTGCAATGTGCGCAACGTCCGTAACATCGGAACTGCCTTGTCAACGTGGCAGCGCGTCCCAACGCGCTGGCGTGTTCTGCGATCGTGCGACAACGCGGCCATGTCTTGACAGCCGGCCTGATCGCCCGCTCTCCTTCCGGCCAATGCGCAGAGTGCGTTGCCGCCTCAAGCGGTATCGCTTCGTTGTCCCACTTGCCTGCGCGGCCACGCAAGCTGTCATCCCATTCGGTGGCCGAGCGGGAAACGTGGGATAGGCCTCGCGAAACCTGAACCGCCCTAGCACGGAGTGCCGCCATGACCGCTGTTCCCGCCGGAACCGAAACTTGGACCTATGTCGACGGTGACTGGCACGAAGGCAACGTCGCTGTTGCGGGCCCGTTAACCCACGCCTTCTGGTGTGGATCATCGGTATTCGACGGCGCTCGATCGTTCGAGGGCGTTTCGCCCGATCTCGATCAACACTGCGCCCGTGTCAATAGATCAGCGCGCAATCTCGGTCTTTCACCAATGGTTGGTGACGAAGAGATCGCGGGGCTTGTCGGTGACGGTTTGAAGAGGTTCGAGAGTAAGGACGCCATCTACATCCGACCAATGTACTGGGCTGACAGCGGCGCCTATATGGGTGTGCCTCCGAACCCGGAGACAACGCGGTTCCTGATCTGCCTCTATGTGTCACCTATGATCCCGCCATCCGGGTTTTCGCTCGGGCTCGCATCGTTCCGGCGTCCGACGCTCGAATGCATGCCGACGAACGCAAAATCCGGATGCCTTTATCCCAACAATGCGCGTGCCATCATGGAGGTCAGGGCCCGCGGCTTTGACAATGCTCTGGTGCGCGACATGCTCGGCAACGTTGCTGAGACCGGAACGTCAAACATCTTTCTGGTGAAAGATGGTGCGGTGCGGACACCCGCCGCAAATGGGTGCTTCCTTGCAGGTATCACCCGCGCGCG
>JBCDAH010000061.1:0-28237 GCA_039186015.1 Pseudomonadota bacterium
CAACGATTGTTGCTGGACTTATTGTGATACCCGCCTGCGGATTGGACCGATCCATTTGGCGCTTCAGTAGTGCCAACGACTATTGGCGGATTGTCGTTGCTGTGGTCACGGTTGTGATGATCGCGGTCGTCATCACGTTCTCGATTAATCGGCTCGATGGTGTCGCCCGTTCGCTTCCCATTCTGCAAGCCATCATTGCCGTTGTCGTGATGGTTGGAACGCGGGCAACCTACCGGCATTGGGAAATGGCGCGCCAGTCGACGCGCGGCATGGTACGAAAGCCGCTGCGTCAGTCCCCGCAACCGAACCAGTCCAGCATACTTGTGGTCGGCCTTTCCCGCCTGACTGAGACGTTCCTGCAATCCGTCGAAGAGTTGGCGGCGGATCGCGTGCGCGTCATTGGTCTCGTGGGAACCAAGGATCGCCATGTCGGGCGGCTCGTTGCGTCCACGCCAGTTTTGGGACAACCCGAAGACATTCGGGACGTCGTTCGCGGTCTTGAGCCGCACGGTGTTGCGATCGATCGGATTGTCGTCACGTGCGCCTTCGAGTCGCTGTCGCTTGAAGCCAGAACGGCGTTGTCGGACCTGGAGAAGGAAGGTGCGATTGAGCTGCAGCTTATTGATGAGCAGCTTGGTCTCGCGCGCGACCGCCGTAGCCGGCGCGACCGCGGCGATGACCATCAAATCGCGCCGATGCGGTTCGCGTTTGACGAGGAACTGATCGCGGTATTGGCCAAACGCAGGTTTTGGTCCATCAAGCGGGCAATCGACATAACCGGCGCACTTGCCTTGCTGGTTCTCACCGCTCCCATCCTGATCGTGTCTGCTCTTGCCGTTGCAGTGGCCATCGGCTTTCCGGTTGCGTTTTGGCAGCAGCGGCCCGGTCTCGGCGGCGCGCCGTTTCGGCTATACAAGCTCCGCACGATGCGCCCCGCGCACGATGCCTCAGGGCGGCGGCTCGGCGACGACGAACGCGCCTCCCATATCGGCGCGTTTCTCCGCCGAACACGTATCGATGAGCTGCCGCAGCTCTTCAACATCATTCGCGGTGATATGTCTTTTGTCGGCCCGCGGCCACTGTTGCCGTGCGATCAGATGGAACACGACAGGGCCCGGCTACTTGTTCGCCCCGGGTTGACAGGATGGGCGCAAGTTGTCGGCGGTCGATTGGTCTCGTCAGATGACAAGGCTGCGCTTGATGTCTGGTACGTGAAGAACGCCAGTTTCTGGCTCGATGTCGAAATCGTATTGCGAACCGTCCCGATCGTCCTGTTCGGCGAACGCGTCAATGAAGCGTCAATCGCTCAGGCGTGGCGCGATTTGTCGAGTTCCGGGATCGTGCAAAGCGAAAAAGATTTGTCGGGGGCGCATCTCCGCGGCTGACGGTCGATGCGTTCTGCGCAATCGGCCCCGAAACTCGCAGACGTGTTCAAGCATGAGCCGCAGCATGCGCAGCTTGAACGACGCCCAACAATTCGATCTCCGGTGAAAGCAATTCACCCGGAGTGCGGTAGCTTAGATGCCAATGGCGAAGTGATGAGTTCGGTGACTGCGGTCGAAGCGCGCTGTGCGTGAGTGGACCAAACGTTTTCACGTCCACTGCCGCAGCAGGCTGGCAGTCAACACGAACATTAAGCGATACAGACCATCGTAGATTGGACAGTGCATAAACGTGGCGACAGATAGAACAATTCTCGTAACCGGCGGTGCGGGCTTTCTGGGCTCTCATCTTTGCGATCGACTCATTGCGGACGGGCATGACGTGATTTGCCTGGATAACTTCTTCACCGGTTCGAAACGCAACATCGAGCATTTGATTGGGCACCCACGCTTCGAGCTGATGAGGCATGACGTCACGTTCCCGCTCTATATTGAAGTGGATCAGATCTATAATCTCGCGTGCCCGGCCTCTCCGATCCACTATCAACATGACCCCGTTCAGACGACCAAGACGAGTGTGCACGGGGCCATCAACATGCTGGGTCTCGCAAAGCGCCTTAGATGCCGAATTTTCCAGGCCTCGACGTCAGAGGTCTATGGCGACCCGACCCTTCATCCCCAACCAGAAGAGTATTGGGGCAACGTCAATCCCATCGGCCCACGGTCCTGTTATGACGAGGGCAAACGATGCGCCGAAACGCTCTTTTTCGACTACTATCGCCAGCACGCCCTCGAGATAAAAGTCGCGCGGATCTTCAATACCTACGGGCCGCGGATGCACCCGAACGATGGCCGTGTCGTTTCGAACTTCATTGTTCAAGCGCTGAAGGGTGACCCGATTACGATCTACGGCGACGGCAACCAGACGCGATCGTTCTGCTACGTCGACGACTTAATCGAGGGCTTTATTCGATTAATGGAGAGCCCTGCCGGATTGACTGGCCCAGTCAACCTCGGCAATCCGGGTGAATTCACGATGAAAGAACTGGCAGAGGCGGTGGTCGAAATGACAGGATCGCGATCAGAACTGACGTTCCATCCGCTGCCGCAGGATGATCCTAAGCAACGTCAGCCCAACATTGACTTGGCGCGGAGAGAGCTCGACTGGGAGCCAAATGTTCTGCTGCGTGACGGTTTGGCACCGACTATTGCTTATTTCGACCGGCTCTTGTCAGAGCGATCGAACCAGGTGATCGGATAGGTCTCAGTCTCATGACGAGGGTGCGGTGGTGTCCTGACACAGGTCCATTCGGTGCTGTAGTGTCGGCTGCAGTTGAAACTGTGCTCAGTTGGACGATAGCACAATGACAGACCACGCGAGACGCGATCCAATTGCGCCGGACCGGATCCTTGTGACCGGTGGTGCCGGCTATATTGGCTCCCATACCTGCAAAGCGTTAGCGAAAGCCGGTTACGTTCCGGTGACCTACGATAATCTGGTGCAGGGTCATGAGGACGCCGTGCGTTGGGGGCCGTTTGAGCAGGGCAGCATTCTGGATCGCGAGCGATTGGATGCTGTGATCGCGCAACACAATCCCACGGCGGTGATGCATTTCGCAGCGCATGCGTATGTTGGTGAGTCGGTGTCGGATCCGGGCAAGTACTATACAAACAACGTTGTTGGTTCGCTGACACTGCTTCAGGCCGTCCGTGATCACGGCGTTGGCAGATTTGTGTTTTCGAGCACCTGCGCAACGTACGGCATTCCCGATCAAGTCCCCATCCGCGAAGCGACGCTACAGCAGCCGATCAATCCCTACGGGGCGTCCAAGCTGATGGTCGAACAAATGTTGTCCGACTTCGCGAGCGCCCACGGGCTGGACTACGTCGCCTTGCGATACTTTAACGCGGCAGGCGCGGACCGCGACTGCGAAATCGGCGAACTTCATGACCCCGAAACGCATTTGATCCCGCTTGTGTTGGACGCGGCATCTGGCCGGCGGCCAAATGTGACGGTGTTCGGCACAGACTACGACACACCGGATGGCACCTGCATGCGCGATTACATCCACGTCTCCGACCTCGCGAATGCCCATGTCAAAGCACTTGAGTTTCTCGAAGCGGGCAATGGGTCGAGTGTCTTTAATCTCGGAATCGGCCGCGGGTTTTCCGTTCGCGAGGTCATCGACGCGGTCGAGCGAATTACGGGTCTGAACGTGCCGGTGCTTTACGGAGACCGCCGTGCGGGAGACCCGGCCCAGCTCGTCAGCGATGCGACAAAGGCCCGTGACGAGCTCGGCTGGACACCCGAGATTCCCGATCTCGACGAGATCATCAGGACAGCTTGGGCCTGGCACCAAAAGGCGCCGACGGCTCTCAAGCGCGCAAACGTAACGACCTGACAACGTAGCATGTGCGGCATCAACGGCATCTTTGCCTATCACTATGCGGCCAATCCCATTGACCGCGCCGAGTTGGTTCGCACGCGCGATCACATGGCGCCGCGCGGACCCGATGGCGCCGGCGACTGGATTGCGAGCGACCAGCGCGTCGGATTCGGACACCGCCGCCTGTCTATTATCGACTTGTCCGATACGGGCGCCCAACCCATGACGAGCGCGGATGGGCGGTTCGTGATTACGTTTAACGGCGAAATCTACAACTATCGTGATTTGCGGTCTCAGCTCATGCAGAGAGGTTACGCATTCACCAGCCAGTCTGATACGGAAGTCTTGCTCCATCTCTACGCGGCGAGAGGTGCGGAGATGGTGCACGATCTCCGCGGCATGTTCGCATTTGCAATTTGGGACTTGCGCGACCGTACGCTCTTTCTCGCGCGTGACCCCTACGGCGTGAAGCCCCTTTACTATTGCGATGATGGTTGGACATTTCGGTTCGCATCGCAAGTCAAAGCCCTTCTGGCGGGACATGCGATTTCCCGCGATCTTGAGCCGGCCGGCCAAGTCGGCTTTTATCTCTGGGGCAGTGTGCCGGAGCCGTTCACGACCTACCGGGCGGTTCGCGCATTGCCTGCCGGGGAAACGATGATGGTTGATGCCGTCGGTGCACACACACCAACGCGCTATCATTCGATTGCTCAGGTCTACTGTGACGGGGCCGACGCCGGGAAGGCCGGTGTCGTCGCCAGCGCGCGCAAGACTCAGTTTGAGATGCGGGACGCGTTGCTGGACAGTGTGCGTCACCATCTTGTTGCAGATGTGCCGGTCGGCGCCTTTCTGTCGGCGGGGGTCGACTCGGGCGCGCTGGTTGGTTTGATGCGCGATGCCGGACAACGGGATATTCAAACGGTCACGCTGGCATTCGCAGAGTTCCGCGGCCGCCCGGACGATGAGGCGCCTCTGGCAGAAGATGTCGCTCGCCAGTACGGCACGCGTCACACGACGCGGGTGGTGACCGAGATGGAGTTCCAGGACGATCTCCCGCGTATCCTCGAGGCGATGGACCAGCCGACGATCGACGGCATCAATACATGGTTCGTTTCGAAGGCCGCGCGCGAACTCGGTCTGAAAGTCGCTGTGTCCGGGCTTGGAGGAGACGAGTTGCTGGGCGGCTATCCGTCCTTTCATGATGTCCCGCGCTGGGTCGACTGTTTGGCAGTGCCCGCACGCATCCCCGGACTTGGTCGCGCTGTCCGGCGCGTTGGGGTACGGATCAGCACCGGCCTCGGTACCAGTCCGAAGGCGGCTGGGATGCTTGAGTATGGCGGTACGTACGCAGGTGCCTATCTCTTGCGGCGTGGCCTGTTCATGCCCTGGGAGCTGGCCGATATCCTGGACGGAGAGATTGTGCGGCAAGGGCTACGGCGTTTGGCGCCACTGGCTCGCATTGGTGCAGCCTTAAAGCCCGATCCACGGTCCCGGCACAGCCGTGTCGCGACGCTTGAGTCGTCATTCTACATGCGCAATCAGCTGTTGCGCGATACGGACTGGGCAAGCATGGCTCACGGTTTGGAGGTGCGCGTACCGTTGGTCGACGCCGTGCTGTTGCGGCGCACCGCGAAACATCAAGCGGCTATCTGCGACAGGTCAAGCGCGCCAAAGTCCGTCTTGGCGTTGAGCCCGTCGCAACCGCTGCCGGCAACGATCACGGCACGCGCGAAAACCGGCTTCACAACACCGATCGAGCGTTGGTTGCGAACCACAAGTTTACAGCCAGCTGGCGTGCAAGCCGGATCCAAGGCAGCGCCGCGCTCGTCGCACTGGTCTCGCCAGTGGGCTGAGTGCCTTGCGGCGGTTTAAACGGATGAGGATTTTGGCGCTTCTCACAGATGGGTTCGGCGGGCGTGGGGGGATTGCACGGTATAATCAGGATCTGATGACCGCGCTAAGCCAAAGCAGCGCCGTTTCCGCCATATCAATCCTGCCACGGTTCGGAGACACGCGCGCAGCGCTGCCTGCAGGCGTTAGACAGTACGGCGCCGTAGGAGGAAAGTTCGCCTGGACGAGGCGGGCACTGGAGATCGCGTTGTGTCACCCATGCGATGTCATTTTTTGCGGCCATCTCAACGCTGCGCCACTTGCCGCCGCCATTGCGCGGCTGGCACGCAAACCCTATTGGCTGCAAGTCCATGGGATCGAAGCCTGGCAACCACAGGGCGCGGCAAAGCGCTGGGCTGTTGACAGGGCAACACTGGTGACGTCCGTCAGCCGGTACACGCGAACGCGGTTGCTCGACTGGAGCGACATTGCGCCCGAGCGCGTTCGCGTTCTGCCCAATACCGTCAGCGCGGACTTCACACCGCGGCCGAGGCGCCAGGATCTGATCGAACGTTATGGCCTCGCGGGCAAGCGCGTTATCACGACGGTCGGTCGCCTCGATGCTCTGGAACAATACAAGGGACACGACAGGATCATTGCGGCGATGCCCGATGTTCTGCAACAGGTGCCGGACGCCGTATATCTCATCGTTGGCTCCGGTGATGATCAGCTTCGCCTGCAGGCCCTTGCAGACCAGGCTGGCGTTCGTGATCGTGTTACATTCGCCGGCCAGATCCCGGGCGATGAACTGGCAGATCACGTGGCGTTGTCTGACGTATTTGCGATGCCGAGCACCGGGGAAGGTTTTGGGATCGCCTTCCTTGAAGCCGCGGCGATGGGAGTACCCGTGATCGGCGGCAACCGCGATGGCTCGGCAGATGCGTTGGCCGACGGCGCCATAGGTCAGATGATCAATCCCGATGATCCGGCTGAACTCAAAGACGCGATCTGTGCTCATCTTCTCCGGCCGACACCCGCGGGTCACGATCGCATCGCGCGTTTCACACAGAGTCATTTCGTCGACCATGTCGGGCGTTTGGTTTGCACGTTGCACGATCCGCCCCTCGCTAGAACGGTCCGGCCGAGGTCAGCCAATTTGACCGGGACCAACTCGGAACGCGCGCAATGAGCGATCTGTATGTGTCTGCCGGGCTTGATGTGAACCCGACCGACGTTTGCGCGGGCTTGCGTTGGCTGCCATCGACGAACGCATGGGCCGGTGATTGCGGTGGGCTCACGTGGGTCGCAGCGCGAGTCGACAACCCGACCCTATGGAGCCCTGCCAGAGATCCGGCCTCACAGACCCAAGCGATTGTGGCTGGCAGGTTTGCATTTGACGAATCGGAATGGGCATCGGCAGAGCGGCTCCCTTATCAAGGCGGGCTTGCTGCGCGCCTCTTGCTGGACCGCTGGCTGCAAGGTGGGGCGCAGGCTGTTCAACAATTGAACGGCGCTGGTGTTGCGGTCATCATGGATGAGCGCGCGCGCGAGCTGCATGTGTGGACCGATCGCATGGGGTTCTACCCCCTGTTTGCGTGGCAGGGGACCGGCTTTCTCGTGTGTTCCCATCCGGACATCGCGGCGAACGCACTTGCGACAGCAGGGAGACCTTGCGCATTCGACGCCGTCACCATGGCCGAGTTCATGCAAACCGGAACGGCGACACAACCCCACTCCTACTGGAGAGGCATCGATCAGTGTGAGGCCGGAACCTACTATCATTTCTCATGGGGCGACGAAGCCCGCTTGAAAAATCAAACAATTTACTGGCGTCCTGCATACTTCGATGAGCCGTACCTGGAGGATCGCCGCAAAATCGTCGATCAGCTGGAGGCCGCCTTGAGCGGTGCCGTCGCGAAGCGCACGTTATCCCGACTTGGTCATACCGTTGTTTTGTTGAGCGCCGGGGCGGACTCTCGTGCGGTCTTGTTCGGCGCCCGAAACCCGTCTGAATTGACCTGTCTGACGCTCTATGACGATCCAAATGAAGAGCTATTCGGTGCTCAGAATCTGGCGGCGGCCGCCAATGCGGCTCACATCAAAATCAGGCGAGACCCGGATTACTACATCGACCATGCAGCGCAGGCCGTTCGACTTTCTGGAGGTATGTGGTCGATTGAGAGCGCTCATTATGGTGGGTTGATCGACTACTTTCGTGAAGCCCAGGTCGATAGTGTATTAACAGGGTGCTATGCGGACTACCTGCTGAAAGGCTTGGCTTACAATCGACAAGCTAAGAGGATCTTGGGAAGGGATATCCCCCTTTATGAACTGACGGACTTCGATTACGAATTCTACTTGCCATTTGCGCAGATAGAGCCGGAGTGGTCCGCGAAAGTACAAGAGCGCCTCGAAGCCAGATTTGCACCGGTAAACTCTGCAGGCATACGTACGTGCTCGGTCGCCGAGTATTTGAGGCTTAGTCCAATCGCGCGGGAAGGCGATGCTGCCGGTCGCCTGACATTGCGCAGAATGTCCGGCCATGACTTTTTTCTTGCTGACTCCGAGGTTCTAGAGCTGTTCGGCAGAATGGCGCCGGGAGAAAAGTTGAACGGCATACCCTTTGGTATGGCCGTGGCAAACATCGTCGGAAAACGTGGCAGCAAGGTCCCAAACAACAACTATGGTGCGACTGTTGGTGCGTCCGAAACTCAGCGGGTCGGTGAATTTATAGCTGCGAGTTTGCGGCGGAAGGTTCTGCGAAAAGGAAGCGGTCACCCGTTTGAGCGAAATCCGAGCTCGGTTGCGACTGCGGGGTCGTGGCCCTACATGCCTCGCATCATAAAGCTGAGCGATCAGTTGCGCGACTGGTGCCGGTCGCAGCCTGCGGACCAGCGCGAGTTTATCTCTGGTGTTATAGGAAGTGAGCGCCTGGGGTGGTCTGTCGACGATTGGGCGGTACGGGACGCAACTCTGTTTGTGCGCTACTATTCCGCCTCGCTGTGGCTGTCACAGAACCCTGTGGCGTTGAGACGGGTGGCCCACGACTAATGATTGCGGCCATGGCCTTGCTGTTTGTCACATGCCGTCGATATGGACCGCCAAACGTGATTCCAGGCAGACCGTGATGGTCGAGAAAAGTGAAAATCTCCGTGTCTCGGTCCAGTCGGGACTGCTGTGGGGCGTTGGATCAACCCTTGGGCGTGACGTAATTCAGTTCGCCGCCATGTTAATCATGGTGCGATTGCTGAATCCGGAAATCTACGGTCAGGCGGCGCTCGCACAAACAATCATAGGTTTTCTTGCCATTGCATCATTCAAGTCGCTAGCTGGCTATGCGCTTCAGGCGCGCGATCCACGTACGTTCGACTGGGCGGCGCTTTTTTCGGCGGCAGTCTTTCTGAACCTCGCGGCTTTCATAATAACAATCGGTATTGCATTTTGTTTGGGGGCGATCGGGGGGACGACATTTGAAGCGTTGCGCTTTGTCCTGCTCGCAATGTCTCCGATCTTCCTGTTGGAGATCGGAAGTACCTATCAAACAGTCTGGCTGCAAGCGAACCATCGCTGGGCTGAATTTCGTCTCCTGATTCTGTCAGGGTCTCTGCTTGCCGCGGTCGGCGGACTGGCAATCGCATGGGCTGGTGGCGGAGTCCTCGCGCTTGCGTTCGCGAGTTGGGCACTTGGTATTCCACTTGCCGTGGCTTTTCTCGTGAGTCGTGAGCGTCCAGCACTTTGCCCGGTGTGGCCGCGCAATTATCGCGATGGATGGATGTTTGGTCTCAACAGAGGTGCGGCCGGTGGGGTGGCAAGCGGCGTCGGGCTTGTCGAGCATTCCGTGTTGACGGGCCTGTTCGGCTTTGCGTCGCTCGGGGCCTACACGCGCGCCATTGGCCTCGCGCAATTGACGAGCGGACGCGTTGGCCCGCTGATTACACAGACACTTTATCCGGTCCTCACGCGCGCCGAACCGGGTACTGACCGCTTTCGTCGGTTTTCAGCCATCCTGACGCAAGGGATTGTCTGGATTTCGCTGCCGGCTGCAACATTTGTCGCGTTGGAGGCTGAGGCTGCCGTCGCGCTGTTGTACGGGCCGGGTTGGGCAAGTGTTGCGCCGATTTTGCCGCTTACATGCGCATTTGTCGCGTTGCAGGGCCTCACACTTACGGTGAACCAGGTGATACTCGCGAATCTTCGCCAAGGTGTAAGTCTTCGTCTGGATCTTCTAGCAGCGGCAACAAAGCTGATGGTCGTCGCACTGGCGCTACCGTTAGGATTGACGGTGTTTTTGAGCGCACTGGTGCTGCACGGCTTGGCGATACTCGTTGTGACGCTTGTCGCTGGTGCGCGAACGGGCGCCATTGATTATCAAAAGACGGTTCGGATCTTTCTGCCACCAGTCGCTGCGATAACGTGTGCCGCAGCGCTCGTTGCAATGATACCCGAGCTTGTTCAGGGCAGCAGCTTGTTTCTGACGTTTGTTCAGCTTGCGGTCGATGGGCTGGTCTTCGCGACGGTCTATATGGTGGTGATCATATTGCTGGCGCGAAATCTGCTGTTTGAGTTGCTGGATGCAATTCCTTTGGGCCGGCATTTGAAACGCATGGTGGGCATTGTTTTACCGCAAAGCTTAATGCCCACGACAGGCAATGAAGACCATGAATAGTGCACCTGTGTGTGCTGGTCGGAAACTGCGGTTGATAAGCGTCACGCGAAGGACGCAGAAACGACCTGACGGCAATTGCCGCCTCCGGCCAGAACACTCCGACTGACCTCAACCGTATCCTCAACAACCAATCAATTCATAGCTTCCCCGCATGAAGATTGCGCTTACCGCAGATCCTGATTTGCTGGTGCCGCCGAAACACTACGGCGGGATCGAACGTATCGTCGACATGTTAGCCCGCGGGCTCGTAGCGCGAGGCCACGAAGTTGTGCTGTTTGCCCACCGTGACAGCTCTGGTGAAGGGCGCCGCCTTATACCTTGGCCGGGTATGGCTAGCCACGACGTTGGCGACACGGTCAAGAACGCCGGCTGTTTGACGAGTGAAGTGATGCGTGGCGGTTTTGATGTCGTTCATAGTTTCTCCCGCATCGCTTATCTGGCACCCATTTTGCCGCTGTCGATACCAAAGATTATGACGTATCAGCGCGAGATTAGCCGTCGCAGCGTGCGATGGGGGCATACGCTCTCACGTGGCACACTGTCCTTTACGGCGATCAGCGAATGGATGATGCGCGACGTGCGCGGCATTGGACAGTGGGCGCTCGTGCCAAATGGCGTGCCGTTGGACATCTACAACTTCTCGCAGAATGTCGAGCCCGACGCGCCGCTTGTGTTCCTGGGCCGTATAGAAGAAATCAAAGGTCCGCACTTAGCCATAGAGATTGCCAAGCGAACGGGGCGGCGCTTGATCATTGCCGGCAACATACCTCCGGAGAAAAAAGACTGGGTCGACGCGAACGTCCTACCACACGTTGACGGCACACAAATCAGATACACTGGCACTGTCGACGATGCCCAGAAGAATGAGTTGCTTGGCAGCGCTTCGGCATTTCTGATGCCGATTCTATGGGAAGAGCCCTTCGGCATTGTTATGGCCGAAGCTATGGCCTGTGGCGTTCCGGTTTTGGGTCTTCGTCGCGGTGCGGTTCCGGAGGTTGTCCAGGACGGCGTCACGGGGTTCGTACGCGACACAGTTGATGAACTGGTTGCGGCAACGCTACAGCTCGATAGTCTGGATCGCGGTAAATGCCGGGTGCGCGTTGAGACGCAATACAGTGCCGATGCCGTCGTCGACGGCTATCTGTCGGTTTATCGCACGCGTTTGCGAAAGAACTGACGCACAGGATCTCGGCAAAGTGCGCAACGTCGACGCTATCATTTCAAATGTACCAGTCCGGCAGGAACAAATGGCGCGGTGCCGCTCAAACTGCGCCCAGCCACTCAATGTCAGTTTTCAAGCTCGAGTTTGGATGCACTGATGTCAACCAATCCAGGCCAGCAACCAAACGCTGTGCTCGTTTCGCATCGAAGGTTTTTCGAAGGCGCAGGCGGTGGCGCACAAATTTGCAGCCAGGAGTATCTGGAAACGATTTCAGCCGCCGGTGTTCAGACTGAGTTGGAGCTGATGGACTTCGATACGAGCATCGCAGCACGGCTTGTGAGTCGCTTCTCATATGACAAATACCGTTCGGTCGCGCCGTCGCAGCAGATTCAAGCCGTCAAAGACGCCGTCCGTTCCGTGCAGCCCCAGTTCGTCTTTCTTAATCAGGTCAATTTGGCCCCGATTGCGCAAACGCTACGCGAGGTGCTTCCAGCCAGTTGCCAAATCATACTGTTGTCTCATGGCTTGGAAAGCACCGACCTGTTGCACCAAATTCGATTGCGTGGCGCAATGCCGCTTTCAGGACGGATAAGGCCGACAGCCCCGCATGCGCTAGGTCAAACGATTATCAAGGAGGCTGAACTGCGCGTGCATATCGACGGCGCGCTGGTCTTGTCGCCGTCCGATGCTGTTCTGGAATCTTGGATGGGCCGGCATAAGGTGGCATGGATTCCGCGCGTTTTGACGGATCGCCGGATTGACTGGCGACCGGTCGGCGACCGGCTGGGGTTTGTCGGAACACTTGACCACGCGCCAAACCTGGAAGGCTTGGTTTTGGCCGCTGAGGCGTTGGATGCCGCCCATTACAATACGCCGCCTATTGTGCGCGTTATCGGTGGACCGGCGTCAACGGGGCAGTGGTTACAGGAGAAATATGCCTGCATCGACTACCTTGGGCCTTTGTCGGACGAAGAGCTGCTGGAGGAAGCAAGGTCATGGAACGCGTTCATCCATCCGATTTTTTGTGGGGCGCGCGGCTGCAGCACGAAGTTGGCTTCAGCAATTGGATGGGCATTGCCCATCGTCACGACGGAATTCGGCCAAAGAGGATATGCTTGGGGCGAAGGCTCGTTAGCAGTGGCCAACACGCCGACCGGATTCGCTGAGCAGTGTGTGCGTATGATGGATGTTGATGAGGCGGCGGTAGCGAAATCTGCTGTTGTTCAAATCCTCGAGTCGGGGCCAAAAGTTGCAGACGTCGCATGCATGATCGCAGACTTCCTTTACAAAGGTGATGGCGTTAAAGGCGAGAGCTGATAACGGAAATTGGTCACTTATCTTAGCTGTGCTGGTATGATGAATGGGCCGACACACCTTCCGTTGAATGGCGGATGCGCACCAATACGGTCTCTTGCGCGTAATGCACTTTCTAAAACAAGCGACGGCTTGAAACTTGCGAACGCGTCCTGTTTGCGACGTCGGTTTTTGGGCTGCGTTGATGCTGAGTATCTTCATGTGAGCCAATTGCAAATGTACGAGGCCGCGTAAGAATGGTCCAGCGTAACGTGCTCATTCTGTCACCGCACTTTCCGCCGTCGACGGTGGCGGGTGTTCATCGGGCACGCCATCTTGCCAAGCACTTGCCGGCAGCTGGTTGGACGCCAATCGTTCTGTGCGTTGACGAGCGCTACCATACGGAGCGGCTCGATCCGGATCTTGCTCGTCTTGTCCCTGAAGCGACTGAAATTGTGAAGGTGGGAGTTATCGGCGCTGGTTTAAGCCGCCGGCTGGGGGTTGGCGATATCAGCCTTCGTGGCTACCTACGGCTCCGTCAGGCTCTGCTGTCGCTCCTGCGCACGCGTCAGATCGACGTCGTACTCATTACCGGCTCGCCTTACTACACCATGCTGATGACCCGTGCCGTACGTCGGATGTCCAATGTCCCGGTTGTCCTGGACTTCCAGGATCCATGGGTCTCGAACTGGGGCGCGACATTGCCGGCTGTCTCAAAGGGTGGGCTGGCGCACAGATTGAGCGTCCTGCTGGAACCGTTCGCGGTTCGGCATGCGAACTATATTACCTCAGTCTCCGACGTTCAGAACCAGGAGATGGCGAGCCGATACGCCGGGCTCAATCCAGCAAACATGGCGGCAATCCCAATCGGCTCCGACCCCGACGATTACACAGCGCTCGGACGACGGGGGGGCGAGGCAGCGGATGCTACGGATGACGACGGCGCCCAGATCGTCCTGTCGTTCGTTGGAACGGTAATGCCGAGAACAGCACCGGTACTGAGAGCCTTGTTTGCCGGATTGCGGAAGGTCCGCATAGACATGCCGGAACTTGCGGCGAAGTTTCGATTGCGATTCGTTGGTACGAGTAATCAACCAGCGGATGTCCAAGACGGTCGCGTTCTCTTTCTCGCAAGAGAACTCGGCGTCGGCGATTTGGTGTCCGAGCATCCCGCGCGCGTACCTTATCTGCAAGCCCTTTCGACGTTACAGCACTCGAGTGCTATATTGCTGCTAGGCTCCGACGAGCCGCATTATACGGCCTCGAAGATTTATCCGGCGCTCATGTCAGGACGGCCGTTTATTTCGGTTTTTCGGAAAGAAAGCAGCGCACACGCGATTTTATCAGGCTGCGGCGGTGGATTAAGTTATGCGTTCAGCGACGCTGCTGAGTTGAATGCGCTGCCTCCTCAAATTGCGGACGGGCTAGTCAAATTTGCCGAGAACCCTACGGCTGTCGGGACACCGGACCCGCAAGCCTACGCGCCGTATGAAGCCAGATCAATTGCAAGACGGTTTGCCGACATTTTCGACACGCTCGTCGGCGGGAAGGCTGGGGTTGGCTGATGCGCCTCACCGCTGCGAGCACGCGCGTTGCAGACGCCTCAGAAGACCGCGATCGCCCGGAAGTTCTTGCTGACGGCACGGTTCGCCGCCAGCGGCGCGGGGGGCGGCATGGCTGAGGACATGCGTGTGCTGGCGCTATTCGGTAGCCGCGTTATCTTTGGAGCTGAACGCGGAAACGCGGAGGCACTCGGCGCGCTGCAGAGCACGGGCGCCGAAGTCCTCTGCGTTGTGCGCAATGAAGCGTGGAACGATGAGTTGCCAGCCTTTCTGAGTGGACACAACTTGCACAGTGTCGGCGTGCCGCATATTGATTCGTTTGGGATGCGGGATAATTATCGCATTATACTACGTAATCCGATTGCGTTTGTTCGCGGGAATTGGAAGCTATTTGAGATAATCCGCAGTTTCCGGCCAACCCACATTCACGCATTTAACCAACTCTTCACGATTAGCTTCTTCCTAACGCTCGCCCTCAGCCGCGTGCCGATGGTCTTCCGCGCAGGAGATGAGCCGACCTTGCACAGTATTTTCTGGCGCGCGGTGTGGCGGTTTGTATGCTGGCGTACAACGGCGTTTGTTGCGAACTCTCGTTTTGTTGCGAAGTCACTGCGCAAGAACGGTGTCTCTCGCGATGATATTACGCTGATCTACAGCGCCCCGCCGAGCCGCACTGAAGATAGGGCAGAGGATCCGCTGCCACACGTGGGGGACAATGAGCGGGTCGTTGCGTTCGTTGGTCAAATTGCTGAGCACAAGGGCCCGCACGTTCTCGTTGAAGCATTTCGCCGGGTGGCGGACCGTCATCCTGATGTGCGACTTGCGCTTGCCGGGCGGATCAGTGACTGGGAGGGTGATACCTGGGCGCGCAACCTGCGAGATGACGTCGCGGCGGATCATGCCATTGGCCAACGTGTCCACTTTCTGGGCTTGGTTGATAATGTCCCAGCGTTGTTGAAGCGCAGTACGGTCGTCGTGGTCCCGTCGTTGTTTGATGATCCATCTCCCAATGTCGTCATGGAAGCCAAGGCGGCCGGACGGCCCGTTATCGGCTTCCCTCGTGGCGGCATTCCTGAACTCGTGAACGACGGAACTGACGGCAAAGTTTGCGAGCCGAATGCCGACGCCCTTGCACGCGCGCTTGAGTTCTACCTGTCCGACCCGGCGACGGCAGATGCACACGGACGCGCGGCAAAGCAGACCATGGTGGAACTGGGCATTCCGGAATTCGCCGCGCGATGGCATGACGTCTACGCGCGCTGTCAGGCGTGAGACCCCTACAGCGCATTATCTGACCGCATAAGGTTTCGAGATCCGGCACGCCGCCAAGCCGATGGAAGCACGTGACAGCCTTCGCGGTTGACGCAAACCAGCGTCTTCGCCGGCGCCCGTTACGGCGCAGACATACGGGCACCAGAAGCCCGCGCTTTGAAAGCTTGAGCAAACACGAACGAAACGAAGTCCATGCGCCTCGCCATTCTTGCCTCGCATCCGGTTCAATACTACGGCCCGCTCTATCGCGAGTTGGCCCACCGGCTTGATTTGAAAGTCTTCTTTGCGCATCGCGCGACGCCAGCCGAGCAAGCCCGAGCTGGTTTTGGTGTCGACTTTGATTGGGACGTTGATATTACGACTGGATATGACCACACATTTCTGGCGAATAGATCGGCAAACCCCGGAACGGAGCAATTCAACGGCTGCGATACACCGGAAATCGGAATGGAACTCGACAACGGACGCTTCGATGCACTTCTTGTGCATGGTTGGCACTTGAAGTCTTACGTCCAGGGCGTAGTGGCGGCGAAGCGTTGTGGAATTCCGGTGCTCGTGCGGGGAGACAGTCAGCTTGAGACCGCAAGATCCATTGGCAAGAAGGTTCTGAAGGCCGCATTGTTCCCACCAGGTCTGCGCGTCTTCGATGCGGCTCTATATGTCGGTCAGCGGTCTCGCGCTTACTATGCGCACTACAGGTATCCAGAGGACCGTTTGTTTTTCTCACCACATTGCGTTGACAATGCATGGTTTGCTGCGCGCGCAACGCCGGAGGTGCGTAAACGTGCAAGGGCTGATCTCGCTATCTCGGACACTGTTCAGCTCCTTTTGTTTGCTGGAAAACTGATCGAGTGGAAGCGCCCGACGGACCTGATCAAGGCGGTCGCGCTGTGTCGAGCACGGGAGCAGACGGCCGAGATTTTGGTCGCTGGTGACGGCGAGCTGAGGTCAACGCTTGAGGGACTGGCGCAGCAATCGAACGTACCGATCCACATGCTCGGCTTCTGCAATCAAACTGAGATGCCGGAAGCGTATGCAGCCGCCGACTGTCTTGTTTTACCGTCGTCAAATGAGACCTGGGGGCTGGTCGCCAATGAAGCGCTGGCGTGTGGACGGCCCATAATCGTTTCGGATGCATGTGGTTGTGCGGCGGACTTAACTGCCGGCGAGACCGTCGGGCGGGTCTTTCCGGTCGGCGAAGTGCCGGCCCTGGCCACAGCTATCGGCTCCGTTGCCCAAGATCCACCACGTGCGCGTGCGATCGCCGAGGTGTCGTCGGCCTATTCGTTAAGCGCTGCGGCGGAAGGTGTGCTGGCCGGACTCAATCGGGTGGTGGCGAAGACGAAGCGTTGACCTTGATGTTGCGTCCGCCCATTCGTGCGCATTGTGGTGAAAGCGTCGTGCATGGACCGTGCTCAGAACCGGTCCGTGACATGGAGGGGACTGCTCTATGCGCCAGCATAGCCGCTTTGGGTTCGGTCGTAGATGTCTCAGTGTTTCGCGCGGATTTCGGACGACTGGCACTGTGCCGAACGGCGTACCGAACGGCCCTGTAACTGACGCAAGCGCTTCCGATCCGACGACCTGGGCCCGCCAACATATGGCGTACTGTCGTCCATCGGCGATGAACGCACGCCTGACGATATGGCGCAGGCAACGCGCGCATACGCCAGCCGAGTGAGTGTGAACGTGACCAATTTGACCCCGTCTGCGGCGCGGCTGCCTGTCACCAGCAGGAACGCGCAACGTCCATCGCGCTGGCCGCCGCTGATCTGGCCGTTCGTGATGTTCCTGCTTGTGTTGGCGGCGACCGGGCCAAACAGCCTCCTGGCGCTTGCGGCGACGATCGTGCTCGTACTTGGTTGCGCCATGCTTTGGCGCCCTGGTGAGCCGCCCATTCTCCTGTACATTTTTTGCTTCCAATGGCTCCAAGTTTCGCTCCTCGTCTTCACGGCGAATATGAACGGCGTTTCGGTTGGCGAGTTCTCCAGCTTTGGTGACGTTGAAGAAACGGCCATCTGGCTCTCTCTTGTTGGTCTGTTGATCGTGGCCGCCGGGATGCGCCTTGCAGTTGGCAGATGGCAGGCTGGCGAACTCGCGCTCGCCCGGGTCCAGATCCAACGAACGCGACAGTTGAAGTGGCTGTTGCTTTATGTGCTTGCGCTAATGGCATCGATGATTGCGAAAGAGCTCGAGGAGACAGTAAGCGGCCTCGCCCAGCCTTTGCAAGCTGTCGGGGCCCTGAAATGGACCTTCTTTGTTATCTTCACATTCGCAAGTTTTGTGCGCGCGGACGCAAGTAAGCTGGTGTGGTTCGCCGTATTTGCTACTGAGTTTGGTCTTTCACTCGGTTCATATTTTTCGGACTTCAGACACGTTATAATTTATGCAGTCCTTGGAATGGTCGCCGCTGGAACACGGTTCTCCCCTTTAACGGCGACAGGGCTTGCGATCGTCGCCGCTACAACCCTTGCGTTGGGGATCGTTTGGACGGCGATAAAGTCCGACTTCCGCCATTTTGTAAGCGGTGGCCAAAGGGCGCAGATCGTGACGGTCGA
Source organism: Pseudomonadota bacterium (assembly GCA_039186015.1). Taxonomy (GTDB): domain Bacteria; phylum Pseudomonadota; class Alphaproteobacteria; order Rhizobiales; family Hyphomicrobiaceae; genus JBCBWG01. The sequence goes on from JBCDAH010000061.1 coordinate 18,113, forward strand.
TCATAGTGAACGGTTGAACAAGCTATGGGAGTTGACCCAGGAACTCGATAGCGCACGGCTTGGCGAAGCTGCAAATGAGCTGGCACAGCGCGTGAGCTATACCGGCTTCTTCGCCGCAACGATTGAGTACGTTCCGAGGTTTGTCGCTCATGAGAACGGTGCCATATGGCTCGATGCAGTCGCGCGTCCATTCATGCCTCGCATGTTCTTCCCTGAAAAATCTGCGATCGACGACTCCGCGAGAACGAACAAGTACACGGGGCTGGGCGTCGCGGGTCAGGAGCAGGGAACCTCGATTAGCATTGGCTACTTTGGCGAGGCCTACATCGATTTCGGTCGCTATGGCATGATGATGATCCTGTTTGCCGCCGGGCTTGTGTTCGGACTGATATACCGGTGGGCATTGCGAGGCCGATATTCGCGCGGCGTTCTGGGTACGGGACTGGCACCGGCGCTTCTGATTCCCGCGGCAGCCTTTGAGACGAGTGTGACCAAGCTAGCGGGATCGTTGGTGGTGTCGGTGATTGTTATCTGGCTGTTTTGCAGGTTCGTGGTGCCGGCGCTTGCGCCATGGCTGCAGAAGGAATAGGCGATTGCGTGTTCTCCACATTTCTCCGACGTACCTGCCAGCAGTGCGCTATGGCGGCCCTATTCAGTCAGTTCATGGCCTATGCGCGGGCCTCGTGCAGCGTGGGCACGACGTGCATGTCTACACAACAAACGTCGATGGGGACGGCACGTCCGATGTCCCGGTTGGAGAGCTGGTCGACGTTGACGGTGTCGCGGTAACCTATTTCCCTGCGGGAGCCGGCAGGATTGTCTACCGATCGCCAGACATGTTGGCAGAGTTGGACGACAAGCTTGGCAGTTTCGATGTTTTGCACGTGCACTCCGTCTTTCTGTGGCCGACGATGATCGCGGCATCGCGTGCGCGGCGGCAGCGGCTCCCGTACGTCGTTTCGCCTCGGGGTATGCTCGTGCCGGAGTTGATCCGTCGCAAAAGCTGTTTGGCCAAACGAACGTGGATCGAATTGTTCGAACGCAGAAACCTTGCCGGTGCGCGCGCGGTCCATGTCACAACCGATGCGGAAGCCGCGGACATTCGCAGGCTGGGTTTGACTGCGCGCAAGTTTGCGGTCATCCCCAACGGGATCCACGGACCGCCGGCCGGGGCGTCGACCCGTCCCGACCCATTCCGCGCACTGGGTGGGCCGGTCTTGCTGTTCCTGGGGAGGGTGAATTGGAAAAAAGGCCTTGATCGATTGATTCCGGCTCTGGCGCGTGTCGATGCGGTTCAGCTTGCAATCGTCGGCAATGACGATGACGGTTATCGCACAGAGATTGAAGCGATGGCTCGCGGAAACGGGGTTGCAGACCGCGTCCACTTCATGGGTCCGCTGTACGGCGATGAGAAATGGGCAGCATTTCAGGCCGGCGATGTTTTCGCACTGCCGTCATATTCTGAGAATTTTGGTATCGCTGTTGTTGAGGCTATGGCGGCAGGGACTCCAGTTATTCTCACACCGGAGGTCGGTGTTGCCCCCATGGTGCAGGAAACGGGCGCAGGTCTCGTCGTAGACGGCACGCCGGAAGCGTTGGGCGGTGCAATCCAGGAGATTTTTCAAAACCCGGGTTTGAGAGACGCGATGTCGGAAGCGGGTCGGCGCGCAGCGAAAGAGTATTTTTCTTGGTCGAATATTTGCGAACGAATGGAGGCTTTGTATCAAGATGCGGTATCAAACCCGGTCAGGGTCTGACGTGCAATGAGCAAGCCTTTATTGGAAAGTATCACGCCACTCATTCTCACGTACAATGAGGCGCCAAACCTGGCGCGATGTTTGGCCAAGCTGGGGTGGGCGGAAAACGTCCTGGTTGTCGATAGCGGCAGCACCGACGAAACACTCGAAATTACCCGACAGCACGCGCACGTGAGAGTGGTCACCAGACCGTTCGACAACTTCGCCAACCAGTGCAATTTCGGTTTGTCTCAAATCACGTCGCCGTGGGTGTTGTCTCTGGATGCCGACTACGAATTGAGTAGTGCGCTCGTTTACGAACTGGCGAACCTCGAAGAAGACCCAAACGGTCCGGCCGCATACGAGGCAGCATTCATCTACCGGATTTACGGAAGGCCGCTACGTGGCACACTCTATCCATCGCGTAAGGTTCTCTATTTGAGAGAACGCGCAAAATACCGGAACGAGGGACACGGGCACCGCGTTGATGTAGCGGGCGACGTTGCACGGCTCCAAGGCCGCATCTATCACGACGACCGAAAGGCGCTCTCGCGATGGTTTGGTTCGCAGCAGAACTATGCAAAGGCCGAGGCTGAGTTTCTGCTGTCCGTCAAACCTTCTGAGCTGTCTCGGAATGATAAGATTCGGCGGATGATATGGGTCGCGCCGCCAGTCGTGTTTTTATACACGCTGATTGTCAAAGGTTGCATTTTCGATGGTTGGCCCGGCTGGTTTTACGTTCTCCAGCGAACGATCGCCGAAGCGATGATCGCCTTGGAGCTTGTTGATCGAAAGCTGCGGTAAGTTCGACGCAGCGCTCAGCGGGCGTTTCGCTTGCAATGCTCGGCACGCATCTATCAGTCAGTTCACTAAGAGCGTCTGCGATCTGCAACGGGCTAGACCTGTTGGCTTGAATTTCGCAATCGCATTGAGAGGACGATATCTGGCTGGCGCCGTATCAAACCGGCAACGGCCGATACTGGGAACACACAGATGATTATCTTGGGCTTGAACGCGTATCACGGTGATAGTGCTGCGTGTCTGCTGTGCGACGGGCAGATCGTTGCCGCAGCCGAGGAGGAACGGTTTCGGCGGATCAAGCATTGGGCCGGGTTCCCGTCGCAGGCGATCGCCTACTGCCTTCAAGAGGCCGGTGTCGATTTATCGAATGTGGACTACGTCGCCATAAATTCCAATCCAAGCGCAAGTCTGCTCAAGAAGGTTGAGTTCACGCTGCGCCAGCGACCGGATCCGCGGTTCATTTTGGACCGGCTGCAAAATCAGGCCAAGCGACGGTCAATTGCTCATGAGTTGGCGGCGGCCTTTCCGGAAGAGCCGTTCAAAGGCGAAGTGCGCCGCGTTGAACACCATCTTGCACACTTGGCGTCGGCGTTTCTCGTGTCACCGTTTCAGGAGGCTGTCGTCGCCTCGATTGACGGATTTGGTGACTTTGCCTCGGCAGCGTGGGGGGTAGGGCACGGCACAAAAATCGAGGTGGAAGGACGTGTGTATTTTCCGCATTCGCTTGGTGTCTTTTATCAGGCTTTGACGCAATATCTTGGCTTTCCGAACTATGGAGACGAATACAAAGTTATGGGGTTGGCGCCCTATGGCCAACCGAAGCTTATGTCTGAAATGCGTAAAATCGTGAAACTGGAAAGCGCCGGCCGTTTTGCGCTCGACACTGGCTATTTCCGGCACCATCGTGAAAAGATCGACTATGCTTGGGACGGCGGAAGTCCGCACGTCGGCACTCTGTTTTCTCCGGCCATCGAGGAGTTGCTTGGGCCGGCTCGCACGCGCGATGAGCCGATGACGGACCGTCATCGCGATATCGCGCGTTCGGTACAGGCCATGTATGAGGAAGCGTTTTTCCATCTCCTCGACGCTCTTTACGACAGGCATCGCGTTGACCGGCTGACCTTGGCCGGCGGATGCGCCATGAACTCTGTCGCGAACGGAAAGGTTCTTCGGCAGTCGTCATTCCAGCATCTCTATGTTCAGTCGGCCGCAGGCGATGCCGGTGGTGCGATCGGAGCCGCAATTCAGACTTGGCATGACGTGGAACGCCAGAACGAGCAGTTGCAAGCGCAGCCGCAGTTGGCCTCACCATCCGCATTGGCCGAAGATGAACCCACCGGTCGTTACATCATGGACCACGCGTACCTCGGGCCACAGGCAGTCCAACCGGAAATTGACGCGCTGCTGGACCGCAACGCATCGAAGATTCTGGAAGCCGACTGTGTCGTGGAGCGCATTGAAGCGGATGCGGACCTCTGTCGGCGAACGGCAGAAGCGGTTGCGAACGGAGGCGTAGTCGGTTGGTTCCAAGGCCGCATGGAATGGGGGCCGCGAGCACTTGGAAATCGATCGATCGTGTGCGATCCGCGACGGGTGGATATGAAAGATATCCTCAATCTCAAAATCAAGCGCCGCGAGAGTTTCCGCCCGTTTGCACCGTCAATTCTGCGAGAACGAACTGGAGAGTGGTTCGAAGAAGACGGGGACGTGCCGTTCATGATGCAGGTCTACCAGATCCGTGAGGAGAAACGCTCGCTGATCCCGGCGGTCACACACGTCGATGGCTCGGGCCGTCTTCAAACGGTCTACAGGCAAACCAATCCGCTGTATTGGCAGCTGATCAGCGCCTTTGACGAGATCACGGGCGTCCCGATGGTGCTGAATACGTCGTTCAACGAGAACGAGCCTGTTGTCTGCCGCCCCGAAGAGGCGCTCGACTGCTTCTTGCGGACCAAAATGGACCTGCTGGTCATGGGCAACCGGATCGTCAGCCGCACAACATAATGCCTGAAACCAGTTTCCAGATGTTTATTCGATGCGTTGTCTCATCCATGGTCGGCAGATGTAAGTACTGTGCCGGAGGCGGAGCCATTTCATTTCTCCTGGCTGAACACCGTAAACGCCCCGAGGTTAGTTGTTTTCCATTTGTCATACTCGTAGTCTTGGAACGTACGTAACATCACCTCCGCCTTGCCGTTCTCAACCAGCTTTTTCTGCAACAAAACATAGAGACGTGGAACCGTACCGCTGTACGATGTTTCCATCAGCTTCTCCTTTGCAACGAAGTCTGCATGGATGGAAATGACGCGCGCGGACTTGAGTATGAGACCAATCTCAGGTGAGGGAACCAGGACCACGGGCGGGACACCGTTCTCATCAACCTTGTCAACGTTTATCAAAAACTCGATGGCGGATTTGTCGGCAATGAGATGTCGCAGCTGTCGTCCATCCAACGCACGCTCCAAGTTCGTGTTCGCGCGGTTCACGAAAGACGCAACACCGTACAGAGCAAAGATTCCAGCCAGGCAGGCCAATCCCAATCGAACCATGCGCCAATGCATGTTGAGGGCGACATGAACAATGCCAATGAAGACGAGTAGCGAAATTACACGAAAGTGGCGCTCCCCCCAACCAACGTCGCCGCCGCGCACCAGTAAGAGCGCCAAGAAACCAGTAAACATCAGAGCGGTTATCGCAACAAAATACTTGTAACGTTCGAACTGCGCGCCCAATCGCAGCCAGACGAAAACAAGCACCACAATTGCGACTGACGAGACGGCGAAGTTGAATGCGTCCAGCGTTTTCAAGACCGGTCGACTCGGATGGAGAAAGACGTAAGACGCAAGGTCACCCATAGAAAACGACGACGAGAATATCGCAGATATACTGAAGGCAATCTGAGCAGGTAGGGCGGCAAAATTCGTCTCGCCGGCGCTTGCGGCGTTCCAGCCGCGAGATTGCCAGAGCCAGTAGAACACGGTGCCGAAGATGACGATTGTGCTTCCTGCAATAAGGCCCTGACGGATCGTTCGCCAGCCAAACAGCGACCGACCTGGCACGATAACGCTGGCCGATAGAATTGAGACAGCATACACAATGCCAGTGAGCTTGGCGAAAAACAAAATTGTCATGCCAGCCAGCACGGCCGGAACTTGGATTATGCGAAAATCCTTAGCGAGCCAAACGCCCAGAGCAAACCAGGGAGCCACAGCAAAATAGAGCACTTCGCCACCATTATAGATGGTGAATGGCAACGAGAAATAACGGGTCAGCGAGATAATGGCGACAGCGACCGCAGCGCTGACGCTTGGAAATCCAAAAGCCACATAGAGGAAGTACCAACCCATGAGGCCGACGGCGGATGCGATCGTGACAGTAATGACAACAGCCAGTCCGCTTGTGAAACCTGCCAGTTCGAAGACGCCGGGCATGAGATACTGGCCTGGTGACCAGATCGTATGAAACTCAATTCTATTCTGAGCAATGTTCTCAGGATTTGGCGCAGCGTAATGGTTGAGGTCGGCGCCATTGGCCATTGATTCCCACACCAGAAAACCCCAACCGGCATCGGAGTTCAGCGCAGGAAGAACAAGTGCTGCTGTTACCGCGTAGGTTGCAGTTGCGAGCGCTGCAATCACGAGACATAGGGTTGCATTGATTTTCGGGACCATGCGTCTGGGTGTCTCCAACGGTCTGCTGGGTGGAGCGCAAAAGAGAAGCAATATCATTTTTCCCGTGTGCCGCCCGCTGCCGGTCTTGGCAGAAACGACACGCCGTGTAAATCGCCGATTGCCACTAGGAAGTAGGGGACACCAACGTGGTAAAATTGCTTCGGCTCAACTTCGTATACCGGTTTTCGTATCGATTGCATCATCCTCGGCGGCGGTCTTGTCGGGCGCTGAAAAATCGGCGACACGACTTTGTAGCACAACTGTTCGCAACCCTTCGACGGCAGCGCTTCCGTGTCCTTTCAATGAGATATTTCGTTGAGTTCTGATTGGCGTGACGCTAGTCTCGCATTGACGGCGGCACGGCGCGTCGCTGTTCGCCAGATGTGGTTCTTAAGGCTAATGACGGACGTAAAGCGGTGCTGGGTGGTACTCGCTGTCACCGTCGTCTAGACATGTTTGCAGTATCGCAAAGGCGTGGGGTGGTGAAGTCGGCGTCATGGCAGCTTTACGGTCGTTGGTGGCAGTCTGTCCGCCAGTGTTCTGTATCTGCACTAAGACGCTGTTTTTTTGACCAAATGAATGCGCGCGGGGTTGGCATCTCCCAATTCGGATTTAGAGCTAAGTGAGTTAGGCTGAGGCGAGGTTGCTGGAGACGTACGACAGCATTCAACAGAGCACCGGGACGTTTGCTACGCCGCAGTTTTTGATTCGTACCAAGTGACTAGTTTTTGTATTGGATGACTATGATGGGGGTTCAGGTTTCCAGCGGGCGCGACGAGACGGCGCCACGTGAGGTTCCTGAGCGGGACGTACTGACCATCCACATGAAAGACTACTTTCAAGGCGCCCCGCTTTGCGACCGGGTGCCGCGGCGCTATTGGCCACGTCTCGAGAGCCGGATTGAACAAACAACCGCGGAAGTGCTGGACCAGCTTGATCGGCACGATCACAAGGCCACCTTTTTCGTATTGGGTTGGACTGCGGATCTGGTTCCCGACATTGTCGCCGAGGTCGCACGGCGCGGGCACGAAGTTGCGAGTATGGGCTACCATCACTATGCGACGCAGCGCATGTCCCCCGATGAATTCCGTCAAGATATCGCACGGTCCAAGCGCGCGCTTGAGCGTGCGAGCGGCCGCGCCGTTCTCGGCTACCGCACGCCGTATGGCTGGCTCTCGAAACGGCAGCGCTGGGCATTCGACATTCTAGCCGACGAGGGCTTCGCATACGACTCCAGCATTTGTCCCGTTGGATTTGGGCACTGGAATTCCAAGCACCTCGTACCTTTCCAGCACGACGTGCAATCCGGTCAGCTGTGGGAGCTGCCGATTTGTTCTCAAAGTTTGTTCGGTTTCCGACTGCCGATTTCCGGCGGCAATTATCTTCGCCAGCTTCCGGAGCCGTTGTTCCATCGTTATGTCGAGCGCTGGCGCGCCAGGCGGAAGCAGCCGTGGATGCTGTATTTCACGCTTTGGGAGATCGATCCGAACCAGCCGAGATTTGACGTACTGCCGAGAATTGAAAAGCTACGGCAGTATCGCAACCTTGACGTGATGAGTGCGCGTATCGCGAACTTCCTTGAGCAGCATAAATTCGGTACCGCTGCCGATTACTTGAACCTCGTACCGTCGCCGGTCACGGCAACTGAACCTGTCGCTGTCTCTGCAAGCATCAAGACGCAGGACAACGTCGCATTGGAAACGGTCGACCGGCTACCCGTCACGATTGTCGTGCCGTGTTACAACGAGGAAGGCGGGTTAGGCTTTCTGGCGAACACGCTCGATAGCTTTGCTGCTGACCATGAGAAGACGCTGGATGTTTCGTACGTGCTGGTTGACGACGGCAGCACCGATGCAACGGCGGAACGGATGTCCGAGATCTTCGGTCGTCGAACCAACACGCGCATTGTTCGACACGAGGCCAATCGCGGAGTTGCGGCCGCAATGATGACGGGCATCAAAGCTGCAACCACCGACATCGTCGCCGTTATCGACAGTGACTGCAGTTACGATCCCGCACATTTAGGAGCAATGATCCCGCTGATCGCCGACGGAGCAGATGCGGTGACGGTCTCGCCCTATCACCGAGATGGCGCCGTCATGAACGTACCTGGCTGGCGGCTTGTCCTGTCGCGCGGCTTGTCCGCTCTCTATCGGCGTGCCCTCAAGACCAAGCTCGCAACCTATACGGCATGTGTACGCGTTTACCGCCGCAGCGCCGTGGCCGACATCAACCTTCGCAACAATGGCTTCCTTGGCGTTGCTGAGATCGTTGCCGTTCTTGACGCCCGTTCGAAGCGGATTGTCGAGGTTCCAGCGGTTCTGGAAGCGCGACTGATTGGCCACTCAAAAATGAAGATCATGCGAACGATTGCCGGCCATCTCCGGCTTCTGTTCGAGTTGGCGGTCCTGCAACGCCACCGTTCAAAACGAGATGTCCCCGGGCAGTGAGATAGGAGTGAGCAAATGTCGACGCCAGCCGGATTAAGCCTTCCCAACGATCAAGATGCGTCGGGTCGGACTTTGGGCAAAGAAGAACTCGCAGCTCTGAGCGAGGTCATAAGCAGCGGCACGCTCACGAGTACGAAGGGGCAATTCGTCAAGCGTCTTGAGCGTGAATTCGCAGAGCTCATGGGCGTGCGCCACGCGTTTGCATGTGCGAGCGGAACCGCGGCCATCCACTGTGCCGTAGCGGCGCTCGATCCCGAGCCCGGTGACGAGATCATTACATCGCCGATTACGGACATGGGCGCGATTACGCCGATCATTTATGAGGGCGCAATTCCGGTCTTTGCCGATGTCGATCCGATTTCAATGAATGTCACCGCCGAGACGGTGGAGCGCGCGATGAGCAATCGTACGCGGGCGATCATCGTAACCCATCTGTTCGGCAATCCGGCAGAGATTGATAAGATCAAGGCGCTCGCCGATGCCCAGGGGGCTGTCGTCATTGAAGATTGCGCTCAGTCGTTTTTGGCCGTTCACGATGGTGCGAAACTTGGGACGGTTGGTGCAATCGGTTGCTTCAGTCTGCAACAGGGCAAGCACATCACAACGGGTGAAGGTGGTATCGTTACGACGAACTGTGATCACCTCGCACGGCGCATGTTCCTCTACATCAATAAGGCATGGGGATACGGCGATCCCAAGCCAGATCATTACTTTCTTGCCCTGAACTATCGCATGACGGAGCTGCAAGGCGCCGTCGCGGTAGCGCAGTTGCCGAAACTTTCAGACTGTGTCGAAACCCGCATTGAACTGGCTGCGCACTTATCACGGGCGTTGTCCGAATTGCCCGGATTGACCTTGCCAAAGCCAAGCGGAAACTCGTCGCGCCACGTTTATTGGAAGTACCCGCTCATTGTTGACGAGCGTCATGTCAAGGATGGCCCGGTTGGATTGGCAACCGCACTTCGTGAGCTGAATATTGCTTCGGCGCCGCGCTACATCCAGAAGCCGGCATTTCAATGTGCCGTCATTCGGGATCAAAGAACATTCGGCAGAAGCCGGTGGCCTTTCACGCTCGCGAGACCAGAAGCGATCGATTATTCGCCCGAGAAATTTACCGGGACATTCGAAGCGCTCTCGCGCGTTCTTGTTTTGCCATGGAACGAGCGGTATGAAACGCGTCATGTCGATTATCTCGCTGAATCCATTACGGCGAAGTATCAGCTCTTAAAACAGTAGTTCTGGTAAACATTATGAAACGACTTGGAATTGTCGGGTACGGCGCAATCGCCCAAGCTTATGTTCAGGCGTTGGCCGACTCGGAATTTGCGAAAATTCAAGCTGTCGGCGACGTCCGCGAGGCGGCGCTGAAACAAGCGGCAGAAACGACGGCTTGCGAAACGTTCTCGTCGTTTGATGACATGATGAACCAGGCGGAACTCGATGGCGTCATCATCTCGACACCGCCGG
>JBCDAH010000062.1:0-27493 GCA_039186015.1 Pseudomonadota bacterium
AACGGACTCGTTCAGATCTCCCGTGATGATGATGCCGTCGATCGGCGCGCGTATAATCGAATGCGAGAGCTTTCGGTCGACCAGGCGCAGCTTGGCGTCGATTTGCGCAATCTGGGCACGGGCGACCGCGACTTGGGCGAGCTTGTAGTCCGCGGTCGCGGCTTGCAATCGTGCCTCGTGCTCGCGGCGGTCGGCGACCAGCCCGTCACGCTCCAAGCGAAGGTCAATGACGTCAAGCCTTGCCAGCACATCGCCCTTTCGAACGATATCGCCTGCGCGCCGTTCTGAACTCTCGAGATACCCGTCAAACGGAATGGATACCACGCGCCGCGGCCGTGCCTCGATGGCGGCCGGCGCAGCGACCTGGTAGGGCGCATCTACGACAATCGCCACCAAACACAGGCCAGCAATGGCGAGTGCCGCAAGCTTGCTGCGCACATGGCCGGCCCCAACCAATCGCCCGGCAAACTGCAACACTGCAGTACCGACCTTCACAAAGATCGAACGATCGTTCAGGCACTTTTCGTAGAGAACGGGGCCGATTAACGTTGCAATGGCCTCTAGCTGCGCCCGGTCGTCAGGGCGAAACGGTTTTGCCCTTTGAAGCACCATGGCGCCGATGGTCTCGCCATGGGCCGTCAAGGGGAATGCGGCTGCCGCATGAACGTCATCCTGCAACTGCTGCGCGGCATGGACCGTAACATTCAAGTCCGCGGTGTCTGACGAAGTATCTGGCTGAGTATCTGGCGGTACGACAATCGTTGCCCGTTGATCCGCGGCTTCATCCATCGCGGCTTCGATGCGCCGCACAACCTCTGCGCGATTGTCGGCATGCACGGCGTGCGAGACCGCCACAACACGGGTTCGATGCCCACGCCGGATACCGATGCTTGCCCGGTCGAGCGCAAACTTTTGAGCGAATTCAACTGCCAGAGCCGTTGCAGCACTTTGAAACCGACGTTTACTGAGTGTGGTTGCAAAGATTCGAATCGCCGCCGCGCCTTGATCATGTGTGATCCCGCCGGCCGTTGTGTGACCAAGCGCAGGGATACCGGACGCAGTGTTACCGTAAGCAGTGTCTCCGGGTGCATCATCGCGATGGTCACGTCGATGCGGCCGCAGCCATCCCGCCCCCCATTCTAGTTGGCGTATTGCCGGCTTGAGTGCCGAACGCTCACCCGCGACTTCGACCACGACGATCGCGATGACGGTGTCGCCAGATCTGATCGAATAGGCCACGCGCCAGTTTTTGCCGTCTTTGTCGGGTTCCACAACAGGGTCTTGCGACGACCGGGCGGCGTCAGCCAGTTCCCTGAATTTCTGCGTTGGCGTACGGCTCGACGGCGTTGCCGCGACCGGCCCGGCGAGTTTCGCATCGCCAGGTACGTTACGCCACAACGCCGCGGCGGTGCAGCCTTCCAGAAGCGAGGCCTGTATCGTCAGCCATGCGTTTTCAAAAGTTGTTGTATCGTCCGCCTTGTTCAGCGTGCGCCACAAAGAGTCCTCATCGTGCTGTCGCACATGTTCGTTCATGGTGCAGCCGTCCAACGCAAAGAGACGCTTACAGATCGTCTTTACTCGAATAAATAACCAGCTTTGTACCTCATCTGCAAATGTTTGCTGTTGATCTGCGGGTTCCGGCGGAGGATTGGTGACCGGCTGACCACGCCACGTGCCGGCGGCCGTCTGCAGGCCGGCGAATTGGCATGTTCTGTCATCGGGCCGAACGCTCGTACGCCGTTCTGCATTTTGGAGTTCCTGCCGACGGGCTCTCGTGCCACTCTCTCTTGCCATGATCGAGAAGCTGGAACTCTTTCTTGCGCTCGCGAAAGAACGGCACTTTGGACGCGCTGCCGAAAGCGCCGGCGTATCACAACCGTCTTTGTCTGCCGCGATCAAGAGCTTGGAAGATGCGCTTGGCGTCGTACTGGTCAAGCGCGGCTCGCGGTTCCAAGGTTTTACACCGGAAGGTGAACGCGTTCTTGAGTGGGCTAGGCGTCTCGTCGGCGATGCGCGCGCGATGCGCGATGAAATCGACGCGATGACACGCGGGATCACAGGGCACTTGCGGCTTGGTGTGGTCCCGACGGCGCTGCCGTTCGTGACGGAGCTGACCGTGCCGTTCCTTGCGCGCCACGGCAGCTGTAGCGTCTCGGCTCACTCCCTGACGTCTGCAACGATCCTCTCGAAGATGGAAAACCTCGAGCTCGATCTCGGCATCTCGTACATTGACAACGAGCCTGTTGGTAAATTCCAGACACTTCCGCTGTACACAGAGCGGTATGCGCTGCTTGTGTCGCCGAACCATAAGCTTGCGCGGCGGGCCAGCATTCCGTGGCGCGAGGCAACGACGCTTCCACTGTGTCTCTTGACCCCGGATATGCAGAACAGGCGGATTATCGATCGGCACCTTACAGACGCGGGCGGTGCGCCGACGCCGACGTTCGAGTCGAACTCGCTGCTTTTGCTCGCGTCACACGTCCGCAGCGGCAAGTGGGTCTCGATTATTCCCTTCCGCCTTGCCGAAGCCCTGAGCCTCGCCGGTCATCTGCCAACAATCCCCCTGGTGGAGCCGAATGTTACCCACGACATCGGCCTGATTGTTCCCGATCGCGAACCCTTCTCGCCGGTCACTGCCGCATTTGTTGCAACTGCACGGCGAGCCGTTGCGCAAATACCCGGTTCTGCCGCCCGGCAGGATTGATAGGATTTCGCTATCGCACAACGGATCAAGCCGATTGATCCATGACGCGTGCTCGCAGATCATTGTTTCTCCGGTTCGGAGAAAAAAATGACCAATGTCGAACCCTGGAACGAGACACAGGCACGGGCAATTATTGAAGCGCATGCCGCACTGGATGGCGCGCTGCTCCCGATCCTGCATGCCATGAACGACCAGTTCGGCTACGTGCCGCGAGACGCAATCCCACTTATTGCCGATATGCTTAACCTGTCGCGCGCCGAGGTCCATGGCGTCGCGACGTTTTACCATGACTTCCGAACGGAACCGGCTGGCCGGTCCGTGATCAAGATTTGCCGCGCCGAGGCCTGTCAGGCGATGGGCTGCGAACCCTTGGTTGCGCGTGCCGAGTCCCAACTCGGCATCAGCTGCGGGGAGACCACGCCGGACGGCCGCATCAGCCTTCAGGCCGTATATTGCCTCGGGCTCTGTGCAACTGCGCCGGCTGCGATGATTGAAGACCGGGTCGTGGGCCGCCTCACGGACGAGAAACTCGAACACCTGCTCTTGGAGAGTGGGCGATGACGGTAAAGATATTCGTTCCAACAGACGCCGCGGCTCTCTCGGTCGGAGCCGATACTGTCGCACGGGCAATTGTGGTCGAGGCCACGCGTTTGGGCGCAGATGTCGATGTGCGTCGCACAAGTTCCCGCGGTCTGCTCTGGCTGGAGCCGCTCGTCGAGGTTGCGGTTGGCGCGGCGCGCTTAGGTTTTGGCCCAGTAACACCGGATGACGTCGCCGACCTTGCAGCGGCCGGGTTGTTCGATCCGCAACGCGTCGCACACATCGCCCACCACCTTGCCATTGGAAACGTTGAGAAACACCCGTTCCTTTCCCGTCAAACGCGGCTGACGTTTGCACGCGCCGGCCTGACCGAGGCGCTCTCTCTTGATGACTATCGCAATACCGGTGGCCTCAGAGGCTTGGAACGGGCACTGTCGCTCGGCCCCAAACAGGTGATCGAAGACGTCATCGCGTCCGGCCTGCGGGGGCGCGGTGGCGCCGGGTTTCCCACGGGCATCAAATGGAAAACTGTTGGCGCAACGTCGGCTGCGCAAAAGTACATCGTCTGCAACGCTGATGAAGGCGACAGCGGCACGTTCGCCGACCGCATGCTGATGGAAGGCGACCCGTTCGCGCTGATTGAGGGAATGACAATTGCCGCGCTGGCCGTTGGCGCGACCAAAGGCTTGATCTACGTGCGCTCGGAGTATCCCCACGCCATCGCGACGCTGCATAAAGCACTCGCGACCGCCCGCACTGCCGGCCTACTCGGACACAGCGTCGCCGACAGCGGCGTGCCGTTCGATATCGACGTGCGGGTTGGCGCCGGATCCTATGTCTGCGGTGAAGAAACCGCGATGCTGGATAGCCTGGAGGGGAAACGCGGCGTCGTCCGAGCCAAGCCGCCGTTACCGGCCCATGCCGGCCTGTTCGGACGCCCGACGGTGGTCAACAACGTCCTTTCGCTAGCGGCGACACCGCACATCCTCGCAGACGGCGCAGACAGTTACGCAAGTCTGGGCACGGATCGCTCGTGCGGAACGATGCCGATTCAGCTCGCGGGCAACATCAAGCACGGCGGACTGTTCGAGGCGGCATTCGGGCTCACGCTAGGTCAACTCGTTGACGATATCGGTGGCGGTACGGCGAGCGGTCGTCCCGTCAAAGCTGTGCAGGTTGGCGGGCCGCTCGGGGCCTACTTCCCGGTATCGCTGTTTGATACGCTGTTCGACTACGAAGCCTTTGCGGCACGAGACGGCCTGATCGGCCATGGCGGCATCGTCGTGTTCGACGATACGGCCGACATGGCGCGCCAGGCGCGGTTTGCTTTTGAGTTTTGCGCCATCGAGAGCTGCGGCAAGTGCACACCTTGCCGGATCGGCGCCGTACGCGGCGCGGAGACAATCGATAAAGTCATGCGCGGGACTGACGTGGACGACAATCTCGCGTTGATCGACGACCTTTGTGACACAATGAAACTCGGCTCGCTCTGCGCACTCGGTGGGTTCACACCGTATCCGGTCCGCAGTGCCATTCAGCATTTTCCCGAAGACTTTCGCCGAGATCATCGGCGTTTCATAGCCGCGGAGTGAGGACCATGAGCCTCGTCACAGAAATTGACTACGGCACACCGCCTTCGCAATCGCCAGAGACCGTGACGCTGACGATTGATGGGCGGGAAATCACGGTTCCGGCGGGCACGTCGATTATGCGTGCGGCGCGTGAATTGGGCACAAGCATTCCCAAGTTGTGCGCAACCGACAGTGTCGCGGCCTTCGGGTCCTGCCGCCTGTGTCTTGTCGAAATCGACGGGCGATCGGGAACGCCGGCCTCTTGCACAACGCCCGTCGCCGACGGCCTCGTCGTGCGGACCCAGACATCGCGCCTTCACAAACTGCGCCGCGGCGTTATGGAACTCTACATTTCGGACCATCCGTTGGACTGCTTGACGTGCGCAGCGAACGGCGACTGCGAGTTACAGGATATGGCGGGGGCCGTCGGGCTCCGCGACGTGCGCTACGGCTACGCCGGCGAAAACCATGTGTTTGCGGAGAACGGCGCCGAACCGAACGCGCACTGGATGCCAAAGGACGAGTCCAACCCATACTTCTCTTATGACCCGTCGAAATGCATCGTGTGCAGCCGCTGTGTCCGCGCGTGCGAAGAGGTTCAAGGCACGTTCGCACTCACGATTTCCGATCGCGGTTTCGACAGCCGCGTTTCGGCCGGCATGGCGGAGTCGTTTCTCGACAGCGAGTGTGTCTCGTGCGGTGCCTGCGTCCAGGCCTGCCCGACGGCCACGCTTCAAGAGAAGTCGGTGATCGAAGCCGGACTGCCTGAGCGCTCCGTCGTGACGACGTGTGCGTACTGCGGCGTCGGCTGCGCTTTTAAGGCCGAGGTGCGCGGGGAAGAGGTCGTCCGCATGGTGCCCTACCGAGACGGCAAGGCGAACCGTGGCCATTCGTGTGTCAAAGGTCGCTTTGCGTGGGGCTACGCCACCCATCGCGAGCGCATATTGACCCCGATGGTGCGTGAGTCTATTGCGGACCCCTGGCGTGAGACGACGTGGAACGACGCCATCGCCCGGGTCGCAAGCCGCTTCAAACGGGTTGTTGCGGAGCACGGTACTACGGCCGTCGGCGGGATCACGTCGTCGCGCTGTACCAACGAAGAGACATTCCTGGTCCAGAAGTTCATTCGCGCGGCCTTCGGTGTCAACAATGTCGATACCTGCGCACGCGTCTGTCATTCGCCGACCGGGTACGGTCTCAAGACAACCTTTGGCACGTCGGCGGGAACGCAAGATTTCGACTCGGTCGAGCACAGCGACGTCATCATCGTCATCGGTGCCAATCCGACCGACGGTCATCCCGTTTTTGCAAGCCGCATGAAAAAGCGGCTGCGGGCCGGTGCCAAGCTGATCGTTATTGATCCGCGCAAAATCGACCTCGTCCGGTCTGCGCGTGTTGAAGCGTCCCACCATCTGGCGCTGAAGCCCGGCACCAATGTCGCGGTCCTTAATGCCCTCGCCCATACCATTGTGACTGAGGGGCTTGTCGACTCCGCCTTTGTCGCAGAGCGGTGCGACCCGGACGCCTATGCGGCGTGGGCTGCGTTCGTTTCCGACACGCGCAATTCGCCGGAAGCACTCGCAGAGCATTCCGGCGTGCCGGCATCTAAGCTACGGGCAGCAGCACGCTTGTTTGCGACCAGTGGCAACGGTGCAATCTACTATGGGCTCGGCGTGACCGAACACAGCCAGGGGTCGACGACCGTTATGGCGATTGCGAACCTCGCCATGGCAACCGGCAATCTCGGCCGCCCCGGAGTCGGTGTCAATCCGCTGCGCGGACAGAATAACGTGCAAGGTGCATGCGACATGGGCTCGTTTCCCCATGAGCTGTCCGGCTACCGCCATATCTCGGACGAAGCGACACGAGAGCTGTTCGAAGCGGACTGGGGCGTGCAACTGAGCCCGGAACCCGGGCTGCGCATTCCGAACATGCTCGATGCGGCCGTCGACGGGACGTTCAAGGCGATCTACATTCAGGGCGAGGACATTCTTCAGTCGGATCCGAACACGCGGCACGTCGCAGAAGGCCTTGCGGCGATGGACTGCGTCGTCGTTCAGGATCTTTTTTTGAATGAAACGGCGAACTACGCTCACGTCTTTCTGCCCGGCTCCACGTTCCTCGAAAAGGACGGCACATTCACCAATGCGGAGCGGCGCATTCAGCTTGTCCGCAAGGTCATGACACCGCGCAACGGCTATGCCGATTGGGAGATCACGCAACTGCTGGCCCAGGCTATGGGCCTCGGTTGGGACTATCGCCACCCGAGCGAGATCATGGCGGAGATTGCGCGCCTGACCCCGACGTTTGCAGACGTGACTTATGAGAAGATCGACGCGCTCGGGTCGGTGCAGTGGCCGTGTAACGCGGCGCACCCGACAGGTACGCCGGTGATGCACGAGGCCGGTTTCGCCCATGGCGCAGGCAAGTTCATGCTGACCGAGTATGTGCCGACCGATGAAAAGACAGGGCCGCGCTTTCCGTTGCTTCTGACGACCGGGCGCATTCTTTCGCAATACAACGTCGGCGCCCAGACGCGGCGCACGGCAAATGTTGTTTGGCACGAGGAAGACCGGCTGGAGATCAACCCGCACGATGCCGAACAACGCGGCATTAATGACGGTGATTGGGTGAAAATTGCGAGCCGGGCAGGAGAAACGGCCCTGAGAGCGCTGGTGACGGAGCGCGTTGCGCCAGGCGTCGTTTACACCACGTTCCATCACCCGCTGACACAAGCCAACGTTGTCACGACGGAGTTCTCCGACTGGGCAACGAATTGTCCGGAGTACAAAGTTACGGCCGTGCAGATCTCACCGTCCAACGGCCCCACCGACTATCAAGTGGACTACGTGCGGGAGACGGAGCAGCGCCGCCGGATTGTTCGGGAACCGGCTGGTGCAGATGCGGGATAATCCGATGATGACGGGTGCGCGGCGTGTGCGCTCGCTCAAGCGCACGACATCGAAATTGATCCCACATATCCGGCATGTTCCGGAAGAAGTCCCTTGTGCCTTCGTGTACAACGGAACAACCCATGCGGTGATGTTGGCCTCTCCGACGGACTTGGAGGCCTTCGCACTGGGGTTCACCCTCAGCGAGGGTATCGCGACCTCTCGCCAAGACATCGAGAGCGTTGAGATCGTCACGCACGACGCCGGCATCGAGTTGCGATTGTGGTTGACGACCGAGCCTGCGGACCAGCTTGCATCGCGCCGTCGCTTCATGGCCGGGCCGACAGGATGCGGCCTGTGCGGTATCGAGAGCCTTGAAGCGGCGATCCCGCACTGTCCCAAGGTTCCTGCAGGCCTGACAACGCACATCGACGAGATTGCGCAGGCGGTTGCGGCCTTGGCGCCGGCGCAGGCCCTTAATCGCCAAACCTACGCCGTCCACGCCGCCGGCTTCTGGACGAGAGATGAGGGCTTGGTCGCGATTGCCGAAGATGTCGGGCGGCACAACGCCTTGGACAAACTCATCGGGCATCTCGTGCCTCAGGGCACGGCATTCGCTGACGGCATCCTGGTTATGACCAGCAGGGTATCCGTCGAATTGATCCAGAAGGCCGCGCGGGTTGGCATGCCAGTCATTGCCGCCGTTTCGGCCCCAACGCATCTGGCGATTATGGCATCCGATGCTGCAGGTATGACACTGGTTGCGATTGCGCGGGACGACGCGTTTGAGGTCTTTACACACGGCCATCGCATTCGGGACTTGCGCAGCGTTGCGGCCTGCGAGAGTGATAACCATGGAGCATGAGAAACTCGTCACGATGGCGAACCAGATCGCGCGGTTCTTTCTGGCGCAGGGGCCCGAACGTGCTGTTGAACAAACTGCTGATCATCTTCAGAAGTTCTGGGACCCGCGCATGCGCCACCAGATCCGCCAACATCTGGCAAGCGGTGGCGACGGCCTCGATCCCGTCGCAAAAGACGCAGTAGCCAACTTACCTGCGACTTAGGGGGAGTCGTCTTACGTGCGCTGTTCGCGAGTCCTTCGTTGCGCTACCGCTCGCGGCTCGAGCGCGGGCCGGCCGTCGGGCACTGTTTCAGGCCGCGAATGCGGCCCGGCGCGTTGCGCCGCCTCCGCGGAGGGCCCGGCCGTCAGGCCGGAATAGCCCGCGAGCGAGATCAACCCGTGCGGACACCGCCTAACCTGATTGAATGGGTTCCGGCGGGTCGAGGCGGATCTGGTAGCTGCTGAGGCACTCGTGTAGATGGCCGCCAAGTGCGCGCGCTAAGGGGCCGTTGGCGCCCTCGGACACGACAAGTGAGATGTCGCATTCCGGTAACTCGGGAAACCCATGCGCCGGTGACAATGCGCCAAGCTCGGACGTGATCGCGCATCGCGGCAGTACTCCGATCGCCAACCCACTGCTGATCGCCGCCAAGATCGCGTCGGTACTCGGGCTTGAGTACGCAATCCGATACGGTATTCCGACGCGTTCCAATGCGTCCGTCGCGGCTGAGCGAAGCGCGGACGACGCGTGGTAAACGGCGAGTGGCACAACATCCTGAAGATGCGTATCGCGACCGTGCGCTGCGACCCAGTGCAGCGGCTCGCGCCGCACAATCTCGCCAACCTGTCCGACGCTGCGGTGCGTGACCAGGGCGAGATCCAATGAGCCGTCCCGCGTCGCATCGAGCATCTCCTTGCTCGGCAAGCTTTCGATTTCGACCTCAACGCTTGGATGGGTCGAGGCAAAGAGAGCAAACAGCTTTGGGAAGAACTGTTGCATGTAAAGCGGGATACCGATCCGAATCACACCAGCAACTTCCGGCGCCTGCAGCGCCGTCAGTGCTTCATCGTTGAGCTCTATGATTCTCGCTGCGTATGCGCGCAAGCGCACCCCTTCCGGTGTCAGCGTGGAATGGCGCGCCTGGCGATCGATCAGGCGACAGCCGACCATCTCCTCCAACCGCTTCATTTGCACGCTGACTGCGGCCTGCGTCTTGTGAACCTGCTCAGCTGCGCGGCCGAAACCGCCAGTCGCTGCGATGGCAAGAAATGTTTTGAGCTGATCGATATCCAGAGACCGCATGCACTGTCTCTCCTTGGTTCGAGACGCTTCGCAGACAAACGTTTCCAGCGCCGAAGAGTCCCATACGGAACACCTATAGCCCCGGCTTATCGATGCGATGAAAACCTTTTGTTGGCGAAGACGGCGCGTTGGTGCCATCTCAGACGAGGTAACAGCACCAATCAATATTTACATAACTCACTAAGCTATAAAAAAGGAGCAAACCATGAGCATCCAAACGTTACAGGCTTCTGCACTGCCGACCATCGCAAGCGAACGGACAGTCGCCGGTTCTAGCGTTGTGTCTCAGATCATGTCCGTACCTCTTCGCGTCTGGGACGGCATTGTGCGCTACGAGCGCAACCGGCGCGACATGGACGCGCTACGCCGCATGGACGATCGCATGCTGGCTGACATCGGGCTGACACGTGGCGACATCACAGACGCGGTGGCCAAAGGCCGCTGACCGATCGGTGTGCCAATTCAGCAGATAAAATCAAGCACCAGAGTTTGAGACATGAGCATCGTTAATCAGATCTATCAGGACCGTCCGGTCACCGATGACGTGCGATCGTGGGCCAGTGGCCTCTTTTCGCGCCTTGTTCAAGCCCGCGAGCGCGCGGCCAGACGCGAAGTGCAGGCCTTGCTTGCAGGAATGTCAGACCGCCACCTCAAGGAAGCGCTGCGTTTTTCCGACGAAGAGATCCGCGCTTTGCGGCACGGACGTTCGTAAGCTGTTTCGAACGCTCTCAGAGTAGAGCCGAATCATGAGCAAGGCCGGCACCGTGGCAATCCGACGGTGTCGGCCTTTTTGCATTGGAGAGCCGCTTTTCTTGAACGCGGCTCAACCTTCTCCAGCGAACGAGCGCCAGAAGTTCTGGCACTGCAGAGATGGCATCACGCGCAGCATTGAGCTGGCCGCGCGCTGTGGGCTGTGAGCACTGAGGAGATGTAGCACCTTAGCGCCACGTCGCATGAAACTGTTCCCTCATACGAAATCGTACGATGAATGAACTCGCATCCACGGCTTTGAAGCCGCTATTGTTCCAGCGTAAAGCTATGATGTATGTGCGAGCCAGCAGGAGACCGGGCAACTGAGGCTTGTCGACACACACACAGTGGCAAGCTGAAGGTTCTCGGCTGCACTTTGATTGTAGGGCGCCTGAGAACTCGGGGCTTTGCCAGCATCAATTCATGTGCCTGTCATGAAGTGTGTGCGAAATATTTGTTCATAAGCAACGGGTGGAACGCCGTCCGAACCCGTGTGATGAGAGGGACGCATGACCGAGGACCCCAAAGCGAGACCGACAACACCATTTGTGCCAGCCGGACGTGTCGCGATGCTCGCGGCTTGCATTCTGATGTCTGCCGGCGCCGTTACCACCGCCCAAGCGCAACTGCTGGATCAGAACAAGGTGCGCGGCATGCGGTGCGAGCAGCTAGCGCTTGAGCGCAGCCGCATGTTTCTCAAGTACAAGTACTGCATCGACAACGAGTTCTATCGGCGCGGCCTCAATCAGTCCCGCGCGGACTGCAATACGGACTACGAAGCCTTCAAGGCGACGTTGAGCGAAGAAGACGCGAAAAACTGGGAGACTCTCCAGCGTTTCTTGCGGCTCCGGCGGTGTCGGTTCTAGGTCTGCATCAAAACGAGTGCAGCAAAGTTCGGCTGCGTTGTCTTTCGTGCGGGGTAGACCGTCGGGAAATGGTTGATAGCGCAGCACGGTATTGCGCCGGGGGATTGATCCATGACGTTGTTACGTAAGCTCTACTATGCACGCGCCCCACTGGCCGCTGCGATACTGCTGTTTCTGACTTTGGCGCTGCCGTCGCAGGTCCATGAAATCTATCGCGCGGCATCTGTTGACTATCTTGCCGATCCGTTTGGATATGCCTTGCGCTGGTTGCCGATCATCATCGCGCCGGTCTGCGCAACGATCTTTCTCGCTCTGCTGTCAAGCGCTGCGCTTGCTTCCGCTCCTGCGCCGCTGCTGGATCCGCGAACCGGCTCTCGCCTTCTCGCCAGCACCTGCGCAACCTTGATCGGCGTCCTGCCGCTGCTTGGGCTTATCCTGGGTTTCTGGCTGAGCGCTGTGAAAGATCTCGACGGCGAGAGACTGATCTTGGCTTACCTGCGCGAACTCAACGCGTTCGCTGCGCTGGACGAGTCGTTCAAGCCACCGCAGATCCCGGAGTACTTCGCCAAGTACAAGGCGTCGTCGGAAGAGATTGCGCAGAAGCTGTTTGAGGCAGCGCAGTTTCGCCAAGTCTTGGCCATTTATGCCTTGGGCATTGTCGCTGTCATACTCTTGATACTCATACCGCCAGCTTTCGTGCTGGAAGGTATGCAGCCCAGCCTATCCAGCATCCGCGCTGTTGCAATCTTCGTTGCAATAACACTGGCAATCACGCTGTTTGTCGCTGCGCCGGCAATCTACGCGAGTGTTGCGGGAGCCAGTCCAGACGCTTCTCTCAAGGCGCTTTATCTCGAACTCCCACTCGCAACGCTGCGCTATCTGACGATTGTGGGAGTCGCATGCGCATTCTTCGTAATTGCCGGGTATTTCGCGACCGTCATGTTTCAGTTCTACGACCGCGTGGGCGTGCCGCTGGCCTCAGTACTGCTGATCGCAACGCTGACGTTCTCGTACTTCAACTTGAATGACAATCATACCGTTCGAGTGGTTGAGAACACTGATGCCTTGCCAGCGCGTTCCGAGACCGAACCCCAGCAAGGGTCCATACCATCATCAAACGCCCACGCCGAAGTCGACAAGCTTCCGGTTTCCGATACGACAAAGGCGTTCATCAAGTGGTTCCGAAACCGGCCGCAGGAACGAAAGGAAATCTTCGCAAGCCTGCGCGATGACGGAACTGGCCAGAACGTGGCGGCGCCTTATCCTGTGATTATTGTCGCCGCGCAAGGTGGCGGTATCTATGCGGCTAACTTTACCGGCATCGCTTTGGCGCGATTGTACGAACGGTGTCCCGCAATCGCACAGCATGTCTTCTCCGTCGTCTCTGTTTCCGGTGGCGCGCTTGGCGCTGTCGCCCTTGCGGCAAGCCAACGGGCACAAGCGGCGCTTGAAGCGCAGTCGGGCTCGCCGGAACAGGCACGCGCGCGCTCCATATCTGAGTGCAACATAACCGGCGTGAACACCAGCGGGCAGCCCACGCCGATTGAGGATCGGGTCCGGCAGTTTCTGCGAACCGACTTCATTACCCCAACGATTGCTGCCGGACTGTTTCCGGACTTCGCGCAGCGGTTCCTGCCGGTGCAGTTCGGCGTCTTTGATCGGGCGCGTGCGTTCGAGCTCGCCATTGAAACCGCATGGGCGAACGCGTCCAACGCCACAAACGACAATTTCATGTCCTTGCCGCTGAACCAGTCATGGTCGCCGGATGTCGTGACCCGGCCGTGGCCGATGATCATCTATACATCGACCAAATCCTCTCAAGGTGGCCGTCTGGCGTTCCTTCCGCAAAAGATGCGTCATGTTGATTATCTGTTCGAGCCGGCAAAGGCGCAGACGCTTGATGGATCACGAAACCTCTCGGCGATGCCGTCTACAGCAGACTTGCGCGTGAGCACGGCCGTTGGTGTCGGCGCGCGTTTTCCCGTCATCCTGCCGCCGGCCAACCTGCCGGGAGACAATGTCACAGTGTCCCGTCGATTCGTGGACGGCGCATATTTCGAGAACTCGGCAATTGAAACAGCAATCGATCTTATCGATTTTTTTGAGCAAGAGTTCCGCGTTATCAGCCTCATAAATCCCGCTATATTCGATAAAGATACGGTGGCTTTTTACCTGTTGGTGCTGACAGAAGACGTTCACCCTGCGGAAAGCTGGTCATTCAATGAATTTGGCGGCCACCTTCAGGCTCTGATGATGACGCGTGTCAGACGATCAGAGTTGGCCGTATCCAAACTCCCTTCGCTTGCCCGGATCAGTGACGCCTATGCCGGTGATTGGACGATCCGGTTGGATGCAAGCGGCTTCAATCTTCCATTCGGACTTTGGCAGAGCCGCTATACGCAGGAACTCATCGCGCGTCAGGTCGCCATGATGAACGACTTGGATCCGAGTTACTGCGAATCGGTGAATTTCTCGGGTCGGGTGCCGAACTGGTACAACGTCGGCAACCCGCTGCATCGGGCAATCAGCGCCGTTCACGAAAACAACTGCAGTTACGTCAACCTGCTGCGGTTGATCACGCGCGAGGCAAACTGACCCTCCGGATCAGGGGCGGCCAATGCCGCCCCGGTCTCACCTCTGTCCGCCTTGTCCCACACCAAACATCATTGTTTCGATAAATCTAGAAATATAGTTGACTGCCGGAGTTGCGTTGCCTAACGTCGCAAACGAGGCACCGAGCGTTACACCCGTTTGTGCGCCGCTTGGATTGCGAGCCTCAAGACGACGGGAGCGAGGGACACTGGCATGACGGTTTTGACCCTGCCGCAAGGCACACGTGTGAGAGTGGACGGCGTTCTGCTTGCGATCTTCCTGATCCTCGCCACGCTCGCGATTGTTGATCTGAAGCAGCTGCCGGAGACCTTGGCGTTCGTCGCCGGTGCCGTCGCGTTCATTGCCCCGTTCTTCCTGGCGTCGATCGCGCTTGCCGCCTATGCGACAGCGACCTCGGCCGACAATCTGATCGGCAAAGCGTTTCAGGGGCGGACCACGGTGGCCGTCGTCGGCGCGTCCCTTATGGGTGCGTTGTCACCATTCTGCTCGTGCGGCGTGATCCCGATTATTGCCGCCCTCCTCGCGATGGGCGTGCCGCTTGCGCCGGTTCTGGCGTTTTGCATTGCGTCGCCTTTGATGGACCCCGCAATGTTCGCGCTTACTGCTGGAACGCTCGGGTTCGAGTTTGCAATCGCCAAAACGCTTGTCGCGATTGGTATGGGGCTGTTGACCGGGTTCGGCGCGATGGCCTTGGTTGGTGCCGGATACCTTACGAATCCGCTTCGGGACGGTGTGGGCAACGGCGGGTGTGGCGGCGCGAAAGTGCGGTCTCCGAAAACGGTGATGTGGCGGTTCTGGGAAGAGCCTGCGCGCATCGAGAAAGCCCGTGACAGCTTCCTCAACAATGGTTTCTTTCTCGGGAAGATGCTGCTTCTGGCCTTCGTGATCGAAAGCCTGATGGTGCGCTACATTCCGGCTGGTCTGATTGCGAATTACCTTGGCGGCACGGGCCCGACCGCAATTGCGACAGCAACACTTGCCGGCATTCCGGCCTATCTCAACGGCGCCGCTGCTCTGCCGCTGGTTGGCGAGTTAATCCGCCAGGGCATGTCGCCCGGCGCCGGCATGGCCTTCCTCACAGGCGGAGGCGTCACCTCGATCCCGGCGGCCATGGCCGTTTGGGCGATCATGCGCCCACCGGTGTTCGGTGCGTATTTTGTATTCTCAATCGTCGGCGCCATTCTTGCTGGGCTCAGCTTCCAGCTGTGGCTGTCGCTATAGCCTGGCGAACTGCAACACCATTACATGTGGCAACAGCGTCGGCGTGCGCGGAGCGCCATCGTCTTAGTCTCGACCCGAGTTTTCACCCCACGCTTTTGTTTGAGTGAATCTCAGGCTTGCGCTGTGTCTTGCGCATTCCTCGTTTTGTGCACACGACGTGCTCCATTGCGCTCGTCTCCGGTTTCGTTCCAGTTATCGACCACTGTCGTTCTGCATGCATTTCCATCATGTGATGTCGCATTGCACAATCGCTATGCGTTGCGTGCGGTTCTGCTCTCGTACTAGGCTGAGCCGATCAGCGGGGGGCATAGTTGCGGGTTGGAGTACAACTCCGGCTGGCACCCGCGCCATGCTCCAATTGAGAGATGATCGGATGACTGGTTCAAGCCTGGGCGTGCGCCTTGCGGCAGATATTGGCGGAACGTTTACGGATGTCGTTCTTGAACATGGCAGCGATCTTTACACCACGAAGGTCCTCACCACCACAGCAGCACCCGAACAAGGTGTCGTTTCCGGTGCGCAGTTGGTCCTCGAACAGGCCGGCCTTTCGTTCGATGCGGTTGACGTCTTCCTCCATGGGACGACACTAGCAACCAACGCAATCATCGAGCGTCGTGGTGCCGCAACCGCATTGATCGCAACCGACGGCTTCCGGGATGTGATCGAGATCGCCGATGAGAGCCGGTTCGATCAATACGACGTCTTTATCGAAAAACCCGACCCCATTGTCCCACGTGCCCGTCGCTTCACGGTGCCGGAGCGTATCGACGTTACCGGCGCTATCCGGCTTGCGCTGGACGAAGACGCCGTGCGGGAAGTCGCCGGGCAGCTCAAGGCCAACGCCGTTGAGGCCGTCGCGATTTGTTTTCTCCATTCGTATGTGAACCCCGCGCACGAGCTGCGCACCCGCGATATTCTGCAGTCCATTCTTCCGGATGTCTCAATCACGGTCTCCAGCGAGGTCTGCCCGGAAGCGCGCGAGTATGAACGGACATCAACGGCAATCCTCAATGCCTATGTCCAGCCACGGATGGCGGGATACCTCGGTCGATTGGCGGCGGCGTTCGCTGAAAAGGGCTACGAGAACCCGATCCATCTGATGACATCAGGCGGGAGTCTCACCAGTCTGGAAACCGCGCAGAAGTTCCCCGTCCGGCTGGTTGAGTCCGGCCCTGCCGGTGGTGCCATACTGGCGGCCGGCATCGCGACAGAGCGCGACGAAAGCCAAATCCTGTCGTTCGACATGGGCGGCACCACGGCCAAGATCTGTCTCATCGAGAACGGAGAGCCGCTCAAAGCCCGTACATTTGAGGTCGACAGGTCCGCGCGCTTCATGAAGGGCAGTGGTCTTCCGGTTAGAATTCCGGTTATCGAGATGGTCGAAATCGGGGCCGGAGGCGGCTCCATCGCGCGGATCGATGAACTCAAGCGCATTCAAGTTGGTCCGGAGAGCGCAGGGTCGTCACCGGGGCCCGCCTGTTACGATCTTGGCGGCACCGAGCCGGCCGTCACCGATGCCGACCTTGTCCTCGGCAAGATCGACCCAGTCCGCTTCGCAGGCGGCAAGATCCCGATTTATCAGGACCGGGCGGCAACTGTGCTGTCCTCAGAGATCGGCGACAAGCTGGGGCTCGACGTCGAACAAGCGGCCTATGGCGTTGTGGAAATCGTCGATGAAAACATGGCGAACGCGGCCCGCGTGCACGCCGTCGAACGCGGCCTTGCGATCTCCCAGCGTACGATGATCGCTTTCGGCGGCGCCGCGCCGCTGCATGCCTGCCGGATCGCCGAAAAACTTGGGATTGAACGGGTCATCGTGCCGGCCGGCGCGGGAGTTGGCTCGGCGATTGGCTTTCTTCACGCGCCGGCCGCCTACGAGATCATTCGCTCTCTCTATATGCGCCTCGACGCATTCGACGTCGACGGCGTGAACGCACTTCTCGATGACATGAGCCGCGAGGCACGGTCTCTGGCCGAACCTGCCGCGGGCGGCCGTCCGCTTGTGCAAACGCGTGGCGCCTACATGCGCTATGCCGGCCAAGGGCATGAGATTTTCGTGACGTTTCCAAATGGCCCAATCGCCGAAACCGATGTCGCAACCATTCGCGAGGCGTTCGAGACCGAGTATCGCAAGATGTTTGCACGCCACATTCCCGATGCTGCGATCGAAGTGATGAACTGGTCGACAATCGCCACAACGGAGCCGTCGCATGTCGGGCGTGTGTTGCCCGACTCTGGGGACCACGGTCGCGGCGAAGCTCAGGCTGTCGGAACACGCAAGGTGTTTGACGCTCAACTGGGACAGACGGTTGACGCCCAGGTGATCGAACGGGCCCAGATGGCTGCTGGTCAGACGATAAACGGGCCTGCCGTGATTGTTGAGGATGGTACGTCCACGATTGTTTCGTCGTCTTTTGATGCGCACGTCGATCGTGGTGACGCCCTTGTCCTTGTTGCCAAGGAGAGCGCCGCGTGAAGCAGAAACCGCCAGGCGATATCGCATTCCAGATTATGTGGAACCGGCTCATCGCGATTGTCGAAGAGCAAGGACAGACCCTGTTACGTGCCGCGTTCTCCCCGATTGTGCGCGAGGCGGGAGACCTCTCAGCCGGTGTTTTCGATCTGAAAGGCCGCATGCTTGCCCAAGCGGTCACCGGCACACCGGGCCACGTCAACTCGATGGCCGAGTCCGTAAAGCACTTCATTGCGCATTTCGGGCTTGAGGCGATGAAGCCCGGCGATGCCTACATCACAAACGACCCGTGGATGGGCACCGGGCATCTCAATGACTTCGTGATCACGACGCCCTGCTTCCATAACGACAAACTGATCGGACTGTTTTCCTGCACAAGCCACCTGATCGACATCGGCGGAATCGGCTTTGGGCCCGACGCGACGGATGTGTTCATGGAAGGCTTGTACATTCCCTTCCTGAAGCTGATCGACCAGGGGGAAATGAACGAGACCTTGTTGGCGATGATCCGCGCCAATACGCGTCTGCCCGTCGACACCATCGGCGACACGTACTCGCTCGCCGCATGCAATGACATCGGGTGTCAACGTCTCGTTGAGATGATGGACGAGTTCGGCCTCACGGATCTGGAAGATCTGGGCGCCTACATTTGCCAGCGGTCGGAAGCTGCCGTGCGCGAGGAAATCGCAAAGCTGCCGCATGGTACCTGGACGAACACCATGGTGACGGACGGCTACGACGCGCCGATTGCGCTGACAGCAACCGTTATGATTTCTGAAGACGGCATTCATGTCGACTATACCGGGACCGGCGACGCGGTTGAGCGTGGCATCAACGTGCCGCTGTCTTACACAACGGCGTATACTGTGTTTGGCTTGGCGTGCATTGTCGGCTCGCGCATTCCAAACAATGCCGGATCACTGACGCCGCTAACGGTTTCCGCGCCGGACGGCTGCATCCTGAATGCGCCCAAGCCCGCCCCTGTCTGCTCCCGCCACGTCCTTGGGCAAATGTTGCCGGATGTGGTTTTCGGCTGCCTGCGCCAGGCGATACCGGATCGAGTTCCGACCGAGGGCACATCATGCCTGTGGAACTTGAACGTTCGCGGACGCGTGGCTGGTGGCGAAGGTGGCAACTACGGGTTCTCGATGGCTGTCACCTCAAACGGTGGCACAGGGGCACGCCCGCAATCGGACGGCCTCTCAGCAACGGCCTATCCATCGGGCGTGAAGGGGACGCCGGTCGAGATCGCGGAGCAGATCACGCCGCTCATCTTTTGGCGCAAGGAACTCCGCCCCGATTCCGGCGGCGCGGGGCGAACACGTGGTGGTCATGGGCAAGTGATCGAGATCGAAAGCCGGATCGGTCAGCCGTTTGAATTGCTCGCCGCCTACGATCGCATCGACCATCCTGCACGTGGCCGAGACGGAGGTCGCGATGGCGCACCTGGCGTGGTTGCGTTCAAAGGCGGCCAGACTTTGAAGGGCAAGGGCTTTCTGAAGGTGCCAGCTGGTGAGCGCCTGGTTGTTATGACGCCTGGAGGTGGCGGCATCGGCGATCCGGCGTCGCGCGATCCCGAAGCAGTTAAACGCGACCGCGAATCGGGTTTGGTGACTGCATCGGCAGAAGACTGAGATACGGCGTGTACCGGAGGTTTGTCATTCGCAGTGCCATGACTGCACGCGAGACAGAAACAAGGGTTCTCAGACAGGGAGTTGGTAATGAGGAAAACTGGACTTTTTGCGTCCTTGCTACTTGGGGGCGCGGTGTTGGTCGGTCAGGCCATGTCGGCCAGCGCTCAAGTGAAGTGGGATCTTTCCACGGCCTGGCCCGATGGCAATTTCCACACCAAGAACGCCAAAGCCTTTGCCGAGGAAGTTAAGAAGGTTACCGGCGGAGCTGTCGAAATCACGGTCAAGGCCGGTGGTCAGCTCGGCTTCAAAGGCCCGGAGCACTTGCGTGCAGTTCGGGACGGGCTCGTGCCTATGGCTGACGTTCTCAACATTCAGCAAATCGGTGATGAGCCGATCCTGGGTATCGAGAGCATTCCGTTTCTCGCCGGATCCGCTAACGAGCTGAAGGTGCTGCATAAGTACATTCGCCCGATCTATGAAAAAGTCGCCGAGCGCAACAATCAAAAAGTGCTCTACATGGTCCCGTGGCCAACGCAGTATCTT
This sequence comes from Pseudomonadota bacterium, assembly GCA_039186015.1. Lineage (GTDB taxonomy): Bacteria > Pseudomonadota > Alphaproteobacteria > Rhizobiales > Hyphomicrobiaceae > JBCBWG01. The sequence continues at coordinate 19,954 of JBCDAH010000062.1, forward strand.
CATCTGAAGATCAAGGCGACCAAGGTCGACGACCTCAAGCAGGTTAAGATCCGGGTGCCGGACAAAGGCGCGCTCGACCTGTTGACGTCCGCCGGCATGGCTCCGGTACTTATGCCATGGGCGGAGGTTGTGCCCGCACTCGCTTCCGGCGCCGTTGACGGTGTGTCGACATCAGCGGTCTCAGGCGTTGACGGAAAGTTCTGGGAATTCCTCAAGGTTTCCCATGCCACGAACCATGTGTGGTCGTCGCAGATGGTGACCGTCAACCTCGACGCATGGGCCAAGATCAAGCCGGAACACCAAAAGGCCATCATCGAGCTGGCGAAAAAAATGGAGCCGGATTTCTGGGCGGTTTCGCTGAAATCCGACACCGACAGTGTCGCCAAGCTTAAGGCGAACGGTATGGAAGTCGTCAGCGTACCGGCGGCCATGCTGACCGAGTTGCGCAAGAGCACGAAGCCGCAAATGGACGCCTTCCTGAAAAAGGTTCCGGCGGCGAAAGAGCCCGTCATGGGGTACCTTAAAGAGATGAAGCGTTGACGGACACGCTTCCGACACGCGACGCGATCGGCTCCCAGGCGGACGCCGGTCGCGCTTCGCCGAATGCACCTGCGCCGGCTGGTTTGCGACATGCTCTGGATGCGATTGACGCGCTCGGCTGGATTGGTGGATGGGTCGCGGCGCTCTCTCTGATGACCCTCGCGCTCCTGATTCTAGGCGAAGTCTGCGTTCGTCTGCTCTCCAGGTACGTGAGCGCACTACCGCCGGGTATTCCTTCAGCTTGGGAAATCAGCTCGTTTCTGATGGGAACCGCATTCATGTGCGGGGCAGCCGTTACATTGCGCGCGGGCGGGCACATTCGCGTTTCTGTGCTGACGTCAACTGTGCCGGCATCCGTGTTGCGCGTGCTTGAGATTGTGGTTTCGTTCGTCGGTCTCGCACTCACGGCGTTTTTGGCGTACTCGATGGTGATGTTCGCACTGTCGAGTTTCATGCGCGGGCAAACATCGATCTCCTCAGATATTCCGCTCTGGTTCCCGAAAGCTGTCCTCGCTGTCGGTGCCATCATTCTGGCGCTTCAAATGCTGGCGCGGCTTGTTCACGCGCTGCTCGGCTTACCATTGGAAGATCCGCGCATGCGACCGAAGGCGCCCGGGGCGTGATGCGGGCATGGCGGCGCTTGTATCGACGTGTCACATGAGCCTGGAAACATCTGGCTGCGCCAATGCAAAACCAACCGAGCCGCACTCTAACGTGAATTGGACGAGATAATTGGGCAGTGTTGTTGCAACCCTCTTTGGCATTCTCTTCACCGCCCTGGCCGGCGGTTTGTGGATCGGCCTGACCTTGATGTTGACGGCCCTCGGGCTGCTATGGGCATTTCGGTCGATCCCCCTGGATAAGCTTCTGCCGCAGTACGCTTGGAATATCTTGACCACGCCGGAACTGGTGGCGTTACCCCTGTTCATTTTAATGGGTGAGATTCTGTTTCGGACGCGGCTGTCGCGATCGTTGTTTCAAGGTCTCGCACCGTGGGCGGGCCTGCTTCCTGGCCGTCTGCTGCATGTCAATGTTGCGGGCTGCTCTCTATTTGCAGCAATCTCCGGCTCGTCAGCGGCGACCACGCAGGTGGTCGGGCGCATTTCGCTCGATGAGCTGCTACGCCGTGGCTATGCTCGCGAAATCGCAATCGGAAGTCTCGCAGGCGCCGGAACGCTGGGGTTCCTGATCCCGCCGTCGAGCATTTTGATCATTTACGGTGTTCTCGCCGAAGTCTCCGTTCTGAAGCTGTTTGCAGCCGGATTGATCCCGGGCATCCTGCTTGCCATCACCTTCATGCTCTACATCATGGCGCGCACGTCGATTTCGCCCGAACTCGTTCCAGAGTCAGAGCGCGCCATGCGCGATGCGACATGGGTGCAGCGCTTCACTGCGTTAAAGGAGCTCGGCCCAACACTGTTGCTGATCTTCACCGTGCTCGGCTCAATGTATGGCGGCTTCGCGACGCCGTCGGAAGCAGCGGCCGTCGGTGTTCTCGGCGCGCTGCTGATCAGCGCGTTGCAGCGCGAGCTCAATCTTCAGTCGATCATTGAGATTGGCCGCGGCGCCGTTATCACTTGTTCGATGATCGGCCTGATTGTGCTTGGCGCCTCCATCCTCGGCAACGCCGCGGCGTTCCTCGGCATACCGAATGCGGTTGCCCAGTACGTTGCCAGTCTCGGGTTGTCGCCGACCGTACTGATCATCGCTCTTGTCGGCGTTTACCTGGTGTTGGGATGCTTCCTCGACGGTTTCTCCATGATCGTCATGACGTTGCCGATCGTCCTGCCGATCGTTACGGCCGCCGGCTATGACCCGATCTGGTTTGGCATCTTTCTGGTGCTCGTCGTTGAGATGTCGCAGATCACACCGCCGGTCGGCTTCAACCTGTTCATCATTCAGTCGCTCACGGGCGACGGCCTTGGCACGATCGCAAAGCATACATTTCCGTTTCTCCTGATCATGATCGCCTTTGCGATCGTGCTTGGTGCGGTGCCGGAACTCGCGCTGTGGCTGCCCACCACTCTGGAGCAGTTTCAATAACCGCGGTGCCGCATCATCAGAGTGACGCGGTAATGCCGCCGTCGACAAACAACGTGTGGCCGTTGACGAAGCCGGATGCCGGTGACGCGAGAAACACGCAAGCGCCAATCAATTCGTCGAGCTGGCCCCAGCGCCCCTGCGGTGTGCGTTTCGCGAGCCATTCGGAGAACTGCGTGTCCGCGACGAGCGCGGCGTTCAATGGTGTATCGAAGTAGCCGGGTGCAATCGCATTGACATTGAGCCCTTTGGGGCCCCAATCCGTCGCCATGCCTTTGGTCAGGTTGGCCACGGCGCCCTTTGACGCCGTGTAGGGCGCAATACCCGGGCGCGCGAGCGCGGTTTGCACGGATGCGATATTGATGATCTTGCCGGCGCCACGCGTGATCATGTGCCTGGCCACGGCTTGGCCGACATTGAACACGGTCGACACGTTCGTGCGCATCAGGCGCTCAAATGCCTCCGCCGGAAACTCCTCCAATGGCGCACGAGGTTGCATGCCGGCATTGTTGACCAGAATGTCGATTGGCCCGGACTGCGCTTCGAAGCCGTCAATGGCAGCGCTGACTGCATCGTGATCGGTTGCATCGAATGCCAACGTATGCGGCGCACTGAGATCTGACGCAGCAGTCGCCAGCCGAGCCTGGTCTCTGCCGTTGAGAATGACCTGGGCGCCGGCCGAGGCGAGTCCCTTGGCCAAAGTGTAGCCGATGCCCTGACTGGACCCGGTTACAAGTGCGGTCTTTCCGCTGAGGTCAAACAGGTCCAAGATCGATGACATTGGGGCGGTCCTTAGGTTTTGGGTTGATGTTGATTGCGACGAATATCTGTCACAACGCGCGGCATGCAACCCTGCAGGACGCATGTGCACCAGCGTGTGATCGCCAACATCTCGTCAGCGGGCGGTAGGAGGATTAAGACATGAGGGCCATTGTGATCCACGAGGCGCTGGATCTGCGGATCGAAGAACGCAGCCCGGAGCCGCTGAGCCGGGGGCAACTGCGCATTGAACTCGCCGCCGGCGGAGTTTGCGGGTCTGATCTGCACTACTACAACCACGGCGGCTTTGGCGCAATCCGGCTGAAGGAGCCGATGATTCTGGGCCACGAGGTTTCCGGATATGTTCGCGAAATCGGGCCGGATGTAACGGGTTTCGACGTCGGCGATCTCGTGGCCGTGTCCCCATCACGCCCATGCGGCACCTGTCGCTACTGCCGCGAGGGCTTGCCTAATCATTGCCTCAACATGCGCTTTTACGGCTCCGCGATGCCGTTTCCTCATATTCAAGGCGCCTTCCAGGAAGACCTCGTTGCCGATGCTGCACAATGCGTCCGCGCTGAAGGTCTCTCACCCGGTGAAGCTGCAATGGCTGAGCCGCTGTCGGTGTGTCTGCACGCCGTAAAGCGCGCCGGGGAGATTCTTGGAAAACGCGTGCTGGTGACGGGCTGCGGTCCGATCGGTGTCCTCGCGATCCTTGTCGCGCGCCGCGCCGGCGCCGCAGAAATCGTTGCAACCGACCTTGCGCCGAATGCGCTCGACTTTGCGCAACGCCTGGGTGCCGACCGTGTGATCAATGTTGCCGACGACGGTGACGCGCTATCGGCCTACGCGGCGGACAAAGGCTACTTTGATGTGCTCTGCGAGTGCTCCGGCGCGCCGCAAGCGCTTGCGGCCGGTATCGCCGCGGTGCGGCCCCGCGGTGTTGTCTCGCAACTGGGCATCGGCGGGGATATGACGGTGCCGATGGTTGCCCTCACGGCAAAAGAGCTGGACCTGCGCGGATCTTTCCGCTTTCACGAGGAGTTCGCAACGGCGGTTGAGCTCATGCAATCCGGCCTGATTGATGTTGCGCCGTTGATATCGCACACGGTGCCGCTGGCCTCAGCTGAGGATGCGTTCCGGATCGCGAACGACAGATCTCAAGCGATGAAGGCGCAGATTGCCTTCGCCTGACATGTGGAAACGGTCGCCTGGCTGCGTGCAGATCTACTGTGCGAGTTCAGCTGGAGACCGATCGTCCTCGCGCAAGAACGCAAGGCCGGCTTCGGTCGCGAAGACGTAGACGCCATCGTCCGTGTATCGACGTTCCACGAAACCGCGCTCGGCTGCATCTTCCCAAACTGTCAGCCGCGGGCACGAGGTCCGCCAGGCCTCAATCGCCTCCGCATACGGCCGCGGCTCTCTGGCGAGCCAACCGACAAAATCCCGCAGGAGTGGATCGAGCGATTCCGTCATGATGTCCTCCGCGTGATTTAAGTGAGAAGCAGGTAGCTGCCTTGGATGAGGTAAACCAGTGCAATTGCGGTGATGATCTGGGTTGCCCAGGATCTGTATTGAGTCTCCGTGAGCCGATCGAGGATCGGTCGCGCCAGCGATGTCCCGACAATGGACGCTACGATCGCTAGGCCGACCATCGTCGGATCGAGCGCCGCTGCGCCACTCACCAGACTGCCGAAATACAGGAACTTGGCGCCGTGGCTTACGATCTGGCAAACGGCTTTGGTCGCAACGATTTCACGCCGGTCTAGCTTGCCACCCAGAAAATACGTGTCGATGAGCGGTCCAGAAACGCCGGCCAGCAACATGAGGCTCATACACGCGGACCCGCAAATGATACCATCTCCCAGGCGTTCGGGATTCGGCTTGAGCTTGGTCGGGGCCAAGCGTACGACAAATGGAGATAGCCCCAGCAATATGAAGGCTACCGGCTTCGACGGGACGTATTGCCAAACCGTCCACACCGCGAAGGCGATCGCGCAGCCGATCAGAAAGTACGAGGCCGCACGCCAGCGCACATAGCCGATCCACAAGACACCGCGCCAACCGTTGGACGCCATCTGCGTCACGGCGTGCAGGGACATCGCAATCGGCAACGGCAGAACGACAAGTAGCCCGCCCATCAGGACGAGGCCGCCAGCCATCCCAAAAACGCCAGACAAGAATGCAGTCGCGACCATAGCCGCGGTCAGTGCGATTATCAGATCTGTCGTCATCGCGATCTCCTTCCGCACCGTGTATGCCCTGGTTGGCAGAACTCAAAAACCAGAATATTGTCAGGCTTAGCATCAGCTTTTTTGAGGGTGTATATGCGCCACCTACCGTACATGAATGGTGTCAAAGCCTTTGAAGCGACCGCACGTCACGGCAGCTTCACCGGCGCCGCGCTTGAGTTGCATGTGAGTGCAGCCGCCGTCAGCCGCATGGTGCGTCTGCTTGAGGATCGTTTAGGTGTCGGGCTGTTTGAGCGTCAGCCCAACAAGTTGGTCCTCACGCCAGCCGGGAAGATGTATCAAACCGGCCTGACGCCGATTTTTGACGCGTTAGCCTTGCTCACGGAGCAAGTGGCGACACAGTCCGCGGCCCGTGTTCTAACAGTCGGCGTCGGCCCGACCTTTGCAGTCCGCTGGCTGATCCCGCGCCTCGGCGCCTTCTATAAGACGGTGCCAAACGTCGATGTCCGTATTACCACGGGCGGCGCAGCGGCCCCGTTCGCAGATGACTGGAGTTGCGGCATCAAACTGGGCAGCGGAGATGGGCCTGGCCTCAAAGCCGATCGCCTGTTTGACGCCGACCTTGTTCCGGTGTGTGCGCCGGCGGTCGCGGAAAGACTCACGTCACCGGAACAACTCCGCACGCACACGCTTTTGCGCGTCGCGCATGCCCCATCAGACTGGCCAGCCTGGCTTGAGTCTGCAGGCGTCTCGAACACCGTTGCGAGCGGCCCCATCTTCGAGTTCTACGGCCAGGCTTTGCAGGCGGCATCCGACGGACTGGGCGTTGCCTTGGGACTGGCGCCCTACATTGACGATGATCTCGCAGCCGGCCGACTAGTCGCGCCGTTCGCACACACCATCCCAAAGGGAGAGCACTGGTATCTGATCTACCGCCCGATCTGGGAGACGGAACCGACGTTCCTGTCCTTCAGACAGTGGTTGCAGGACGAAGCCATGGCGACGAGCCATCGACAATCCGCACGGCACCACTGATGTCGAACCGCAACTTCTAAGCGTTGCAAAGCAATATCCCGTATAGATGCCGTATGCTGAACTTGCGGCGATCGGCGTCCGACGCCCAAGCATCATGGATACGCCTGAAACAGGCGTCATGAGCCTCGGCAACCTTTGCGCTAACATCCCGTACAGAACAGGGAGACAACCTATGGCGGAACGCGACAGACAACCGACATTGCTTTTGACGGGCGCGAGCCGGGGAATCGGTCACGCGACCGTGAAGAAGTTTGCCGCGGAAGGCTGGCGCGTCATCACCTGCTCGCGTCATCCCTTTCCTGAAAACTGCCCATGGCCAGGCGGGCAAGAGGATCATTTGCAGGTCGATCTGTCCGATCCGAACGACACGATCCGGGCCGTTGACGAGGTGCGGGCACGTCTGGGCGGTCAGCTCGAAGCGCTTGTGAACAATGCCGGCATCTCCCCCAAAGGCCCGAACGGCGAGCGCCTCAATACCTTCACGACGGATCTCAGGAATTGGGGCCAGGTTTTTCACGTGAACTTTTTCGCGTCGGTCGTTCTCGCCCGTGGATTGATGGAGGAGCTAACGGCCACGCGTGGGGCAATTGTGAACGTCACGTCGATTGCCGGCAGCCGGGTTCATCCATTTGCAGGCGCGGCATATGCCACGTCGAAGGCCGCCCTCGCTGCGCTCACGCGGGAAATGGCCCATGACTTCGGTCCTCACGGCGTCCGCGTGAACGCCATCGCACCCGGCGAAATCGAAACCGCGATCCTGTCACCTGGCACCGAAAACCTGACGCAGGACATTCCAATGCGACGGCTTGGTCAGCCGAACGAGGTGGCCGATACGATTTATTACCTCTGCAGCCCGCAAAGCAGCTACGTGACTGGTACGGAGGTTGAGATCAACGGCGGCCAGCACGTGTAGACACCAAGCCGTCATTTCGAAAGGCGGCGTTTGTGAGTTTGCTCAGCTATAGTGGCTTTCA
>JBCDAH010000063.1:0-27008 GCA_039186015.1 Pseudomonadota bacterium
ATGCCGTAGAAGCCGATCATCAAGAGAATGAATGCGATGTTCGGGTTTGTAAGCGTCGTAATGATTTGGGTCTTCCATGTCGGCTCGACCGGTACAACAATAGCATTGCGAACAACAAGCCGACGTGCACCAACCGCTGTTTGCACCTCCCGACCATCGATCTGACGGAACAAGCCGGACAGGTCTTTCGCAACAAAATCGACAACTCCGGCTTTCAATGCCTCATCAGCCGTAAGTGTCGCGGCATCTCGTACCGCTTTTTCGGCCCACTCCACGTTCCGCCCGCGCAGCTGAGCCAAGCTCTTGAGATACGAGATCGCGTCGTTCAAAACCTTGCGCTCGGCTGCGCTGCTGGGTGCATTATCCGCCGGTTGGTTGGGCTGGCGGGGAGGTGGCTGGCCCGGAGCGGTCGGGCGCGCCGGACCTAGCGAAATCGGCGTCGCCGCGCCGAGATGCGTTCCGGGCGCCATTGCCGATACGTGAGCGGCGTAAGCGATATAGGTCCCGGCGCTTGCAGCGCGCGCCCCGCTGGGCGACACATAAACCGCAATTGGAATGCGGGACGCCAGGATCTTCTGGATGACCTCCCGCGTCGCGCTGACCAACCCACCCGGCGTATCGATCTGCAGGACAACAAGCTCCGCCTCTCTGCGGCGGGCAACCGCAAGCGCTTCTTCCAGCAGCAGCGTCGTTCCAACGCCGATCGCACCTTTGACGTCAGCGACAACGACGGGCCGTGATCCTTGTTCCTGCGCGACAGACGATGCCGACGGCCCAAAACTCACCAGAACGCTCGTGAAGAGAACGACCGCTATTACGTTTACGGCGCGGCTCAGATGTATCATCACACGCCTCCATTCGACTCCGGCCTCGCGATCCGCCGCGCCAGCGCGTCTTCCCGGCAGCAAACATCACGATCGCGTCTCCATAGAAAGGTATAGGTCAACTGCGACGTCTTTGCGAGTTGGATCGTTGCCAGCGTATCGGTGTTGTCATCCCACATTTGGCATGTCAGCACGGCTGTCCATACCCTTGCGCTTTCCGGCCAACTGAAGGAACGTCGACGACGCAGTGGCGCACGAGAAGAGCAAACCAAACCAGCGTCGGCATTCAGCGACAGCGACCGCAATGTGGCGTCCTGCCACGAAACCACATGAAGCGGCCCGCCGGTCAGCCGAAAATCTAGGGATCGGCGGTCAGGTAACTACGTCATGTCGGATGCCGTCGTCGCACCCTCGATCTGGAACATCACCGCGCGCCAGTGGCTCATTCTCGTTACGGTGCAGCTGACGACCCTGCTCTACGGCATGTCGATTACGGTCGCCAATGTCGTCCTACCGCAGATCCAGGGCGCCATGTCTGCCACGCAGGACCAGATCGCCTGGGTCGTCACATTCAACCTGGTCGCCACCGCCGTTGGAACCCCGCTCACCGGTTGGTTGGCCAATCGCCTCGGCTGGCGCACCGTTCTGTTTGGCGCGCTGGCCGGCTTCACCATCAGTTCCGCATTGTGCGGCATCGCAAACAGTCTGGAGTTTCTCATCGCCGCGCGCATTGGGCAGGGCTTCTTCGGCGCAGCGATCATGCCTATGGGGCAAGGACTCCTGATGGCCTCGTTTCCCCGGCCACTGCATGCCTTGGTTACGATGATCTGGGGTATCGGCGCCGTCTTCGGACCGATCAGCGGCCCCGCCTTAGGCAGCATTGTCAGCGAGGCAACGAACTGGCAGGGCGCATTCCTGATGATCGTGCCACCTGCGATCGTAGCCACGGCCCTGACATGGTTCGCACTGGCCGGACACAACGAGCGGCGGCGCGTGTCGTTCGATTGGACCGGATTTCTGGCACTTGCGTGCGCCCTCTCCGCCGCACAGCTGATTATCGATCGCGGCCAACGGCTCGACTGGTTCGCATCAACGGAGATCGTGATCGAAGCCTGTGTTGCCGCCGGCGCCCTTTGGATTTTCGTAGTTCACAGTCTCACAACCCAAAGGCCCTTTTTCGACTTGCGCATCCTCCTGGATCGCAACTTCACCGTCGGTTTGCTTGTTGCATTCGTCATGGGCATGCTCAGCTTCACACCCATGGTGCTGTTCCCGACCTTGTTGCACGGGCTCCGCGGGTATCCCGAGAGCCTGATCGGTCTTCTGCTGGCGGGTCGCGGGCTCGGCAACCTCGCCTCGTTCCTGATCGTTGTGCAAGCGACGCGCTGGAATGCACGCTACGCCCTGGCAGCCGGGCTTCTCCTACAAGCCCTGTCGGGCTGGTGGATGGCGCAACTCGACATCAACATGACGACGGCGGACGTCTTCTGGACAAATGCGCTGCAGGGCTTCGGCTTCGGTCTCGCGTTCACGCCGATGTCTGTTCTAGCGTTCGCAACCCTCTCGCGACACCACCTGGCGGAGGGCATGTCGCTGTTTCACTTGATCCGCAATTTCGGATCCAGCCTGTTCATTTCCGCATCCGTCGTCGTCGTCATTCGGTCGACCGCGGCGAACTATGCGATCTTGTCCGAGAACGTCTCAAACTTTAACCGAACACTCGCTTGGCCCAGCGCATTGGGAGCATGGGACCCGACAACATCGATCGGGCTGTCTCAGATTTCCGGCGAACTCGAGCGTCAGGCCGCCATGATCGGCTATATCAATGCGTTCTATCTCTACACCATCACGGCAGCACTGGCCGTACCGTTGGCCTGGCTCTTGCGCGACGTCCCCAAAGAGAGAGACTGACCGCCGCAGGCGCCAGCATACGCGCCTGATGCAACTCCTGCGATCGGCGACACCGGCCGATGGACACCGAACCGGTGATCCGCCGAACGATAGTTTCAACTAACCACCTGCCCGATTCCAGCCGCGCCCGGTATCACCAAGGCCTTCACAGCCGGCTTCCGTCACAAGCACGGTGTCTTCCAGCTTGACAAAGCCGCGCTTCGGATGAGCCATTGTGGTTTCGAGCGAGAGGACCATGCCGGCTGCAAGCGGCCGGTCCATGTCGTATCCGCCGTATGAGAAACGCGGGCTGTCCATGAGACGCGGCGCCTCGTGCGTGACCAGACCCATTCCGTGCGCTTGGAAGTTGGTATACGGCGCATGCTCTGATGCAGTGCGTCGCTCCTCTGCAACCGCACAGATGTCCCCACCGCGTGCGCCGGCCTTGACGGGCTTTCGTGCAATCTGCTGGACCTCTTCGACAAATCCCAGCAAATCAACCAGCTCTGCGTCCGGCTCGCCGATGATCCCCATACGGCACAGGTCACCGATATAGCCTTTATAGTTCCCGCCGCTGTCCAACGAGATGATATCACCGGTCTCCAGACGCTGGTCAGATGGTGCCCGGTTCAGTGACGTCCCGGCCGTCATCAGCAAATAGTCAAAGCCCAGCTCCCGGCTCACCTCCTGGTTCCGCAATGCTTCGGTTACGTCCAACTTGGTCGCGCCCGGCTGACAGTGCTTCTGAAATGTCGCCATCATCGAGTCGATGACACGCTCGGACGCTTCGCGCAGATAGCCGATTTCTTCCTGCGTCTTCACGGCCCGCAGACGCTCCAACGGAAAAACGGCATCGCCGACGTCACAATTCGCGAGACCGTCCCGCAGCGACTGATATCCATCGGCCGACAGAAACGGCGCTTCTACGCCAACGCTCCTCACGCCTGGCAATGCTGCGATATGTGACGCAGCGCGCGCCATCATCGCGTGACTGCCGACATCACCCAAATCTCTCTTCTCGGGCCAGAACTTCCCGAGTTCTTCTTCGTAAACTTCTTGCTTAGCGCCGATGTAGGCCGCGTTCTCGGGCTTGCCCCGTTGGTAGACAAGCGCCGGCAGATACCGCGTGGTGCCGATTGCGTCCATGTGCTCGAAAAAGAAGTACCGATAACCGCCCAGCAAATACTGAATGTTATGTTTCGACGTCGCGACCAGTACGTCGAGTCCGGCCTCGTCCATCAAGCGATCCAAGTGCGCGGCATCGAATGGCAGCGGCTTGCCGGCCTGCGTTTCAGCGCCCGTCATGATGTTGTTTCCTCCTCCACTATCCCAACGCGATGCGACACAACTCCGTCGAAAACACGAACATGACGATGCGCGCGGCTATTGGGTATTCAATCCTGCAACGCCCGCTCGCAGCCGGACCAACGCCAGGACGGTGTCGATGGTCGGCGTCGGCGTTTCCGTCAACTTGCCCAACTCCTGGACCGAACCCACCAGAGCCTCGATTTCCATCGGGCGGTTCTGATCGAGGTCCTGTAGCATCGAGGTGCGATGGGCGCCGACGGCTGCGGCACCGTCAATGCGCCGGTCGACATCGACGGCAAACTTGACACCGAGCTTCTCACCAATCTCTTGCGCTTCGATCATCATGCCGCGCGCAACCGACCGCGTTCCAGGATCAGCACAAATCACGTCCAGCGTCGCATGGGTCAACGCCGAAATCGGATTGAATGAAAGATTGCCCCACAGCTTGACCCAGATCTCGTCGCGCAACCTCGGCCGAACCGGCGCCTTCAACCCCGCCTTGATCAGCGCTGCGGACAAGCGGTTCGCGCGATCAGACCGCGAACCATCCGGCTCGCCCAACGAGAAGCGATTGCCTTCGACGTGCTTCACAGTTCCGGGTGTCACCACCTCGGCGGCCGGATAAACCACGCAGCCCAGCATCCGCTCTGGACCAAAGCCATTCCACTGCACATCGCCAGGATCGACCGACTGCAGGCGCGTCCCGTCCAGCGGACCGCCAAGCTTATGGAAGTACCACCACGGGACACCGTTGACGCCGCTGACGATTGTCGTCTCCGGCCCGATCAGCGGTTGCATCGCACCGACAATCGCGGGCACGGAATGCGCCTTCAGTGTAATAATGACATAGTCCTGGTGACCGAGCGTTTCCGGATTGTCAGACGCGTTGACGGCAACCGTTGTCTCCCGCCCGTCCTCTTCGATCAACGTCAGGCCATTGTCCTGCATGGCCGCAAGATGCGGCCCCCGCGCGACGAGGCTGACCTCAAGACCGGCTTGCGCCAGCTTTGCGCCCATATAGCCGCCGATCGCACCGGCACCGAATATACAGATCTTCATGGCTCATCCGCTCCACGCGTTCCTGCACCCGCTTCCGTTGTCAGGCGAGACCGAGCTTCTCCGCAAGGCCGATGCGCTGCAGCTTACCCGTCGCACCTTTCGGGATCTCCTCAAGGAACAAAACCTTCCGCGGCACCTTGAAGCCGGCAAGCCGCTCCGTTGCGAAATCTCGGATGTCTTTCTCGGTTGCAGCACTGTCCGAGCGTAGGACAATGGCCGCAGCAATATCTTCGCCCAGTTTCGCATGCGGCATCGCAAACGTGACGCATTGCGCCACCGCCGGATGATCCATCAACACAGCATCCACCTCAAGCGGAGACACCTTTTCACCGCCGCGGTTGATGATCTCTTTGAGCCGCCCCGTCAGATGGAGAAACCCGTCACTGTCGAACGCGCCTTGATCGCCCGTGCGGAACCAGCGCTGACCTTCCGCCTCGAAAAAGCTCTTTGCGTTTCCGTCGGGATTCGCTTCGTATCCGGCCGTCACGTTCGGCCCGGAAATCACAACTTCGCCCGTACCGTCGATGAGCTGCGCCTCGCTCTCGTGTGCCAGGCGCACCTGTGGTCCGGCCGCAATGCCGACGCTACCCGGCTTTTGCTGTCCCGGCGGCAACGGATTGGACGTCATTTGGTGCGCCGCTTCCGTCATCCCGTAGCTTTCGATAACCGGCGCCCCGAACGTCTCAGCCAACGCCATCATGACCTGGGGCGGCAGCGACGCAGACGAAGATCGCACAAACCTCAGCCGCGAATTTTTTATAACATCCGCATTCCGCTCCGCCCGTGACAGGATCGCCTGATGCATGGTCGGCACGGCTGTGTACCAGGTTGGATCAGCATCCCGCAGCCACCCAAAAAAGCGCAAGGCATCAAAGCCCGGCGCACACCAGATCGACCCACCGCTGGCGAGCGTCGCGCTGACGGCAGCGACAAGTCCGTGGATGTGGAAGAGCGGCATCACGTTCAGACACCGGTCAGCGGCAGAGAGCTGCAAAAACCCGGCGATATGCTGCGCCGACGCCGCAACGTTCGACTGGCTCAGCGGCACAATCTTAGGCCGCGACGTCGTGCCCGACGTGTGCAGGATCAGCGCAATATCATTCGAGTCCGGCACGTCTAATTCCGATGCCTGCGCAGTCACGCTCTCGCTTGTGAGCCTAAACTGCCCTGCGGCAGCACCATCCGGCACCTCAAGCCGTAAGATATTCAATCCCAACCGTTTCGCCGGACCGAGCGCGGGGCCGTCGTAGTCCGCGGCGACGATCAAGGCCTTGGCCTTGAGATCGTCCAGATAGAACGCGTAATCGTCTTCGAGATAGACGGGGTTCAGTGGGGCCGTTGCAGTGGTCTGCGCAACGGTCACGAAGGCCGACGCCATCTCCGGCCCATTCGGCAGCACAATGGCAACCCGATCGCCACGTCCAATACCCAAACCATGAAGCGTTTGCCGCACTGCAACAGCTTGGTCTTTCAATCCGCCGTAGCTCAGCCAATCGCGCCTGGGCGCACCAATGGCCGGCGAATCCAAAGAATGGGCCGAAAAGAGCCCTGCAAGTGTTGCTGTCATCCGGCTATCCTCCCTCACGATCCGGCGTGACCCATCAGGCCGCAAGGCTTCGCCGTTCGCGTTGTTGCAAAACCGCTCGCCTGCCGTATCCCCGGATCGACGTTCCATGCCCTTTGAGTTTCGAGCGTGCCTCTGCGTGACCGGGTTGATTGTAATTGTTCTAACGCCCCGTAACCATCCATGATTGGCAAACAAGTGCAAGCGATTGAGCGAGAGATACCCGAACGGCGCCGGGCCATGTAGACCGCGCAACTCAAGCCGTTCAGAACACTGCAGAGACGCCGACCTCAAAATACGGAGACCATCTTCATGAGCAAGCAAGACGCCCTATCTCACGCCATGGCGTATTATGACGATCGCGACGGCGGTTACTTCGCCGATCTGAGAAAACTGGTTCGCGTTCCAACCGAGAGCCAGCACGCAGCAGGCCTCCCGCACCTGGCCGCCTATCTTGCCGATCCGATGCAACCCATGTTCGAGCAAATGGGCTTCACTTGCCAAGTGTTTGAAAACCCCTTTGCCGACGCCGGGCCCGTCCTTCTCGCGTCGCGCATCGAAGACCCGGACCGGCCCACGCTACTCTGCTACGGCCACGGCGACGTCGTCCTCGGTATGGACGGGCAGTGGGATAACGGCATGGATCCGTGGGCGCTCACGTTCGAGGGCGACCGCGTCTATGGCCGCGGAACCGCGGACAACAAGGGCCAGCACCTTGCGCAGCTCGCGGCCCTGCGGTCCGTTCTCGAAACGCGCGGCTCACTCGGGTTCAACTCAAAATTCTGCATTGAGATGGGCGAAGAGAACGGCTCCAAGGGCTTTCGCGAGATACTGGCGCAAAACCGGGACAGCTTCTCCTGCGATGCCTTCTTCTCATCCGATGGACCGCGTTCGCACGTTGCGAAACCGAACCTAACGCTGGGCAACCGTGGCGGCTGTCATTTTGATCTCGTTTGCGACTTGCGCGACGGCGCGCACCACTCCGGCAACTGGGGCGGCGTGCTTGCCAATCCCGGTCTCGTCCTCGCCCACGCACTGGCGACGATCACCACACCGAAAGGGCAGATCCTGGTTGATGCCTGGCGCCCGCCCTTGCCGGACTGGGTGCGTGACGCCCTCCGGGATGTTGAGCGCGGCCAAGAGGCTAACGCGCCGCGTATCGACGATGACTGGGGCGAACCCGGCCTGACACCGGCCCAAAAGATCTGCGGCTGGAACAGCTTTGAAGTGCTGGCCATGGTCACCGGCAATCCGGACAAACCCGTCAACGCCATTCCGCCGAAGGCTGTTGCGCGCTGTCAGCTACGATTTGTCGTGGGCACCGACCCGGATCAAATCCTGCCGAGCTTGCGCGCGCACTTGGATCACCATGGCTTCCAGAACATCGAAATCGTGCCACAAACTGGAACGAACGGCGTGAAGTTCGGCGCCTCCCGCGCCGATCCGGATCACCCGATCGTCAAGTGGATCAGCCAAACACTCAATCATATCACCGATGGCCAATGCGCCGTCATGCCGAATTCGGGTGGATCCAATGTAACGGCCCTAATCGGCGAACAGTTAGATGTCCCCTACATCTGGATGCCGTTGAGCTATACCGCCTGTTCGCAACATGCCCCCAACGAGCATATTCTCGAACCCTTAATGCGTGAGGGATTGGCATTGCTCACGCAGATCTATTGGGCATTTGGTGATGAACAGCACGGGTTCGGTCGGTGAGTTGCAGTGATTTCACCCATCTGAAACCCTGACGTTAACGTTCCGCAATCCGGCTCATGTTGCGGTGCGACATGAGCCGGCCTTAAGCCGACACGATATTGAAAGAGCCTAGACCCGTGGAACTTGGGTGAATTTTTGCAGATGAAGCGTTATCGCTCTTCTTCTGGAGGCCGGCTTCGCCTAGCCTGCGCCTGCAAAGATAAAAGGAGCAGAGGAACGCCTAATGGACACGTCGTCTTTGCGCTTTCAGGCGCTTGCCTATCACGAGCTTCCCAAACCCGGAAAGCTGGAGATCACACCGACAACGCCTATGACGACGCAGCATGATCTGGCGCTGGCCTACTCACCTGGCGTTGCGGAGCCATGTCTCGAAATCGCGGAAAACCCGCCCGAAGCGGCACGATACACCGCCCGCGCAAACCTCGTCGCAGTCATCTCAAACGGCACCGCTGTCCTGGGATTGGGCAACATCGGCGCTCTCGCCTCCAAGCCCGTGATGGAAGGCAAGGCCGTTCTCTTTAAAAAGTTCTCCGGCATCGACGTCTTTGACATCGAGGTTGACGTGACAGATGTCGACAAGTTCGTCGAAGTCGTCGCGGCGCTCGAACCAACGTTTGGCGGTATTAACCTTGAAGATATTGGGGCACCCGCCTGTTTTGAGATCGAGAAACGCTTGCGCGAACGCATGAAGATCCCGGTGTTTCATGATGATCAGCATGGAACGGCGATCGTCACGTCAGCCGGCATCCTGAACGGGCTGGAAATTGTCGGCAAGGATATCAGCAAGGTCCGTGTCGCCTGCTCGGGCGCCGGCGCATCAGCCCTGGCTTGCCTGGATTTGCTAGTTGGACTCGGCGCAAAGCGCGAAAACATATTCGTCTGCGATAGCAAAGGCCTGATTTACGACGGGCGGCCGGGGAACCTCGACCCCTATAAAGCCCGCTACGCCAATGGCAACGCCGATAGAGCGCTGGGCGACGTACTCAAGGGCGCCGACATTTTCCTCGGACTGTCGAGTGCTGGTGTCGTGTCTCAGGACATGATCAAGAACATGGCCGACAAGCCGATCATATTTGCCCTGGCCAATCCCAATCCCGAGATTATGCCGGAAGACGTCGCGGCGGTCCGCCCGGACGCCATCGTTGCGACCGGCCGTTCGGATTATCCAAACCAGGTCAATAACGTCTTATGTTTCCCGTTCATTTTTCGCGGAGCCTTGGATGTCGGCGCGACAACGATCAACGAGGAAATGAAATACGCGTGCACGCATGCCATCGCCCAGATTGCACGTGCAGAAGCCTCTGACGTTGTTTTGTCAGCCTATGGCGCAGACACGTTTGTTTTCGGCCCGGAGTACATTATTCCCAAGCCGTTTGACCCACGTCTGATGGTCGATATTCCAACGGCCGTTGCGAA
Organism: Pseudomonadota bacterium; assembly: GCA_039186015.1. Classification (GTDB taxonomy): domain Bacteria; phylum Pseudomonadota; class Alphaproteobacteria; order Rhizobiales; family Hyphomicrobiaceae; genus JBCBWG01. The sequence continues at coordinate 9,781 of JBCDAH010000063.1, forward strand.
GGCGGCAATGGACAGCGGCGTTGCCACACGCCCGATCAAGGACTTCAACGCATACCGCGAGCACCTGGCATCATACGTCTACAAGTCGGGCATGCTCATGAAGCCGATCCTGGACAAGGCCCGTCACAGCCAAAAACGGCTGGTCTTTGCCGAGGGCGCGCGGATCAACGTTCTGCAGGCGGCACAACAGCTCGTCGACCAAGACATTGCCAGACCTGTTCTTGTCGGCAATCCGGAACTCACGTTGCAACGGATCAAGCATCTCGGCCTTCGTATTCGTCCGGACCGTGACATCGACATCATCGATCCTGCACACTATGACGAATACGAGCAGCTAGCAGAAGAGTTCCACAGTCTCGCCGGTCGAAAGGGCGTGTCGCCGTCGCAAGCGCGCAGCATGCTGAGTTCGAACAACACGGTGATTGCCGCCATGTTGCTTCAGCAGCATCATGTCGATGCCATGATCTGTGGCACATCCGGAGTGGCGCGGGAGCATCTCGCTGAAGTCAGCCGGATTATCGGCTTGGCACCGGGCGTGCAGGACTACTTCTCCCTAAGCGCGGTCATCTTGCCGACCGGAACGCTGTTTGTGACGGATACCTACGTCAACTACGACCCCACTGCAGATCAGCTCGTCGAGGCAACCACGTTGGCTGCGGAACGCGTCCGCAGCTTCGGCCTGACACCGAAGGTCGGGTTGATCTGTCACTCAAACTTCGGCAGTTCAGACGCGCCGTCAGCCGCAAAAATGCGCGAGGTTCTCAAGCGGCTTGTCGAGAAAGAGCCAGATCTCGCGGTCGAAGGTGAAATGCACGCGGACGCGGCGCTCTCACCGTTCATTCGAGAAGAAGTTCAAGCCCAATCCCGCTACGAAGGCATGGCCAATCTTCTGGTGATGCCCTCGCTCGATACGGCAAACGTTGCGTTCAATCTCCTCAAGGTCGCAACGAATGCCACAACCATCAGCCCAATCCTGATGGGCGCGGCACGCCCGGTCCATATCGCGTCACCGTCGATTACTGCCCGCGGCTTGGTCAACCTGGGTGCGCTGGCGGTCGTCGATTCCATGGACGAAACCGAGCCCGTCCTTCACGCACCGCAACGCGACGCAGCCGAATAATGCCGGCACGCTGAACGCTCAACCCACCAGTTGCGCTAACGTAAGTGCGACTGGTGGCGGGCAATGCCGGGCGCCGCTCTGCAACGATTGGCAATGTCTCGCAATTCTCCGTCTCGGACCGGACAAGTACATCCGGAACATCCGAAACAGGAGGATCAATGCCATGACAAACTTCCGTACGTCAGCGTTCAATGCGATACGGGCCCACGTGCAGCATGCCGGCTCCAAGGTGTTGGGACTCATCACGATCGCCGCGATCTCCGTTAGCGTTCTATCCGGCACCGCTCAGGCAGGTGCCAACTACGGCGTGTTCTGCCTTGAGAACACGACGAACGCGAAAATCCGTTTCTCCGTCAGGATCGGACGGAACGGCACGTGGAAGTCCCACGTCGTCTACCCCGGAGATCGACAAATGTTCTGGCACGCATATGACTATGAGGACGAATACAGTTCACCGGAGACCTGGGTTAGATTCGATGCCGATATCCGCAGCGGTCGTCGCCAACTGAAACGGTATATGGTGACGAGAAACGGTGTCTCCCGCCGGACATGCCGCGGCGCAAAGAACTACCGCTTCCGCGCGGACTGGAACAACCGTCGCTTTATCAAACTGGTCGAACTGTAAGACGAAACGGGAAGGTGGCCAGCCGGCCACCTTCCCAATCAGACACCGAACACGACTCAGGTTGACGCCCCGCTCAGGGGCTTACAGCGGTTGGTCATGACAAGCTGTGTCGGCCGACGCGTCCTCAACAATGTACTCCCCACGCAGCACGGACACGCTTTGCGGCATACGCTTGGCCAACCGTCGAACCCGCGTAACAAACCGCGCCGTTTCGTCTTCGTCCAATCGCCGTGGTGCCGACGTCAGGCCGGACGGGTCGAGGCTCTCAACAGCTGCACCGTCGAATACGACAACAGCGGTCGCAACGAAGCGGCCGGGCATGGCCAACACCGGTTGTGGGCCCGGCATCAACAACAGCGTGTCGCCCTTCTGCTCCGGTGCAAAAGGTGACGGCAACCACAGAACGTTGTCGGCCCATCGCTGCTCCCAAAAGAAGCGTCCCGCCGACATCGTATCGCGCACCACGAAGACGTACGTGGCCACCGGCGACTGGCGTATACCTTGAATGCTGAACTGACCGCTATGACGATCTGGCATGAATACGACCGGCCCATCATCCGGCAGCAAAGCCGGAAACGAGCGATCCAGCGAAAACCGCTCAATCGTCATGGATTGCGACTCATCGTTGCGGATCGCGGGTAGGAGTTCGGAGACCAGGTGCCCGTGCGCATCTTCGCAACGCCCGGCAGAGACGGACTCTGCCGCATCAATCAACCGCTGAGCGAACGCACACGTGGACCGTGCAAGATCTGAGGTGTTGAGAGCTTTGGCCGGATCGGGCGGCAACCCGTGCGCGTTGCGCTGCGCGACGACGCAGCGATTGATGACATCAATGAACTCGGTCGCAATTTCCGGCCGACATCCATAATCACCATAGAGCAACTTGGTAAACTTCACCGGCCCATCGTCATCATGAAACACGGTTCTTGCGATTTCCGCATCGCTACGCGCGTCCCCGACGAGCGCGCGAAAAACACGCCATTTCAAGTATAAGCTCGGAATACTGCTCATGCTATCGCACCCCTCGCACGGCCCTTTCGATCATTCAGGCGCCACGCGGCACTTGGTAATCCGCCAATAACCACACGTGCTTGAATACCAACCGATGCCCGAAAGACAATTGCCGCGCGGCGCTGAGTTCATTCTCACGTTGTATGGTACGAATTGCCGTTCGGCTGAGAAAGCATATGTTTTTGCTCGCGGCCGCCGAATTGCCGTTTGTTGCCTATCATTGCTGTCGCATGACGTTGTTGCGCCGCGGCAAGCGACCTTCATTAGTCTTTATAGCCAATTGTCTTGCAAAAACACCGACATCGGTCGAGCCATGACGTCTCGCAAAAGCTTGCACCAGTCCGAAGACGACCTTGACGCCCTGATTGTGCGTCAGTGGGACGATCCCGAAGTCGCAGTGAGTGAGTTGACGACAGCGCTCCACGACCTCCACGCAGACGCCGTGGTCGACATCCCTGAAGTGCACCATCATGTCCGCGGGCGGTTGCGTTTGAAGCTCGCGACTGCGTACCTCGACCGTCGCAAAGGCACCAAGACCGGAAATGCTGCTGAGGCCCATCGAGCTGTATGCGCTGCGACTGATGACCTGAGAGGCTCGGACGACCCTGTCATATCGGCAGACTTGCATCACGGCCTCGGCCGGGCCCTGACCAACGCACATGATGGAAATCGCGCAGACAATCTCGACCGGGCCATCGACCATCTCACGCGCGCGCTTCAGCTGCGAACCAACCACCATGTATACTCAGACAAGCGCGCCCAAACACACACGGCGTTGGGCTTCGCGTATTTGGACCGGGTCTCTGGAAACAGGTCTGATAACGTTGAGATAGCCATCACCCATTTACGCGACGCAGCCAACCACTACAATGCCCAGACGCATCCCTCTGACGTGGCCAAATCGTTCCTAAACCTGGGAAGCGCTTATCGCAAACGCATATCCGGTAGCCGCTCTGAGAACATTGAAACTGCATTGGAGTATACGACCCAAGCACTAGATTTACTGACCAAAGACACGCATCCCTGGCATTGGTCGTCGGCCCATTACAACATGGGCGCCACCTACTATGCGCGCCTCGCCGGCGACTTTGCAGAAAACAAAGAACTCGCGATTTCCCATTACATGGCTGCGCTGACCGTGCGCACGCCAGAGGAGGCGCCTGGCGATTGGGTCCAGTCTCGTATCGGTCTGGCAAATGCATATCTGTCACGCCGTCGCGGCGATCCCAGCACAAATCTGGAAACGGCGATCACCCTCTATTCGGAAGCCGAAGCCATCGCCACGCTCGAGAACGATCCGCGGAGTTGGGCGGCCATCCGCAATAACCTTTCCGCGGTGTATCTCGATCGCATTGCAGGCGACCCCGACGACAACTTGGAACAAGCGATCGCCTATACGCAATCCCTCTTCCAGGTCTATACGCGAGAGAACGATCCGGACGACTGGGCCCGCACACAAAACAACCTCGGCTTCTACTACAAGTGCCGTTCTGTCGGCGACCGGGCCGCCAACCTCGAAGCCGCCATTGCTGCGCTGGAAGCCGCGACAAGCATCTGGACGCAGCAACATGACCCATTCAATTGGGCCATGGCACAACTCAATCTCGGTTGTGTCTTCGCCGAACGCATTTCCGGAAGCCGGGCAGACAACCTCGGGCGCGCCATCTCGCATCACCGGTCCGCACTCGATGTCCGCACGTTGGCAGAAGCACCGCGCTGCTTTCTATTGAACACGCGCTACATCGGCCATGCGCATTTGGAACTGGAGAACTTTTCCGAATGTCGCGCAGCAATGGCTGAGTCGCGCGTGGCGTTTCTGCAGTTGTTCATTCAGGCCATGGACGACGGCGGCGCGCACGAAGTGATCGCCAACGCCGGCACGCTGTTTTCCGATGCGGCCTATGCTGCACTGGCGCTGAGAGACGTCGAAGACGGGTTTGAATTGGCAATGGAAGGCCGTGCCCATCAGCTCGCCGTATCGATGTCCTACACCGCGGCAGACCTCGACGACCAGCAGCGCCAGGACCTCGCTGCGTTGCGCGAGATAATCCAAGCCGAGGCCGAAGCCGCCGATGCCGCGCGCGGTGCCGACCGCCTCGATGCGGCTCAGGCTCTTGCCGCTTCCAGATCGGAGCTTGGCCGTTTCGTCGCGCCTGCAGTCCGCACCCGCTACACCGGCTCAGGCAAACTTAATCAAGCGCTGGACTTGGTCCCATCGGGCGGCGCGATCGTCGTCCCGGTCGTTACGACGGTTGGGACGAAGCTCATTGTTCTGGTCGCCAACGGCGAGACCCGGACAACAGACGTCGTTCATTGCGCCAAACTCAAGACAACACGACTCGACACATTCATTCATGGCTCGGCGCCAGATGGCGCCGACGGCTGGCTCGCCGCCATGACAGGGCGCGATGATCGTGATGCCAAAACCCGCCGTCGCGGCATGTTCGCCAAGGTCGACGCCGTTGGCGACGATTTGTGGACCTTGATCGGCGCGCGCCTCACCGCCACTCTGGATGGCCATGGCCTTGCCAAAGGTGCCCGGTTGATCGTGATGCCATCCGGCGGCCTGGGCATCCTCCCGATCGGCCTGGCGCAAGACCCGGGAACCGGTGCGCGTCTCCTGGACCAATACGAAATCTCATACGCCCCGAGCCTGGATGTCTTTGCGCGATCGACGGCCGCATCGCGCGAGACAACGGCACCGTCACTCTCAGCGACCATCAATCCAACCCAAGACCTTGCGTTTGCTGAAGCCGAGCACGCGATGCTCGCTACGCACTTCAACCCCTCGGCCTCAGATTATCTGGACTCCCAGACGGCCACACGCAGTGCGGTGCTCAAGAGCCTGGCGACGAAGTCCTATTGGCATTTTTGTACGCACGGGCAATTCGCCAAAGACGATGCCAAAGCGTCAGCACTTCTCCTACGTCAGCAAGAGCGCTTGAGCGCGGGCGACGTTTTCTCAGCTCTACAGCAAACGTCACCACGCATGGTTGTCCTTTCGGCATGTGAATCCGGATTGCATGAAGCGCAGCACACGCCGGATGAATTTATCGGCATGACCGGGTCGTTTCTCGCGCATGGCGCAGCGTGCATCCTCGCCACGTTATGGCCCGTTGACGATCGGGCAACTGCCTTGCTCATCGGGCGATTTTACGAGAACCATCTCGGCCGGAACCTGCGACCGGCCGCAGCGCTGCAGTCCGCACAACACTGGCTGCGTTCGGCAACGGTTTATGATCTTCGAGCCTTCCTTGCGTCGGTCAATGGTGCCGCAGCTGATAGAGAGGCCATTCGTGGTCTCAGCCAGTCGTTGTCACTGACGGACGTGGCGCAAACGCGATTCACGGCTGGGATGCTTGAGACACCCGACGCGTCAATTCACGCACCGCATGCGGGCGAGCCACCGCCAGTCTCCACAGACGACGACCCACAACACCGACCGTTCGAGCATCCCTACTACTGGGGCGGCTTTATCCTGACGGGCTGCTGAACCGCCGGTATCCGCGCGAAACTGTCCGAGGCCGCACAAGACGCAATCGGCCCGAAACGCGTCGCAATCCTCGGCAACAACCATCAATTCGCAACCACACGACACGGGTTCACATCTTGCCGACCGAAACTGACCTGGATCGGCGACACGCCAGCCGTCGCTCGCAGAATGATGGAACCGCAAATGTACGACCGCAACACCTTTAACGACCGCCTTGAGGCACCATCTTGCCGCTCGTTCTCATTCTCGCACACCAACGAGGGATCGGTGAGCGCGCTGTTAGTCCTAACGATTGCCCTATTGAAAGCGGCCGCCCGGACCAAACCGGACGGCCGCAACTGGCTTGCCGAGATGCGTCTCGAGCTATTCGACAATATCTGCCATCTCTATTCGGCAGATCTGCAACCGGATGAGTTGAAACACGCGCTCGATGCAATGGATCTCGCAACGGGGTGCGCCTGGGGACAGCTCTCGCCACAGCTTGAGGATAACGATGCCTCGGCTTGATCCCATCCTGCCGAGGCACGCCCCCCTGGAGCGCATTGATGCTCCTATCACGATCATGCGCCCCGGTGGTGGCTTCGGCCAACAGCCTCACGCGGCCGCGAGGTCCGCGGATCCGACAACCGGGCGATCAACTGGCAAGACCATCCTGCAAATGGCGACCCACATCAGATGTACCACACAGGTCCCGATAATCGCCAGCACGCCTGGCACGAAGTGCTGCAATGCTGAAGCCAGAACATACAGCGATGCCGCCATCCCGATGGTCAGGATCAGCGCCAAAACGGTGACAGGAAAGGCGTGCGTCAACCATCCTGGGACCGATGGCGAACGGGTCACGATCTGAAGAACAGTAAACAACGAAATGATCGCGGCCGAGGCCCCTAAGGCCATCATAAGTTGATTGAGCGCTTCCATTGGTATGGTCCTCAAGATGATCGATCGGTCATTGCCGACGACTGGCCGGATGGCACATGTTGGCTGGTATGGCGCCGCAGACCCGCGCGCCACGTCGTACCCAGCAATGTTCGATGAAAACGCTTCGGCTTGACTAATCGGAATCGGCAGCAACCCTGATCAGTTTTTCCGATCATCAAGATCCGAGCCGTGGACAGCACATGCTCGGATGGCGCGACCGCCAAACCTAAAAATGCTCTGCGCGGATGACGCGGACATCGGAAACACTCACAATCCCGATCTGCTGCGACACCAGTTTGAACAACGGCTCGAGAACTTCGTCGATCCGGCTTTCATCGACGATACAGAAAATCTGAACCATAGACCCGACCCGCCCGACGAGACCATCTCGATGCCAACTCCCGTCCTTCCCCTTTCCCGCCAGTGCCGGAAGGACGGTGTAGCCACTGACGCCCTGCTCATCGAGGATCTCTAAAACACGGCTCATCAGCGGTGCTTCGACCATGATCTCGATTCGTTTTTTCGGAAACGTCTGCATCTTGAGCTCTCAGTGCATCGCTTGCGCCAAATAAAGATAAATGGGGATTCCGACTGTTAGATTAAATGGAAATGTGACGCCGATCGAGAGCGGCAGATAAATTGAGGGTCTTGCCTCCGGCAGCGCCAGACGCATCGCGGCCGGCACGGCGATGTATGAGGCGCTGGCGCACAAAACGGTCAACAGCGCCATACTCCCCACCGAAAGCCCTATGAGCTTGCCGGCGAGCAGGCCCAAAGCCGCACCAATCAACGGCATGTAGATGCCAAAGCCGACGACGGGTGGTTTCAGATTATGGCGTGCCCCTTGCAGCCCACGCCCGGCAATCAACCCCATGTCGAGCAGGAAAAGACAAAGAACACCCTTGAAGGGATCAACCACAAATGCCGCAATCGACTGCAGGCCTGCCTCTCCCGTGATCAAGCCAATGACAAACGCGCCGACAAGGATCACGATTGATCCATTCAGAAAGATCTCGCGCACCGCGTTGGGGTTCGACGACCGGGTTCCGTTCGCGGCCAGCCAGAGCGCGACAATGATCGCAGGGGTTTCCATGGCAGCTGCGACCGCGACCATGTAGCCCTCATATGCAACGCCGGCAGTTTGGAGCGCTTGCGTCATCGCGAGAAATGTCACGATGGAAATCGAGCCGTAGTGGCCTGCTATTGCAGCAGCGTCAACGCGCGACAAATCCGTCGTCAGCGCCAAAGCACGATAGGCGATCACCGGTATCACCGCGCTGAGCGCAATGCCGGCGACAAGCGCCAGCGCAAGCGTCACATCCACACCGTGCGCCGCCACGCTCGCACCGCCCTTGAAGCCAATCGCGAGCATCAAGTAGAGCGCCATGCCCTTGGCTACGGCTTCGGGGGTGCTGAGATCGGATTTTGCCAACGCCGCTACGATACCCAGGCCGAAAAACAGGATCATCGGCGAGGTGAGGTTGGCAATTGCCAACGCGAAGATGTCGCTCATTTCGGGTACCAGATGACCGACCGCGTCAGACCGGATCGTTGCAGCAAGATGCGATCGGCAGACATGCGATCACGCGAGTTGAAGGTCATGGATACCGGAGCACGTTGATGATGGGAGGTCCCAAGCTACCGTCACAAAGACCCAACCCGTTCGGAGGGATAGTCATCGAGGACAACCGGCGTTCGGAAGCCCTCAGGTTTCACTGTAAGCAGGCTGCATCGTACGCTTGTCAAGACCCCTTCCGCCGCGCTGCCAATAAAGAAACCGGAAATGCCGGTCCGGTTGACCGATCCCATGACGACGAGATCCACCGAAAGCTCGCGAACGAGATCAACGATCGCATCGTGGGGTTCAGACTTGGGCAGGTGCAGCGTTGGTTCCACCGCGAAGGATGGCAGTTGATCCATCACGCGCTGCACGCGACCACGATGCATCGCCTGGTGTTTCTCCATGATTTCTTCACGCGTCTTGTCCGGCAGTTCAGACCGCAGGCGATCGCGGTCGGGACCTTCCACCTCCCACGCATGAACAACGTGAAGTTCCGCACCATTGGCCTCAGCCAGCGAGCTCGCAAGTTGTAGCAGCTTGATATCGAGGCTGTCGTCGGGGTTGTCACCGGTTTTCGGATCAACGCACGCCAGGATGCGCGAGTAATGACCCTGACTATCAGGCTTCACGCTCCAAACCGGGCACGGTGACTTTCGCACAAGGTGGGCAATCGTTGTTCCGGCGTAAAAGCCGCGATCCGTCCGCGTCTGTTCGGGGCTGGCAATCACGAGGTCATGCCCGTTGCGCAACACGTGCTTGATGATCTCAATGAACGGCGTGCCAACGCATGTGGCCACGTGCGCGTCCGTAACTCCCGCCGCATGCATGGCCGGCACGAGCCTTTTCAGTCGCTTCTCGCGTTCCTGCACCCAAGCCGTTGTCGCATAGCGATCCTGTATCACCTCAAGCAGAGTAAGCCGTGCGTTGTTCGCTTTGGCGAGCGATACAGATTGGGTAAAGACATCGTCCGAACCGAAGTCATCGTGGTAGACGGCCAGAATGTTCTTAAAGCGGCGCATCGTTCGCTGTCTCTGAAGCCTCTTGTTCGCGCCATGCGCAACGCTTGACGTCGGTTGGTTAACTCAAATGCGTTGGCAACAGGCCTCCGCCGGTCAAGTTCAGCCGCCAGAGGTGATACCCAACGCCGTCTCGACCTGGTGACGCGCGTCTCATCTCAAAACAAACCATTTCTGCGACGGCTTCTTTTCGCATCACCAGGCCCGTCAGCTTGACCCCGCGATCGGCTTTGCCTCTTTCGGCTCAGTCCAACAGCCCTCTCATCAGCCGTTCGCTCAGCGTTATATGGGCCCGCCATTCGAAGGCTCAACATCAAAAAACTGTTGCTTTTGATAGAATTTGTCTATTGCATCGGCTAAATGCGCCTGAGCGATAACTGCGTCACGCTCCGCCCGCCACAAAGAACTTCGACAGACTTGGCCATGCGACGGCACAGGCGGCGCCCGGCAACGCATGACGTGCCAGAACCACCAACCAGAACCACCGAAACGTGCGTCTCGGAGACGTCCATGCCAAGCCTCAGACAGCTCGAGTATCTGCTTGCCGTTGACCAGAACCGCCACTTCCGTCGTGCGGCGGCCCAAGTCGGTGTCAGCCAGCCGACACTGAGCGCGCAACTCATCGCGCTGGAGGAGAGCCTTGCGGTGCAATTGGTCGAGCGCAGTCGTTCCCGTGTTCTGCTCACACCCGTCGGCACCGACATCGCGACAATCGCGCGCCGGATCATGCGCGATGTCCAAGAAATCAAGGAAGTCGCCGCGGGTCAGCAAGGCGCGTTGGCCGGCACGATACGATTGGGCTTAACGCCGACGATTGGCCCCTATCTGCTGCCGACAGTCATCCCGCGCATTCACCGCTCGCACCCCGACCTGAAGTTGTATGTTCGCGAGGACGTGCCCCACAGTCTGCCCGACAGCCTGGAGCAAGGCATCCATGACGTCATTATCATGCCCGTACCGGTGCGCGCTGAGGGCCTACGTGCGATGGCCTTGTTTCGCGAGCCTCTCTTTCTCGTCGTCCCGAGCGACAGCGATCTTGCTGAGCGCAACGACGTTGAACGCAAGGATCTCCGGGGCCGTTCCATCATTGCTCTCGAAAGCGGGCATCAACTTCGGGAACAGGTTGACGACATTTGCAACGCGTTCGGCGCGAACATGCTCACCAACTACGAAGGAACAAGCCTGGATACGATCCTGCAGATGGTCGGCATGGGCATGGGCCTGTCGTTCCTGCCCGGGCTCTATGTTCATGCGCGGCTGAACAAAGACACATCGGTCAAAGCCGTCGAACTCAAGGGCCGGGCGCTCTATCGAACCATCGGCATCATCTGGCGCAGTACGTCTGCTCGCGAAGCGGAATTCGAACGCCTCGCGCAGCACATTATCGAGACCGTCAAGCGCCGCTTTCCAAAGTTCCACCTCTTGAGCTGATTGCCGTCAACGCCGCACGCGCCCTGTTAAGCCGGCCGGTCTGCATCAAAGGCGTAGAGCCGCGCCGGATTGTCGACGAATACGGCCTGCGTGACCTCGTCCGTCGCGCACCATGCCCGTGCCCGGTGTAAGGCTGCGTGATCATCGATCCGTTGAAATGGAACAACGGCATCGATGCGCCCCGGCTCCTTTGGCCCCGCCGCGGTATGCGGCCAGTCGCTGCCCCAAACAACACGATCCGGATTGGCTGCGAGGAGTGCATGCGCGAGCTCATCAACGACGCTATTGGACTCCGCCCCCGGAAACCGCCGGTAGGTCGCCGAGATCTTCACATACCCGCGATGATCGCTGAGAAGGTCGAGAACGGATCGCCATGCATCAGCGTTCGGGTCCGTCTCCGTGTTGGCGCCGGCAAAGTGATCAAACACCAGCTGAGCCGTGATCGGAAGCTTCGAAAACACGTGCGACACGTAGGCCGCCGTGGCCAGGTCGCAGTAGAGCTGAATGTGCCATCTAAAGTCCGACACCACAGCGTCCAAGGCCTTCACGGCCCGCACGGCTGCGTCGCCCTCGCCCGGCCCTACACGCGAGAGGTTCAGGCGTGCACCACGAACCCCAACAGCATGCAAGCGCTCGAGCTCCTGCTCACCAATATCCGGGTCGACAACAGCAACGCCTCTAGCGCGTGCGCCAAGTGCCCCGAGCGCCGACACAAGGCAACGGTTGTCAGCGCCGTAGGGACTGGCTTGAACTACGACACAGCGCCCGACGCCGAGCGCATCGTGCAAGGCACACAACTGCTGCACCGACGCTTCCGGCGGTGTGTAGGCGCGGCTGGCAGAAAACGGGAACGCTACGGAACTGCCGAAAACATGAACATGGCAATCGCATGCACCGGCCGGCAAGTCGTCACCATGCAACGGGCTGTCAGCCAAAACATCCGATGTCACGATGCAAACCTCACGACAATCTGCCCTCCCACCAAACACGCCTCGCGCGTGAGCAATATCTTGACACCGGGCCGCCGACAAGACGGCAGCATCAATCACTGTAAGCCACTACAGCGCGTTCGCCGGCTGAAATGACTTGCCGGAGGGCCAAGCTAAACGACCGTGACGCGAAGCTCGTCCAGCTCCTTCACGCGCCCAACCAAAACATCGCCGGCCTTGACCGGACCAACGCCGGCTGGCGTTCCGGTCATAATCAAGTCGCCGCCCGCGAGCTCGAAGTAATCGGACAGGTACGAGATCATTTCCGGGGTCTTCCAGATCATTTGATTGAGATCGCCCTCTTGGCGCACTTCCCCGTTGATCGACAGCTGAATAGGCCCGCTTTGCGGATGGCCGATTTCGCTCGCCGGCACAATGGCTGTCATCGGAGCGGACGCTTCAAACGCCTTCCCGATCTCCCAAGGCCGGCCAAGTTTCTTCATCTCGCCTTGGAGGTCGCGTCGGGTCATGTCGAGCCCCAGAGCGTAGCCGTAAACACGGTCCAGCGCCTGAGCCACCGGAATGTTCCGCCCGCCGCTCGCCAAGGCAACGACCAGTTCAATCTCGTGGTGTACATCTGCAGTGCGGCTTGGATAGGCGAACTCACCGGACGCATCGACGTTGTTGGGGTTCTTCTGAAAAAAGAACGGTGGCTCTTTGTCAGGGTCGTGCCCCATCTCCACAGCATGGGCGGCGTAATTGCGCCCGATGCAATAGATGCGGCGCACCGGAAACCGGCGGTTGTCCCCGCGCACAGGATGTGAAACCTGCACCGGTGGTTCGATCACAAAGTTCATGTTACCTCCAAGGTTTCGCGCACGAATCCGCATCATCAGCAACGTCGAGCCAATCGATCGACGTTACGCTGCAAGCCGCGCAACCCCCAATTCACCTGCGATAGCGTCGAGAGCCCGGATGAGGCCATCATGTAAGGGAACACCCGCGGTTCGCCGCTCATCATACAGAGACCGGCGTTGATCGCCAGGGACCCGCACGCTCTCATGTCCCGGCAACGGCGCTGACGTCTTGATGTCCTGAAACACGGCATCGGTGTGCTCTTGAAACGCCGTGACATCTCCGAACGCCGATACCGAAATCGCCGCAATGAACTGCCCGGTATTGGTCGGCGTTGTCGTATCGGCCGAAAAGTCGACAACATCCCGACCGAACGCAGCGCCGTTCAACGTCCCGGCAAGCAGGCCGATCGCCATCGCGAGGCCATACCCTTTCGGGCCGCCGATCGGCAGCAACAAGCCCTCCTTCTGCCGCGTCGGATCCGTCAGCGGCAGCCCGTCCCGCCCGACCATCCAGCCGATTGGCATTTGCTCACCGCGCTGCGCGAGCGTTTTGATTTTACCGGCCGCCGCAACGGTGGTTGCCATGTCGAGCACAAAGCCCGGCTCCTTGCCTGCCGGCACGGCAATGGCGATCGGGTTTGTCCCGAGCAACAAGTCAGCTCCACCCCACGGAGGCACATGATTGGCGCTGCCTACGGCCGCATAAAGCCCGATCTGATTGTTGGCCATCGGCATCTGCACGTAGAGGGTTGCAGGCCCCGCGTGATTGTTGTTGCGAACACCGACCCACCCGATCCCAAACTCGTCTGCCTTACGCATCGCCAATGCAGTGGCAACCACCATGCCCAAGTGGCCTAAGCCATTGTCGCCGTCGACGACGGCAATTGCGCCCTTGTCTTGCACCACAAAGGGCCGCGCCTTGGCGTTCGTTCCGCCGTCCCGCAAGCGATTGACATACTGGCGCAAGCGAAAGCTGCCGTGGGTGTCCAATCCCAACAGATCGGCTTCGACCATCAGGCCCGCCACGGCCGTCGCATCATCGTCTGGCACATCAAGCTTGCCAAAGCAGGTTGCGATGAAGTTGCGCAGCACTTCAGCGTCGACCCGCCGAACGTCAGATTGTTCACTCATCGCGACCGCCACATCTCGTTCGCATAACCCCTGCGCGCATCAAATCCGGGCGCCGGCGTAGTATTCGACTTTGCTTTCCAGCCACCCGATCAGTGCAGAAAACGAGAGCGCGAACACGAACAGAATGAGCGTGAGTGCCCAGAACTCCTCAAACTGGAAGTTGTCCGAGAACGTGCGGAACAAGCGCCCCAGCGCGACGATCGACACCAGCAATTGCCCGATGACAATGCCCTTGACCGCCCGGATCAGGCCCATGCGGATGCCCGCGAGGATTTCCGGCAGCGCGGCCCAGAACAAGACCTTGGTCAGCAGTTGAAACCGACTGGCACCGAACGACTGGCCCATCTCAGACAACGACGTCGAGATGTGGCGCACCCCAGCATAGGTATCGAGCGCAATGATCCAGATCGCGAACAGGACAACGGTGACGATAATCGTCGTCTGCCCCAGACCGAACAGCAGCATCAGAACCGGGACCAATGACGACAGCGGTGCGCTGGCGAAGATATTGACCCACATGCCAAGCAGGCTGTTAGCCGTCTCGCTCCGCCCCATCAAGAACCCGATGGTCACGCCGCCGATAATGGCGATAACCATGCCAATCGCAAAGGACTCGAGCGTCTGCAACGCCGCCGCTTGAAAGTCCGGACGCTGGATCAGCGTCGTCAATTCCATGATGACGCTTGAGAATGGCGGCAAGATAAACGCAAGCTTGAGCTGCCCGACGACTTCCCACATCGCGATCCAGATCAGCAGCGAAAAGACGGGCGGTATGCGAACCCCATTGATTGTCATTGCCAGCCTCAATCCAAGAACTTGCGCAGGTTGGTCCAGATTTCCTCGACCGTATCCAGATACGCCTTGTCGCGACGAATTTCGTCCGCGCTTCCAGACCGATGGACTTGCGGTCGGATTATCGAGTGGATGCGCCCGGGGCGCGGATACAGCAGCACAATTTGATCAGACACATAAACGGCCTCTTCGATCGAGTGCGTCACAAAGATGACCGTCTTCTTCTCGACCGACAGCAGCTTCAACAAGTCTTCCTGGAACTTCCGGCGCGTCTGTTCGTCAACTGCTGAAAACGGCTCGCCCATCAACAGAACATCCGCATTCACGGCCAGAGCGCGCGCCAGGCCGACCCGCTGGCGCATGCCACCGGACAGCTCGTGCGGATACTTCTGCTCGAACCCTGAAAGCCCGACCTTGGCAATGTAGCTGGTCGCAATCTCTTCGCGTTCCCGCTTGGGCATGCCGCTCAGCTCGAGCCCAAACGCCACGTTGCGCACAACCGTCGCCCACGGCAGCAAAGCAAAGTCCTGAAACACAAACGCGCGTTCCGGCCCTGGCCCTTGGACCGGACGCCCGTTGATAAAAACCTGTCCGTCGCTCGGCTCCAGAAGTCCGGCGATGATCTTTAGTAACGTGGTTTTTCCGCAGCCACTGGGACCAAGCAAGGTCGTCATCTGACCGGCCGGGAATTGCAGATTGATCGAGTCCAGCGCGTGAACATCTTCGCCGTAATACTTCGTCAGGTTCCGCACCTCGACGATGTTGTCGACAGCTGCGCCGGACGATGACACCGGCGACGGTTCTGCGATTGCAACGGAAGCAGTCATCAGCGTCCCTTCCTCTTCTCGGGTCGGAAGTACTTGATCTCGACCTGTTCCAGCAGCCCGACCATGACCGCAGAAAAGACAATGATCGAGAACACAGCCGCATACATGTGCGCGTATTCCGCGATCGAGCGATTATATGAAATGACGTCACCGATCCCAGTCGGCGTAATCAGAAGTTCAGCGAGAATGACGCCGATGAAACCGGCGGCCACGCCAAGTCGCAATCCGGCGAATATGACCGGCGCCGCGTTTGGAATGATGATCTTCCAGATCTCTTGAAGACGCGTGCCCTGGAAAGAGCGACACATCTGGATCAGCATCGGACTCGCATTGCCGACGGCTTTATAGGTATTCAACACAATAATCGGCGCTGCGAGAATGATGACCGCAACCGTTTTTGCCGTCAGGCCGATGCCATAGGCATACGTAATCAGCGGTATCAGCGCGGCCACGGGTGAGGCCTGCAGCACAACGAAGATGGGTTCCCAAAACCAACGGAACAGCTTGTTAAGCCCCATGCTGACGCCGATCGCAACACCGAAAAATGCGGAAATCCCGACACCCAGCGCAAGCGGTTTCAGCGTCTCAGCGTAAGCCGAGATTATCCGGCCGTTTGCGATCATCTCAACCAGGGCCACCATGGTTGCGCTGAATGTCGGGAAAGCGACACTAATGGGAACCATTCCGGCAATTTCCCAGGCCCCGAATAGCGCGATGACCGACAGCAGGCGGAGTTGAAAACCCGTCAGCCGAAACGGTTTTGCGCTCGGGCGTGCGGCTATGCCGGCCGCCTTGTGCGGTTTCGCGATCGATTGTGTGGACATGTTTCAGCGTCTTCCGTTTTCGTCCAACCCAAGCCGCTCAGGCACCAGGCCGGCACCACGGGTGCCGGCCGTACCCGGTTCCTGGCGCTTGCGAGACAGTCGGTTCGAGCCGTCTCGCAATCCGTTACGCTCGCTAGCTCTTGGAAAGTCGCTTCACAGCGGCCTTGGCCGGCTCCAGGTACCAAAAGTCTTCGACCTTCAGCGTGGCCGGATCACCCTCAAGCGACCCCGACGTCGTGAAGAAGTTGAAGTCTTCCTTCACCGAGCCGTCCGTTCCGCCGTCACTCGGAAACAGATTGATCTCAACGCCTTGCGTGAACGCCGGGATCAGCTCGTCAACTTCGACTTTCTCGATGTTCGGAAGCACCTTGTACTTATCGCGCAGCGCGGCGACCGCCTTCGGGTCCTTATTGATTTCACGCCAGGTTTTGATCAATTCCTCGACCAGGATTGATACCGCGGCCTTTTCTTTCTTCAGCCAATTCACGTTGGCATAAAGCGCTTCGTCAGTCGCTTTGATGTCCGGCAGTGGCAGAAAGACAAACCGTCCTGGTGCCTTCCGCTCCAGCAGGCGTTTGCGCTCATAGTCGACGATCGAAACATCGATCCGGCCTTGCAGCAAGGCTCCCGGACGGTTTGTCTTTCTGCCACTGCCGGACATCAAAGCGACTGACGAAGCGCTTTATGCCA
>JBCDAH010000064.1:0-26108 GCA_039186015.1 Pseudomonadota bacterium
GCGCGGCCTGGAACAATGCCCGCAGGATGGCCAGCGCTCGAGCCGCGAGCCTGCGAGCGTGCGAACAGCGCAAATTAAAGACTCACAGACCGATAGCGCCGTAGGCTTCGGCAATGCGTCTTACGGAAATCGTGAACGCGGCCGTGCGATAATCCGTCGGGTCTCCCGACTCGTGGCGCGCCGCCGAAATATCGCGATATGCAGAGCGCATCATATCGTCGAGACCGGAACGTACCAGATCGATTTCCCGTGCGCCCTCGATGAACTGGCGCGCGGTCTCCATCGGGAAGTTTGCCCCGGTCATCGTTTCGAGAGATTGCGCGAGAATGCGATGGCTGGCTTCGTGATGGCGCCGTTCCATCAGACCAAATGGAATGTGCGTCAGGTTCTTGACCCATTCGAAGTAGCTGACGATCACGCCGCCGGCATTCACGAACAGGTCCGGCAGAATAATGATGCCGCGTGACCGCAAGATCTCATCTGCGTCGAATGTGGTTGGACCGTTGGCCGCTTCCACAATCAGCTTGGCACGTATGTGAGGGGCGTTGTGTGTATCAATTGCCGCCTCGGTTGCCGCCGGGATGAGGATATCGCAGTCGCGGGTCAGCAGCGCGCCACCATCAGGAACAAATTCGGTGTTCGGAAAGCCCTTCACGCCGTTGTGGGCTATCAGATGTTTCTTGAGTTCGTCGACGGGCAGCCCGGCTTCCGAGTAAACGGCGCCATCACGCTCGATCACGCCGACAATTCGGCATCCATCCTCTTCCTCAAGAAACTTGGCCGCATGATAGCCGACATTGCCAAGCCCTTGGACGATAACCCGCTTGCCCTTCAACTCCGGTGTCAGCCCGGTCATGGCGACGTCGTCAGGATTTCGGAAGAACTCGCGAGTTGCGTACTGCACGCCGCGACCGGTCGCCTCCACGCGCCCTTCGATTCCACCCGCCGCAAGCGGCTTGCCGGTCACGCACGCAAACGCGTTGATGTCGTTGGGCGACCATCGGCGAAACTCGTCGAGCATCCAGACCATGGTCAGCTCGTTGCTGCCCATATCCGGTGCGGGAACGTTCTGGCTTGGGCTGAGGAAGCTATGACGGGCCAGCTCTTGCGTGAACCGGCGTGTGATCTTCTCGAGTTCCTCACGGCTCCACGCCTGTGGGTCGATTTTCAGTGCCCCTTTGGACCCGCCAAACGGGAGACGCACAAGCGCACTCTTGTAGGTCATGAGCGCCGCGAGCGCCTCGACCTCTTGCTGATCCACGTCCGGTGCAAAGCGAATGCCGCCCTTTGCCGGGGTCACGTGCGTGCTGTGGACCGCACGCCATCCGTGAAACGTATGCATATGACCGCGCAAACGGACCCCAAATCGAACAACGAACGTCGCGTTACAAACGCGGATTTTCTCGGCCAAGCCCTCCTGCATCGCGACTTTTTGAGCCGCTTTCTCGAACTGGCGGTCGACGTCATCCAGAAACAGCTGCCCCGGCATTCCGTTCGCTCCTTTATGTGCGTGTTGCCCGGCGTATCCCCGTCTATCAGCTCGACCGATCCTGGCTCCCGCCCTCGGCCTAGTCCGCATTGCAGCGATCATGGCGCAGTGCGTCAGCCTATAGATTGCGAAGTATGCCGATCTTTTGACTTGGCACAATGCGGATCAATCGCTAAGTGACGCAATGGCGAGATTCCGCAACAGCTTCAACTGTCTTCGGATTTATCGGCTTTTGCGTCAAAACCTGATCACGGCTGCGTGGTCGATGATCTAGAGGCTTTCAGATTGAGCGGGAACCATCCCACACCCCATGATTGAGTCACTTCGCCGACCATCCACTTTATCGTGCCGGTGGGTGATCGGATGGGCGCGGGCCGGCGAGGTGATTTCGTCCATGGCGGACGTGATCTCGGCCAGGAACATGATGGGTGGTTAACCGCCTGCACGCCTACAACTCTAGGTACTCCACAGGGCGTCGTATGCATCATATGCCGCGCACCGAAACACCTCAAACTACCATCATATCTGGTTTTGAAGTCGAGTGTTTTAATTTGAAATATTGAGAATGAGACACTTTGTGGCGCAATATGATGGTTGGATAACTGATTGAATTATTCCGCTGCTATGAAACGATTTTTCCTAAGTACTCGTAGCAATTATGCGCTAAGAATGATTATGTCGCGTTTCGCTGGAACGATCCGCAGTCACGCTAGTTTCAATCCTCGCTGATTGAGAGGGATTCATGACATTCGATCAAATCGAACAAATCCTCGGCCCAGGGCGCGTTGACTCGATTTCGCGTATGATCCTGCACACCGCCCACTCGAGTGACATGTCCGATGATCCTGACAGCCATCGTCTGGCCCTACAGGAACTCGTCGTGGTCCTGCTCGCTGTGCTGGTGGCACGGGAAAAGCCGGATCAGGATCGGGTCACGCGGCTGAACAGTCAGGCGCAAAGGTTAGCCGACCTGGTGACGACGATGCAGAAGATCGACCAGAATTTGCCTGAAGGTCCAATAACGCAGCACTGAACGACAACACAGCACTGAACATCGCGCGCCACACTAATCTGTCGGTCAATCTTATCTGTCAGCGCCCGACGAAAACCGGCTTGCGTTTTTCATTGAAAGCAAGAATGCCCTCTTGGCGATCCTCAGTGCCAACGGTTCTATTATAAGCCTCGATTTCGTAGGCGTAACCGTTGGCACGATCGAGATCCGCCGACTTTGCTAATGCTGCTTTCGCCTGCCGCACAGCAATCGGCGCGTTGGCGGCGATCCGTTCCGCCGTTGCCAAAGCCTCGGTCCGCAACTCGTCCACTGTCGGGTAGAGCCGGTTGATCAAGCCCCAGTCGAGCGCCTGTTGTGCATCGATTGGGCTGCCGGTCAGAACCACCTCTTTTGCCCGGCGAAGACCAATCGCGCGCGGCAGGTTCTGCGTTCCCATAGCGCCGGGAATGATGCCAAGCATCACCTCGGTCTGGGCAAACCGTGCGTTTGCGCTGGCGTACAGGAAGTCACACGACAGCGCCAATTCGCACCCGCCCGCGTAGGCCGCGCCATTCACGGCAGCAATCATCGGTACCGGACAGTCCATCATGGCGCGGATCGCCTGCTCAACAATCGCATGTTGCCGGCGCCATGTCTCATCGGTCATGCCCTTGCGTTCCTTGAGGTCCGCACCGGCGCAGAACGCACGATCACCGGCGCCGGTCAGGACGATACACCGCGCAGCGCCCGGATCGACGTAGAACGCCGCAAAACAGTCGCGCAGATCGCTCATCATCTGGGTGTTCATGGCATTCCGGGCATCTGGCCGGTTGAGCGTAATCGTCACGACGCCGTCAGATGTTGTCGCCAGCTCTAGGGTTTCGTAATTCGCCACCGGTTACTCCTCCACCAATCTGCGTCTGCACGAGTCCGCATCCTCACGTTCGGTGAACTCTGCAATCGATGCAAGGCCGGTTGCAGAGTTGAATTCTTCGGTGGCAGATAGTCATCGGGATCGGACAGTCAGGGGTGACAACGTGAACCTCGAACGGACACTCGCCGCAGTTGCGAGGTCGCAGCCGGACCACCCGGCAATCTGCGATGGGCTCGTTGACCTGGCCGGCGCGCAATCCTATGCGGCGCTGTCGCATGTCGCGGCCTGCGTTGCAGGCGGACTGACGGGAGTCCACGGGTTGCGACGGCATGACCGCGTCGCTCTCTTCATGGAGAACGCACCGGAGTTCTATCCTATCCTGTTTGCGTGCTGGCGGGTCGGCCTTTCGGTTGTTCCGATCAATGCCAAGTTGCACGGGAAGGAAGTTCACTGGATTGTTCAGAACAGCCACGCGAAACTCCTGATCACATCGCCAAAGGCTGCCGATCAACTGCATAACGAGGTCCCCGCGGCAACGTGGCCCCGGCACATTGTTACGCGATCTGCTGATTGGTTGTTGTTGCTCAAGTCCGAACCTGCACCGCAAGCCGACACCGATCCCGGAGACGAGGCGTGGGTGTTCTACACCAGCGGAACCACGGGGCGACCGAAGGGGGCAATGCTGTCTCATCGCGCGCTTCTGTTCATGTGTCACGCCTACATGGCGGATATCGACCATATCGGGAATTCCGATACCCACCTGCACCCTGCACCGCTCACCCACGGCGGCGGGCTATACGGTTTGGCGTGCCTGCTTCGCGGCGGCAACAACGTGATCTTGCACGGCTTCGATCCGCGCGAGATCTACGACGCGATCGCGTCGTTCTCGCATGTGTCCTTCTTCGCCGCACCGACGATGATTACGCGTCTACTCAACCACCCGGACGCAGGGGCCGCTGATCTCCGCAATCTCAAGACAATCACGTATGGCGGCGCGCCAATGTATGTGGCGGATCTCGAGCGCGCCCTTAAGCTGTTTGGCCCACGCCTTTATCAACTGTATGGCCAGGGCGAGAGCCCGATGACCATCACCGGTCTGTCGCAAGCGCTCCATGCCGGTCGTGATCATCCGGACTACCACGCGCGGCTTGCGTCGACCGGCATCGCCCGAACAGGCGTGAGCGTCCGGGTCGTTGACGAATACGGCGCAGACTGTCCGGCCGGCGAGGTCGGAGAGATCATCACCAAGAGCGACTGCCTGATGACAGGCTACTGGAACAATCCGGAAGCCAACGCGAAAGCACTGCGTCAGGGATGGCTTTGGACCGGCGATCTCGGGCATCTCGATGCGGCCGGCTTTCTAACGCTCAAGGATCGTTCGAAGGATCTCATCATCTCAGGCGGGACCAACATCTATCCGCGCGAGATCGAGGAAATTCTGTTGACTTATCCCGGCGTGGTTGAGTGCGCTGTTGTCGGACGGCCGAACCGGGATTGGGGCGAAGAGGTCATTGCCTTCGTCGTGACGGGACACGACGCACGTCTCACGGACGCGGATCTCGACGCGCACTGCCTGGACAACATCGCCCGCTTTAAGCGCCCCAAGAGCTATCGGTTTGTCACAGAGCTGCCAAAGAACAATTACGGCAAGGTGTTGAAGACCGAATTGCGCCGGCAATGCGATGACGCGTGACATAGTCAGCATCACTCCATAACCGCGCGGCGTCGACCTTAGATGCGCCAGCCGCCGTGAATAGCCGCAACGCCGCCGGTCAGATTCCGATATGTGACCCGCGAAAAGCCGGCATCACTGATCATATCGGCAAACGTATCCTGGTCGGGAAAACGACGGATCGACTCGACGAGATACCGATAGGGGTCTCCGGAGCCTGCAACGAGTTCGCCGAGGCGCGGAATGACCTCAAACGAGTGGAAGTCATAGAGACGATCGAGAACCGGCACGTCGACTTCTGAGAATTCTAAACAGAGGAAACGGCCACCGGGTTTGAGAACGCGAAACGCCTCCACCAAAGCGCGCTCGATGTGTGTGACGTTACGGATGCCAAAAGCGATCGTGTAGGCGTCAAACGATTGGTCTTCAAAGGTTAGCGCTTCCGCATTGCCCTCGACGCACGTGATCTGATCTGCCAGCCCGGCATCCTGCACGCGCCGTCGCCCGACATCGAGCATTTCGGGGCTGATATCGCAGATCACGGCGCGACAACCAGGCCCGCCCCTGCGAATGACGCGCATGGCAATGTCGCCGGTGCCGCCCGCCACGTCCAACAGGCGAAATGGCACGGCGCATCGTGGTGGCGCGAGCAGGCTGATGAAATCCGACTTCCAGAGACGATGCAGGCCACCGGACATCAAGTCGTTCATCAGATCGTAGCGATCGGCGACATCGGCAAACACGCGGTTTACGCGCTCTTGTCGCTCTTGAGCGTCGATGCTCTCGAATCCGAATGTGGTTGATGTGTCTTGGCCACGGGTCATGGAAGGACCCTACCGTCATTCCGCGCTGTCCGCCATTCGCGATTTCGTCGCTACGGCGAACCGTGCTGCGTGCGTGGTGGCCGCAACAGCCACGCCACCCCAAGTACACCGGCCGCGAGAACCGCTGTCACACCCGCTGCCCAGGCACCGGAGGCCGCGAGCCCGGCCGTCGCCGCCCAGAGTATCGACGAGAACGCCTCAGTAAACGTCGACAGACGCGATGCCGTCTGACGGCGCCGGAACTGCGCGCGGCGCGCCTGAACGCGGAACAAGAGCTGTATGGCGATCGCCGCTAACGCAGCGATTAGCGATGAGATCAATGTCACACCGCCCGCCCACACGCTGGAGAGCGAAATCGCAAGGCAAAACGGCGCGCATACGACGATCACGATGGCGAGAACGGCCTGCACCTTTGCAGTTATCACCGTTCTTTCACTCAGCGGCGCGGTTGCAATCAAATCGGCGCCGTCCTCGCCGGAAATGGCGAGCCACGCCAAACCGCCAGCCAGCTGCCCCACGGCCATGACGACGATCGGTGCCAAAAGAACCGCGCCGGACGTCCCGTTTCCAAAGCTCTGCCACAGCAACACCGCAGGCGGCACGAGGTACAACAGTTGCATAAGCGTCTGAGAGACCAACCACGGATCCCGCGCCAGCAACCGAAACTCCTTCGCCCGTAACGCCTGGGCTGGGCTTGCGACAGGAAGCGGGCGAATCCTGCCGATCAGGCCGTCGCCAGTTGCGGTCGCGCCCGCCGTCACGTGCGTGGCTGCAGCCAGTCGGCGCGACGACCACACGATCGCGCTCGCCAGGAGACCAGCGGCCAGAAGCCCGAGTATCGTAAGTGCTGTCGTCTCTCCCATCGCCGCGCGTGCCGGTACGTAGAGTGCGCTTTCAGCCCCGGGCAAGACTGCCAAAAGATCTGCTGCACGGAACAAGTCGATGCGCGAGACTTCGCCGTACCACATGATTGCCGCGACCTGGGTGCCGACAAGAAACGCGGCACCGACGACCGCGGCGACAACCTGGGCGACGAGGCGCGTGCGGCGCGGCCCAATCACGTAAAACAAGGCGAATGTCACGCTGACGGCAAGTGCCGTGGCGATAGCGGCGAAACACAGCACGACGCCGTAGGCCGCGAGCCAATGCCAGCCGTCGATCCAGATTGCGACATTGATGAACGGCGCAACGATCGCGCCCGAAAGCGCAGCCGTCGACAGCGTTATCGCCGCGACCCGTACGGCAAACAGGCGCGCGTGCGAGGCCGGCGACGACAGAATGAGATCGAGATCCGAGCGGGTGTAAAGCACACGCGTTGCCGACTCGAGTGCCTGTGACAGCATGAGCGACAGCGACATCGCTATGGCGGCTGAAACGACAACAAGAGTTTGCAGATCCGCTTGGACACCTGCCTCAAGAGCCGGGCCGACCGTTGCGTTGGCCAACAGGTGTAGGCCGAAAATCCCGGCGCACACGACGCCACTTGCAACGAGGCCACGCACAGATCGGCCGGCCGCCATAACCGCCAGCCAGTCGCGCCACGCGAGCCGCAAGTCGTGCTGTGCGAACCAGAGCAGACTGCCCGGTGCGCCGACGGACCAAGCGGTCATGCCGCCAGATCTTTTGCTGGGTCGCCAACGGTCATCTCGGCATCGGCCACAAGTTCCAGAAAGAGATCTTCGAGGCTCGCGCCGCCGCGTCCGGCGCGCGCCCGCAGATCTTCGAGCGTGCCTTCGGCAATCAACCGGCCGTAGGCAATCACTCCGATGCGGTCGGCCATACGTTCGGCCACATCGAGGATGTGGGTTGTCATGATGACCGTTCCGCCGCAGCGGACGTGATGGCGCAGCACGGATTTTACGTGACGTGCAGACGCAGCATCCAATCCTGTAAGCGGTTCGTCGAGAATGATGAGCTTGGGATCGTGGACCAGTGCTCCGGCAAGGGCGAGCTTCTGGCGCATGCCCTTAGACAGGCTCTGGCAGCGCGCATCTGCATGCGGCGTGAGACCGAGACTGTCGAGCAATTCGGTAGAGCGTGCCTGGGCGTCGTCCTGCGGCACCTGCCAGAGGCCAGCAACGAAGGACAGATACTCGCGCGGTGTCAAACGGTCGTAGACGAGCGGATCGTCAGGCAACCACGCGGTGATCTGTTTCGCGGCGATAGGATCTGTGCCAGCGTCCGTTCCATAAATCTCGACCTTGCCGGCGTCCGGGACGAGGAGGCCAGCAACCATACGGAGCGTCGTGGTCTTGCCGGCACCGTTTGGGCCAAGAAGCGCGTAGATTTGGCCAGCGGCAATCGTTAAGGACAAGCCGTCAACGGCGGGACGGGCGAAAGCTTTGTGCAGATTATCGAGTCTGAGTGCTGGCAGGTCTGGCGCAATGGACATAACAGTGTCGGCTCTAGCCTCTGAAACGGTCGCTCGGAGCAGAACCGATGTACCAGTGCGGCGTTGGCACCCGCTCAACGGAACCCGGACAAATTGAACTAAATTCGGTGAAACGCGGAGACCCAGTTGCCAGAACTGCCTGAAGTTGAAACCGTTTGCCGCGGACTTGCTCCTGCAATGGAAGGTGCCACGATTCTCGACGTCGAGCAGCGCCGGCCAGACTTGCGGTTCCCGTTACCCAACAGATTTGCGGCACGCCTCGTCGGACAACGCGTTGCGCGCCTTTGGCGACGTGCCAAGTTTCTGGTTGCCGATCTCTCAGGCGGTGAGAGCCTGATCATGCATCTCGGTATGAGCGGCCGGTTCACAATCACACCAACGCGCGCCACGCCGGACAAACGAAAACCGCGGGCCCTTGCGCAGTTTGTGACCGATACCGGCGGCATTGCCGCCCACGATCATGTCGTGTTCGCGATGTCGTCCGGCCAGCAGATCACGTTCAATGATCCCCGTCGCTTCGGCTACATGGACCTGGTCGACACTGCGGATCTTGCCAGTTGCAAGCATTTGGCAAATCTTGGTGTCGAACCGCTCAGCAACGGGTTTCACGCGGACTACCTGGCCGCCAAAGCACGCGGCAAGTCCGCAGACGTCAAAGCGTTTTTGCTGGATCAAAGAACGGTCGCGGGGCTCGGCAACATCTATGTTTGCGAGGCCTTGTTTCGTGCGGGCATCAGCCCGAAGCGGAGGGCCGGCACGCTCGCGACGGCCAACGGTCGCCCGGCAAAACGGACAGAACGGCTGGTGCCGGCAATTCGTGATGTCCTGACAGAAGCCATCGCAGCCGGAGGATCGACACTGCGAGACTACGCAGACGCGAACGGCGCCCTCGGCTACTTTCAGCACACGTTTCGAGTCTACGGGCAGGCTGACACGCCTTGTCAAAACACGGACTGCGGACGACCGATTCGTCGCATCGTCCAGGCCGGACGATCCACGTTCTATTGCAGCGCCTGCCAGCGCTAAGGGGCGCAAATCTCGGATCGTGCTGTTCGGGCCTGAACCGCAACACCCGAGATTGTCCGCGCTGGCGGCGTAGCCTAGTTTGGGTTCATTCATCGCCAGACCGTCTGCAGGAGCGAAACGATGTCGTCTTACGAGAACATCCTGGTCGAAACGCGCGGCGCCGTGGGGCTGATTACGCTCAACCGCCCCCAGGCACTGAACGCCCTGAATTCAAAGCTCATCGAAGAACTGGGACATGCCCTCGATCAGTTTGAGCGCGCGGACGCGATCCGATGCATCGTCATTACAGGATCAGAGAAGGCATTTGCTGCAGGCGCCGACATCAAGGAAATGCAGTCGAAGACGTTCATGGACGTCTACAAGGGCGACTTCATTGCAACCTGGGAGCGGGTTGCAACCGTTCGGAAACCCGTGATTGCAGCCGTGTCCGGCTTTGCCCTGGGCGGCGGGTGTGAGCTGGCGATGATGTGCGATTTCATCATCGCATCGGATACGGCGAAGTTCGGCCAGCCCGAGATCAATCTCGGCGTATCCCCCGGAGCCGGCGGCACGCAACGCCTGACGCGATTTGTCGGCAAGTCGAAAGCTATGGATATGTGCCTGACAGGCCGGATGATGGACGCCGACGAAGCCGAGCGGTCCGGTCTGGTCTCTCGGATTGTTCCAGCCGACCAGCTTCTGGATGAGGCCTTAAAGACGGCCGAGACGATCGCTGCGAAGTCCGTACCGATTGTGATGATGACGAAAGAGAGCGTTAATCGCGCTTACGAAACAACCCTTGCCGAGGGTGTGCGGTTTGAACGTCGGCTTTTCCACGCGATGTTTGCAACCGACGACCAGAAAGAGGGAATGGCTGCTTTTGCCGAAAAGCGGAAACCGAATTTCACCGACACCTGAGCGGTTGGCAACGTCACTGTTCATCGTATATCGCAGATCCAGCCTTACAACAAAGGCTTGCGCCGACGCGCTACCGGCGCATAGTTGCGGCGGCAAGCTCGCGACAACGCGCGAAAACGCTATGTCGACCGCTGCGTGGGCTGCCGAACGGTTATTGGTAGGGGGACAAGTAGAATGCGTGGATTGAAAATCGGAGTCGCAGCGTGCGCTGCAATGGTCGTTATGGCCGGCGCGGCACATGCAAACTGCGTTACGAAAGGCGCCGTCGCGACGTCTGCCAGCGAGGACTCGGCGAAATGGTTCGCCCTGGAAACGATGGTCCAAAGCGTCAGCTGGGGACTATGGCCAAGCTTCGTCGCCAACGGCTCGACGCCCGGCTATAAAATCACCAAGCAGCGCTATAGGTGCTCGAAGGGCAACTTCGGCATCACGTGTCGCGGTCAAGCCACGTTCTGCAAGACCTCGTAGCGCGCCTGTATCGCCGTCATCCATAGGACATACAGGCCTTTAGGACATACAGACGATGTGTCGGCGCGTGATCGACGGTTGAGACCGGGTCGCTGCGCCGCTCACTGGCTCCGCAATTGCTGCCAGCCGCCCCGTGCGGCGATGATCGCGATTGCGGCGCCTCCCAACATGAAAACATGGTTGGCCAACCAGTCCGGCTTTCCCGCGAACAGCTTTCCGGACGCGATCAGAAAGACGAGCCCCGTGAAGATGGCGGCAGCCATCACCAGGCTCAGCGCGCCCATTGCCCATAATCCCGTGCGTGATTGCAACGCGCTGGCCGGATTGGACAGCAACTGCACATAAACGACAGAAACGGCACACAGCAGTGCCATGCCAGCCGCGTATTGCCACCAGTGCTGCCAGTAGAGCGGACTCAGCCCGTAGCCAAACCCGATCGCGACTGCGCCCCAACCGAACAGCCAGGCAATCTGTCTTGCGCGCGTAGCAGCGATTATAGGTTGTACATCTCCATCGCGGCCGGCGGATTTGGGCTCGGTCAATATGACAGCGAAGGGAAACACGGCCGCCGCGAGCCAGGACAGGGCCGGTTGCTCCAACCAGGCGGCAAAGACCATGACCGTGCTTGTCACCGCGAGCAACACAAGACGCAGAAGGACACGCCTGGGCAGGGCCGGACTCTGCCGCAAGGGATTGGGCGAAATCTGGCGTGTCATGACGCCGCTTGGTCCTTCGGCAAGGCACGCAGCCCGTAAGCACTGATGATGGCGAGCGCCATTGCACCGAAGAAGAAGTAATTGTTTGCAGCCCAATCCTGCCAGCCAGGTGCCTGATCCGCGAGAAACCGCGTCATCTTGCCGTCGATCACCAGGCCGATCATCACAATCAGCATGCCGATGAACTGCCCCATCGCGAGATATCTCGAAATACTATATAAGCTGGCGCCGGATATCGTCGCGGTTGCCGGGTCACTCAGCCGCCACGAGAGGAACATGCTTACGCCGCCGAGCACGGCGAACACACCGAAAAACGCGGCCCACTCTTTCCATGTCAGGATCGCCGGCAGGTAGGTCGCGGCCAATGCCAGTGCGCCCCAAATCCAAACAAGCGCCATGTACCGGGCAAGCGTTGCCGACCTCACCGTGGGCGATGCGCCGCCGCGCTCCAGCGCCTGAACCTCGCGAATCGCCGTGAGTGCCATCACCAACGCGACGCCGAACGCCAAGCCCATGTGAACGTATCCGTAAGTCACATCGACGCCGCGCGCGGCGGCAGTCACGATCAGGAGCGCGACACTGACTCCAATCGTCAAGGTCCAGATAACCATCTTACCGTCCATTTGGTGAATTTGCCCGGTTGCAGCCACGGCAGCCATGCGCCTAGCACGGCTGGCGCTCCACTTCGTGGGCGCTGACTGATCCGGCGTCAATGGCGCGCGGTGCCAATAGCGTGCATTCGTTTGCGTGGCGTTGACCAGGCGATGTGCCGGGGCTATACGGACCTGCTATTTTGGCGAGGGGTCTGCACGCTTCTCGCCCGATATCGCACATCCAAAGGTGACAGAGCCCGTCAATCGACGGCCTCGCCTGAACGCATGTAGAGGATCAACACGGCCAATGGCCAATACGACGTCAGCAAAAAAAGCGGTGCGCCAGATCGCCCGCCGCACAGAAGTTAACAAGTCGCGCCGGAGTGAAATCCGCTCTGAGATCCGGCGTGTGGAAGCGGCCATCGCCGCCGGCGACCGCGAAGCAGCTGTGGCTGCATTTCGTACTGCAGAGCCGCTGATCGTCCGCGGCGGTCAGAAGGGAATCGTTCACGCGCGCGCAGCAAGTCGTAAAGTCTCGCGCCTGGCGCAGCGTATTAAAGGAATGGAGCAGACCGCTTAAGGTCTGCCGTTTCCCAGGTGCGGCCGGCTAATGTGTTTAAATTGCAGCAGCCTAGGCCGCCGAATTCACGTTATGCACGACTTTGCCGGCAAACGGTATTTCATCCACTATTTTCCCTCCCCGACTTGAATAACTTTTTTTCCACGTCTCGGCGTTTCTCCGAAACGGATTGGGAACGAATTGGGACGTGTTCATGGCCGCCTGCGGGGCGGCTTCCCGCGCCGACGAGCATTCCATATTGATACTAAACGAAAACTCGGCTTTGGCCCCTTGGCCGCGCCGCGACGCGCCACGTGCGCCCTGGACGAGAGGCGTACGCACTTTAAAATGTTTTGCCTCCCTACGCTCTTGAATGCTTACTCACAGTGCGTTAACTTTTTCCATAGCCGGGCACTGAAGAGAGAGACGGCTCGCTTGGGTAGGCGGGCTGGGCGATCAGTGGCAGGCGACACCAGTGTGACAGCGGTCAACGTGTTCCGTTGGGCATGTGGGTAACATAGTAGCTTTCCACGGGGAGTTTGGCGGACATCCTGTGGGCAGTTGAGAGGGTTGTTGTGGGGTCAGTAATCTCCGGGAGACCGGTGGCGTGTCGTGCGACCGCTCATCGAAAATCCCATAGATTTCCGGTCAGCCGCGGATCGGCTGAGGGAATCGTTACACATAGAACGTGTGGTCGGGTCGTTCGTAGCGTTTGCTTTCGTGGGCGCTGTAACAGGTCCTCCCTTGCAGCGTGTGATCGGAGAGGATCACGCGACGTTGCTGGGCTGTTAGATCGCGGGCCGCGAGGTCGCTACAGTTTTCGAAAACAGAACCGTTATTATCAGTTTCGCGCACCGGGTCTGTTTTTATCCGTTTCCAATTTAAGCCAGATATACGTTCAACGTCGGGCGTGAATCTGAATGGAAACGGTTGTCTGGTGCGCCGTTATTCCAGAATTGAGTAACGCACACCACCAACGAGATTGCATCAGCTTATTGAGCGACGAATTTCGGCGCACGGGATAGGTGCGCCTGATGCAATCATTATCCGCACGTTTCGAAGGGCGTCGAAGCGTGCAGAAAACTCTATGTGCGGGAACTGAACATCATGCAGAAATCATTCGTCGATCGCGGGCTGATGCCAAGTGAAAATATGGCAGGACGCGTCGCACCAACTTCGGCAGTCAATGGAGAGGCTTCTGGACGCATTAATGACTCGCAGGCGCAACGTATCCGGGCGCTATTGAGAGCTCGTCTTGGCGAGGAAGTCTTTACAAGCTGGTTCAATGCTCTGGAGTTTGATGCGGTCCGCGACGGGACAGTGTTTGTCTCCGTCCCGGTCAAATTCCTGCGCAACTGGATCCAGTCACACTATCTCGACGATCTTCTCTCGTGCTGCCAGACGGAACTGCCAGAGGTTGAGGCGGCCGAAGTCTGTGTCCGACAACATGGTGGAGTCGGCCAGCGCGACATCGCCAACCCAGCGCAACAGGTTGCGCCAGCAGCGGTCGCTCAACCGTCTGCGTCCGTAATGCCGGCCCTGGCGCCATCTGTTCCGACACGCGCCGGCGGGCTGTCCGGATCCCCGCTCGACCCGCGTCTGACGTTTGAGACGTTCGTCATTGGCACGGCGAATCGCATGGCGCATGCTGCGGCAACGCAAGTCGCAGAGACACTGTTCAGCGGCACGACCGGATTCAACCCGTTGTGCATTCATTCCTCGGTTGGTCTTGGTAAGACCCACTTGCTGCATGCCATCGCGTGGGAGATTCGGAAGCGGCATCCTCAAGCCCAACTTCTTTATCTCACAGCCGAGCGTTTCCGGTATGAGTTTGTCGAAGCGCTCCAGGCCAAAGATGCCATGGCGTTCAAGGAGCGCATGCGGTCAGTCGACGTTTTGCTGGTCGACGATTTGGAGTTCCTTCACGGGCAGGCGACGGAGCAGGAATTCGATCACATCGTGAACGCCTTGCTCGACGGGAATCGGCAGCTCGTCATCGCATCCTCGAAAGCCCCAAACACAATCGAGACCTTGAGTGAGCGTATGCGCTCGCGCCTGCAACGCGGGTTGGTGGTTGAGCTCGGCGCGCCGGATCTGGAGCTGCGGAAGGGGATTTTGCAGCGGCGGATCGAGGAGAAGCGCCTGCACGACCCATCGTTCCAGGTGCCGCAGGAAGTTGTCGAACTGCTCGCCGAACGCCTTGTCGAGAGCGGACGTGAGCTTGAGGGCGCCGCGACGAAGCTCCACGCGCAGTGGCAGTGCATGCGCGCCCCGATCACGGTTGATCTTGCCAACGCCATGATCCGCGATCTGATTTACGGGATGGAACCGCGTCGGATCCGGATTGAAGACATCCTCAAGGTGGTTTCGCGTCACTTCGGTGTGTCGAGGAGCGACATTCTGTCTCCACGTCGACACCGGTCCGTCGTGTGGCCACGTCAGATCGGGATGTATCTGGCAAAGCAACTTACGGCGCGATCCTTACCGGAGATCGGCCGTCGGTTCGGCGACAGAGATCACACAACAGTGTTGCATGCGATCCGCAAGATCGACGGTGCGTTGACCGACAACCCTCGCCTTCGCGACGAAATCGACGATCTGAAGAAGATCTTGTCGCATTAGAACTGCTCGCCTCAGGCGAACGCGCATTGCCGGCTCATACCCCGTGTTCTGCTCAACTTGGCCGACCACCCGCGACATCGTCTCGTTGGGTGGACGACCAGGAAGACCGAAAGACACGTGTGGGCCGGCGAAGTGATTCGGACCATGGCGGAAATGATCCAAGCGGGTCGGCCATCGTTTGCTGGCCATCTGTGTTTGATGGAGATCTGCCGCATCAAATATGCTGAAGTAGAGCAATATCAGTCACATCGCGTGTTGCTGGACACTTGGGCTTGGCCCGGACCTGTGATAGCGTTGCGCTTCGGCGTTCTCGCGCTTGGTTTGCGCACGCAGCGTGGGGCCGGAAGCGTTTGCCGTCATGCGCGATTGACCGGAGAGGTTGTCACGCTTGGGCATGGCAGGTGTGTCATACAGAAACTGCAGGGGGTGCTTGGCGGTCGTTGATCCGCCTGCTGGCCGTCCTGCTGCAATTCAGGTGCCTGGAACAGCTCAATGCAGCTTGTGATCGAACGCGGTGATCTTCTCAAAGCGCTCAGCCACGTTACGAGTGTAGTGGAACGCCGAACGACGATTCCAATCCTGTCCAATGTGCTGCTGGCGTCGACCGAAGGCGGTCTTCAGCTGAAGGCAACGGATCTTGAGCGCGAGGTTGTGGAGCAGGTCGCGGCTGATTGCAGCCAGACCGGTGCCGTGACGGTTCCGGCGCATATGATCCATGACATTGCACGCAAACTCCCGGATGGCGCTCAGGTCTCGCTGACCCGCGATAGCGAGAACGAGCGTGTCACGGTCACGTCGGGTCAAGCGCGGTTCACGCTGCAGGCGCTGCCGGCCGACGACTTCCCGGACATTGCGGCCGGTGAGATGAGCCACGAATTCACGATGGCCGCTCACGAGCTTCGCCGTTTGATCGAGAAAACCAGGTTCGCGATTTCGACCGAGGAAACGCGGTACTATCTCAACGGCATATACTTTCACGTTGCCACCGACGATGGCCAGCAAACGTTGCGTGCCGTGGCGACGGATGGGCACCGCCTAGCACAACTGGATCTTGAGCAGCCCGACGGCGCTGCAGACATGCCCGGCGTGATCATTCCACGCAAGACGGTCCAGGAGCTCCATAGATTACTCGACGATACGACGAGTGAAGTGCGCGTCGGGGTCTCGGACACGAAAGTCCGTTTCGATCTTGGCAGCGTGATCCTGACGTCCAAGCTTATCGACGGCACGTTTCCCGATTATGCGCGCGTGATCCCGCGCGACAACGACAAGATTCTGTCAGTTGCGAACGCAGTGTTCACTGGTGCGGTGGACCGTGTGTCAACCATTTCAAGCGAACGGGGACGGGCCGTAAAGCTCGCGATGCGCGAGGGCAAACTCGTCCTTTCGGTCAGCAATACGGAAGGTGGAAGCGCGACGGAGGAAGTCGACGTCAGCTACGATGCCGAGCCCTTGGAGATCGGGTTCAACGCGCGCTACCTGCTCGATATCTCAAGCCAGCTCGATAGCGATACGGCCGTTTTCCGGCTTGCTGATGCGGCGTCGCCAACCGTTGTCCGCGATGGTGACGACGGCAACGCGCTGTATGTGCTTATGCCTATGCGCGTCTAATTCATTGTGGTTGGAGTCTCCAGCGAATCATCAGTGGCCGTGGTCGGTAAACCTACCGCAGCCGTTTGAGAGAGGCCCGTGCGAGACGGCATGGGACCGACATCTCCGGACGGAGGTGTGGCGTGGTTCCAGCGAATTCTGAAACGCACGAGCGATGTGGATCGAAAAACTGACCCTCACAGACTTTCGCAATCATGCCTTTGCCGAGCTTGCCACGCTGGCAACTCCCGTGGTCCTTCATGGGCCCAACGGCGCTGGAAAAACCAACATACTGGAGGCGGTATCGCTACTGGCACCCGGGCAAGGTCTGCGCCGCAGCGCCTACCCGGACATCGCGCGACAGGGCGGCCAGGGCGGATGGGCGGTTGCAGCGCGCGTGCGCACGGGAGACGAGACCATCGCAATTGGCACCGGATTACTCCCCGATCAGACGGCGTCCGGCCGCGGCAGCCGGATCGTCCGAATTGATGGAACGCCACAGACCGGAAACGGAATCTTGGCGGACTATGTCGAGATGCTATGGTTGACGCCGACACACGACGGCCTGTTTACAGGGCCCGCGGGCGACCGTCGCCGCTTCCTGGACCGCCTCGTGCTTTGCTTCGACGCATCCCACCGGACTCGTGCCAACCAGTTTGAGCGCGCGATGCGACAGCGCAACCGGCTGCTGGAGTTGGAGCCGCGGCGGTCCGCTGAGTTGGCCGGCCTTGAGCGGATCATGTCGGAAACGGGCGTTGCGATTGCGGCAGCGCGGCGAGCAGCACTGGATACGATGCGCGTTACGATTGAGGCGCGCCGCAGCCGATCGCCCGACTCACCCTTTCCGTGGGCTGACATTGCGATTGACGGTGAGATCGAGGCCGCACTCGAAACCGACGCGGCCATCGACGTTGAAGACCGGTATCTTGAGCGGCTTGCTACGATGCGGGATCGCGATCGCGCTGCCGGCCGTACACTGGCTGGCCCGCACCGCAGCGATCTCGTCGTCCGCCACGGGCCAAAGCAAATGCCGGCGCGCCTATGTTCCACGGGCGAGCAAAAATCCTTACTTGTGGGCCTTGTACTTGCCAATGCGGAAATGCTCACCGACCGCGCGACAGCTGCCGGCAGTCACGAGCAGCGCAATGCCCCTATACTTCTGCTTGACGAAATCGCCGCGCATCTCGACATCAATCGTCGGGCGGCATTGTTCAGCGAAATTGTCGCCATTGGTACACAGGCCTGGATGACGGGAACAGACCGTAGCGCATTCGATTCTCTGGCTGAAACTGCGACGTTTGTTGAGGTTGGAGAGGATGGAATTCGACAGTCCGGCAACAGCTTGTGAGCGCTGAACGCAACAGTCGAACGGCCTCAACGCAACCAATTGATGTCATTCGGGAAAAAGAGCGTTGGCAACCGGCGCTTTCTGGCGCGTTTGCTGGCGTTTTGCCACTGTTTTCGTGCTAAGCTGCCCTGTATTGAGTCGTGGGAAGGACTGACACCAACATGAGCGCGCAGACCGCCCAATCCACCCAGAGTTCACAAACTTACGGCGCCGATAACATCAAGGTGCTGAAAGGGCTTGATGCCGTGCGCAAGCGGCCCGGCATGTATATCGGCGATACCGATGACGGCTCCGGCCTGCATCACATGGTTTACGAGGTCGTCGATAACGCCATCGACGAGGCCCTGGCCGGGTTTGCGAGCGAGGTTCGGGTGACTCTGAACCCTGATGGATCGTGTACGGTCCGCGATAATGGCCGCGGCATCCCCGTCGACATCCATGCCGAGGAAGGCATTTCAGCAGCTGAAGTTGTCATGACGCAGCTTCACGCCGGCGGAAAGTTCGCTGAAGGCGGCGATGACGACAACCCCTACAAGGTGTCCGGTGGTCTTCACGGCGTCGGTGTATCTGTCGTCAACGCACTGTCGAGCTGGCTGGAATTGCAGATTTGGAGGGACGGGCAAGCGCATAAGGTGCGGTTTGAAAACGGCATCGCCGTTGATCCGCTCAAAGCCATCGGGCCGGCTAATGACGAGCGCGGAACCGAAGTCACGTTCCTGCCCAGCCTGGACACCTTCAACAACGTCACGGAGTTCAACTACGAGACGCTTGAGCACCGGCTGCGCGAGCTCGCGTTTCTGAACTCAGGCGTCAAGGTGATATTGACCGATGATCGCAAGGCTGATCGTCAGCAAGAGATCCTGGAATACGCCGGCGGACTGTCGGAGTTCGTCAAGTACATCGACCGGGCCAAGTCCGCGTTGCTTGAATTGCCGGTGACCATGGACGGCCAGCGCGACGGCGTTGGGGTCGAAGTCGCTTTGTGGTGGAACGAGAGCTACCACGAGAATGTCTTGTGCTTCACCAATAACATTCCGCAACGCGATGGCGGCACGCATTTGGCGGGCTTTCGTGCGGCGCTGACGCGGATCATCAACAAGTATGTTGATGAAACCGGCATCGCCAAAAAAGAGAAAGTCTCGATAACGGGTGATGATGCGCGCGAAGGATTAACCTGCGTTCTTTCGGTGAAAGTGCCAGACCCGAAGTTTTCGAGCCAGACCAAGGACAAATTGGTTTCCTCGGAAGTGAAGCCAATTGTCGAAAGCGTCGTTTCCGAACAACTTGCCATTTGGTTTGAAGAACATCCCAAAGAAGCGCGTGTCATTGTCGGCAAGATCGTTGAGGCCGCAGCAGCGCGCGAAGCTGCACGCAAGGCGCGCGAACTCACACGACGCAAGGGCGCGCTGGATATTGCCGGATTGCCTGGCAAACTGGCCGAGTGCCAGGACCGGAACGCCGCCAATACCGAGATGTTCATTGTCGAGGGCGACTCTGCGGGTGGCTCTGCAAAACAAGGGCGAAACCGGGAGTTTCAGGCCGTTCTGCCGATCCGAGGAAAAATCCTGAACGTCGAGCGGGCCCGGTTCGATAAAATGTTGTCGAGCGCTGAGATCGGAACGCTGATTACAGCGCTTGGAACGGGTATTGGCCGTGACGATTTCAACCTCGAAAAACTCCGGTACCACAAAATCATTATTATGACGGACGCCGATGTTGACGGCGCGCATATCCGGACGCTGCTGTTGACGTTCTTTTATCGGCAAATGCCGGAACTCGTCGAGAAAGGGCATTTGTATATTGCGCAACCGCCACTTTACAAAGTGATGAAGGGCCGCTCAGAAACTTATCTGAAAGATGAGCGCGCGCTCGAAGATTATCTGATCACGGCCGGGCTTGATGATGCGAAGCTCGTGCTCGGCAGCGGCGAGGAGCGCGGTGGCGCCGATCTTCGCGATATCGTCGAACAGGCGCGCATCATCGTCCGGCTGATCGACGAAACGCATTTCCGATACACGCGCTTTGTGTTGGAGCAAGCCGCGATCGGCGGCGCCTTCGATCCGGATCTGTTGCTGTCGGCTGATCGGGCCAACCAGGTGGCAGAACGTATTGCCGGTCGCCTCGATACGATCTCCGAAGAGACAGAACGGGATTGGGAAGGCCGTTTTGGTAACGACGGTTTCGTGTTCCGCCGCCAAGTCCGCGGTGTCAGCGAGGAGCATGTTCTCGATCGTGCACTTCTGGGTTCGCTCGAGGCGCGCCGGCTCAACGAACGCCGCGCCCATTTGACGGAAATCTACGAAACGCCGGCAACGCTGCGCCGACGCGACTCTGATACCCAGATTTTCGGGCCGCGCACATTGCTCGATGCGATCTACGAAGCCGGTCGCAAAGGACTGAGCATGCAGCGCTACAAAGGTTTGGGCGAAATGAACCCGGACCAGCTCTGGGAAACAACCCTCAACCGCGATAGTCGAACTTTGCTGCAAGTCCGGCTTGGTGACCTCGCCGAAACCGACGAGGTCTTTTCACGGTTGATGGGCGATGTTGTCGAGCCACGTCGTGAGTTCATTCAGGAGAATGCACTCGCCGCGAGTGTGGACGCTTAACCGGTGATATCGGGGCTATCGTCGTCATTGATGACCGATCCGATAAAGCGCGGTCAGCCAGCTAGTTGGTGTCGGTATCGTCGTGCGCGCATGCAATCGGCCGACCAAACCCCAAGCCGGGACTTGCGGGCTGACTGCTCTTCTTTCGCGTATCGGCTTGTGTAGGTCAGAAAGGCCCAGGCCGTACCGTCTGACACCATCGTGCGATTGATGTTTCGGCCTCCGACCCAGCACGTGGCCAATACACGGTCGTACTGGTCGCGGTGGTGCCAATGACAACGAACTTGCCGGCCGGCGACGAGGCGTTGCAACGCAGCGCGCGCCATGCGCCCGGCCTGGAGGCGATGGCCGTTTGTCCGGTGACACTGCTGTGCCAGTTCCGGCGCATCAATGCCGGCGAGGCGAATGCGGACACCGGAAATCGTGAGCGTATCGCCATCGAGCACATGCGCGATCCCACGCAAGTCATTCCCGTCCAACCGCACGTGATGGTGCGTCACCGGTGTGAACGCATAAATGATGGCCAAGGCGCAAAGTGCGGTGGCGCACTGCGCAAAGGCGCGTTGGTTCGCGAAACGTGAGACAGCGTGCATTCCGACATACTGGCTGATTCGTAGTCTCCAGCCCCGATGCCAGTTCGATCGGCCCAAGCGACCCATCACAACGCATGGCAAACGGCCAAAACGTATGCCTGCGCGTGCGCCTCGATCGGGCTGTTCCGAAACCATCGACGCCAGAAAGTTACTGCATTATAGCATAATAATGTATTTTTGTAGGATTATTGATCCTCTGGTGTAGACGGCGTCGGGCGTTTGAATCCCGGCGCAACCGTCGCCAAATTGCTGTTGTGTCAAACCGGCCATGCGACGCCCGAGGCTTGCTCTGGGCAGCGCCCCGCGGCATCGTGATGAATTCAAGGAGACAGCTGAGATGAGCGAACCAGGCCAACTCGCCGACGCCGAGTTCACACGCAGTGCGCTCAGCGCAGCACAGACTTGGCTTGAGCGCGACGGCAAAGTCGCGCTTGCAACAGTCGTCGGCACGTGGGGATCAGCGCCAGTGCCGGTTGGCGGTCAAATGGTGATTGCCCAGGACGGCAGTTTTCACGGCTCGGTTTCGGGCGGCTGCGTCGAGGGCGAGGTTATCGCCGAAGCTGAGGACGTTCTCGCCAACGGCACATCTGAAACGTTGACGTTCGGCGTGGCCGATGAAACCGCGTGGGGCGTTGGTCTGCCCTGTGGCGGCGAGATCAAGGTCTATATTGAGCGTGTCAGCGCGGATGATGACGGCCGCGCCATGATCGACCGCGCGGTTACGGCGCAGGAGACGCGCGATGGCCTGGTGATTGCCACGAACCTGACAACGGGCAAGAAAACGCTCTTCAGACGCGAAGATACCGGTCTCGATGCCGATATCGTTCGGCGGTTCAGCTCCGGCAAGAGTCAGGTTGTTGAGACGGCGGACGGGCCAGTGTTTTATCAGGCAATCCTGCCGCCGGCGCGTACAATCGTGATTGGCGCGACCCACATCGCGCAACTCTTTGCGCAAATGGGCCATATGGCGGGCTACGAAGTTATTGTTGTCGACCCGCGAACGGCCTTTGCGAGCGCAGACCGTTTTCCAGACGTAACGCTGCATGCCGAATGGCCGCAGGATGTTCTGCCAAAGCTCGGGCTCGACCCGTACACGGCCGTCGTCGTTGTCGCGCACGTCAGCCACATCGACGACGAAGCCCTGAAAATCGCGCTGCGGTCGGACTGCTTGTATGTCGGGGCCCTCGGGTCGCGACGCAATCACGCGAAGAGAACCGAACGCCTCAAAGACGCAGGATTTACCGACAAGGAAATCGGTCGCATCAAATGTCCGATCGGCCTCGACATCGGTGCGCAGTCCCCAGCAGAAATCGCGATTGCGATCATGTCTGAAGTCGTGCTCGCCGTACGCGGCCCAAAGCAAGTCGCGGTCGCCGCGTGAGTTGCCCTGACACCAGTCAGGGCTTCGACGTGGCGTTACTGGCCGCCGGGCTGTCACGGCGGTTTGGGCAGGATAACAAACTGCTTGTCGACGTGGGTGGCGAACCCATGGTTCGGCGCGTGGCGCGTCAGTTGCGGACATCGACGCATTGTGACCTCATCGTTGTGACGGGGCATGAGGCCGAACAGGTGACATACGCGCTCGGCGACCTGCCGGACAAAGTCGTGCATAACCCGGACTATGCGTTGGGCCTGTCCCATTCGATTGCCGCTGCCGTTTCCGCTGTTGAACCCGGTCGCGGTGTTCTCATTGCGCAAGGCGATATGCCGGATCTGTCGCACGAGGTGCTGTCGGCGCTCGCCGCTGCGTTTGTCGAGT
This sequence comes from Pseudomonadota bacterium, assembly GCA_039186015.1. GTDB lineage: Bacteria > Pseudomonadota > Alphaproteobacteria > Rhizobiales > Hyphomicrobiaceae > JBCBWG01. The sequence continues at coordinate 23,023 of JBCDAH010000064.1, forward strand.
CGGGCCGCAGCGCCATTGTCTTCCCGATTACGGCCGACGGCCGCCAGGCCACGCCCGTGATTTGGCCGGCCGATCTGCTGCCCGAGCTGGCGGAACTCACGGGCGATGGCGGCGCCAAAGCCGTTATTCAACGCCACACGGCACGCTGCCGGCCGCTGGTCGTCAACGATGCACTGGCGCTTCGCGATATCGATACCGTCGATGCCTTGGAGGCCTGGCGGCAGCAAACGCGGCCACATGACGATTGAGAGCTGAGGCCGTCACTGCAGAACAGGGAACTGCAGAGTAGGGCGCCACGGAACAAGGCGCCTTGGAACAGGGCTGTGCCCGCGACGGACTGCAAGCGCGCTACGCTGCGACCCGATCAACGCGTTCGCTTGCCAGACCTTGCGCTATGGCCGCATCGCGGATTGCGGCCCAGGTCTGGTCCGAGATTTCAATACCATCACGCGTGCGTTTGGCGCGGGCCCGGGTTTCCGGTTCGCCGGGAAACAGAACCTCGCCTTCGGGATCAATCGGTCGCGCCGATTTGAAGTAGGCAAGATACCGCGTGACGTCAGCCGGGAAAAAGCCCTCCGGGTCCAACACCTTGGGATCTATGAAGATCGAAAGCATGCCGTTGGCCCAGCGCCGACCTTCCAACGGTGCGCCAGTTCCCGTCAACGACCCTCCAAGGATTTCGACCATGAATGCCAGGCCGGACCCCTTGTGATCGCCCATCGCCCGAATGGCGCCCTCGCCATTCTCATAGTCCCGCGGGCCGTCTGGAGCATAATCTCCATAGAGGTAGCGCGGGTCCCCCCCGATATCGCCGTCGCCGCTGACGAGCGCGTTGTCCGGCAAGGCTTTACCACCCTGGCTGGCCACCAGAACCTTGCCCTCTGCGACAACCGACGTCGCGAAATCGAGGATAATCGGATCGCCGTCGGGGCGCGGGATGCCGACAGAGTACGGCGCCGTGGAGTAACGCGCCTCGCGCGCGCCAAACGGCGCAACCAGCAGACTAGCCGGCGCATTGACATGGTGGATTGAGACCAGTCCGGCATCGGCGGCCATCTCCGCCCACTCGCCGACACGTCCAACGTGTCCGGTATTGCGCAGTGCAATCAGCGAGAGGCCGTTGGTGCGACACTTCTCAACACCCAGCTCTACGGCTTGCGGTGCAATTGTCTGGCCGAACCCGTAGTTGCCGTCGACAACGGCCATGATCGGCGTCTCACGCACGACATCAATGCGCTGATCGGGCAGAAAGGCGCCACTTTCTTTCCACTCCACATAGCGCGGCACACGGACAACACCGTGGCTGTCATGTCCGGCAAGATTGGCGCCAACCAGAGATTTGCCAAGCCGCAGCCCCTCAGCTTCAGAGCAGCCGATCGCCACGAATATGTCGCGTACGAGTTCGACCAGATCGCTGGCCGCAACTGTTACCATTCCATCCTCCCAAGACGTCTTTCTTGCCGCAGTTTACGTGCAATGCTGACCCATCCGCATCGCGATGCTTCGATCCAGTCCGCCATAAACAGACTCACTTCGCCGGCCCACACCCCACGACTGATACACTTGGTTGGCCCCCCATGAAATCGTCCCGTTGGGTGGCCGGCCAGGAACACCAGGAGACGAGGTATGGAATGGCTCCAGCTCAATCCGAAACGATCCAGGGCCAACTCTCCGCGGGTGGTTTCACGTCGCAGAGCCGCAGCAAGGTTCCAGTAAATTACGAAAAGATCTAGTCTCGGGACAGCAACCCAGCTCCACGCTTCCACGGATTGCCATCATGGATTTCGCTCTTCCCGACGACCTTCGAGACCTCAAAAAGAGAGTTGATGCGCTTATTGCGCAGGATGTGATCCCGTTTGAAACCGATCCGCGTTGGACGCAGCACGGGCCAACCGACGACCTCAGGCGAGAGTTGAACGAAAAAGCGCGCGCTGCCGGACTACTGTCGATCCACGTTCCCGAAGCGTACGGCGGAGCGGGACTTGATCATCGGGGCAAGGCCATCGTTTTGGAAGCCGCCGGGTATTCCATGTTAGGCCCGCCGGCCTTGCACTGCCAGGCGCCAGATGAAGGCAACATCCACCTTCTCGACGTTGTCGCAACCGACGCGCAAAAAGCGACCTATCTCGCGCCGCTCGCACGCGCAGAGGTGCGCTCCTGCTTTGCCATGACAGAGCCGGACGGCGGCGCAGGGTCCGATCCCGCGATGCTCAAGACCCGCGCGGAAGCCAAAGGCAACGGCTGGGTCATCAATGGTCGCAAGTGGCTGATCACAGGCGCCGAGGGTGCGGGTTTTGCCATCATCGTGGCCCGCACAGGAGACGGACCGCATGATGCAACGATGTTCCTCGCCGATCTGCCCAATCCGGCATTCAAGGTGACGCGAACTTTGGACACACTCGACAGTTCGTTCATGGGCGGCCATGCCGTGATCGATATCGAAGACTTGCAACTTCCTGGCGATGCCGTCCTCGGTGCTGTTGGTGAGGGCTATAAGTACGCGCAAGTCCGGCTGGCTCCGGCGCGACTGACTCACTGCATGCGCTGGCTCGGTGCGGCGCGCCGCGCCCATGACATTGCCGCAGAGTATGCCCGTGTGCGTCAGGCCTTTGGCCAACCACTCTCGGCACACGAAGGTGTGTCGTTCATGCTGGCCGACAACGTGATCGACATCCGCGCGGCACGATTGATGATCTGGCAATGCGCCTGGATGCTGGACCAGGGCGCACGCGCGTCATCCGAGAGTTCCATTGCGAAGGTGTTTTGTTCAGAAGCGATTATGCGCGTGGTCGATCGCTCTCTGCAAATCCTCGGCGGTCTCGGGTTGACAGGCGATACGGTCGTGGAACGAATCTTCCGGGATGTCCGTGCGTTCCGAATCTACGACGGTCCGTCCGAAGTTCATCGATGGGCGCTCGGCAAGCGAATTGCAGCTGAAAAGCTTGATGGCGAATTCCGCGATCCGAACCCGGCCTAAAGCTTGTCGCGCTATATGCGCCTCGCTCTAGCTTGCTTTCGCTCACGGGCTGGTCCTCGCTGCGCTCGGGCCCCATCGAGATGGCGAGCACGCCATCTCGACATGTGAA
>JBCDAH010000065.1:0-25623 GCA_039186015.1 Pseudomonadota bacterium
GTGGGAGCAAATGTGGGAACTATTGAATTGGGGCTGGAAAATTATTTAACATTTTCATATATTTACAGGATTTTTCTGGCGGAGGGAGAGGGATTCGAACCCTCGAGACGGTCTCCCGCCTACACGCGTTCCAGGCGTGCGCCTTCAACCACTCGGCCACCCCCCCCTTGTCGGCCGAACGATCAGCCTTGCGAGGCCGCGCACTATAGCGATCCCGGCGTTGGCTGCAAGTGGTGGATGGCCCCAACATTGTCGGGTGGATCTCGCTTGGATCCGAGCCGTCAAGCGGGGTATATCGAAGCTCGTTATCACGGAGTTCGGACCACCACCATGTTCCTCGTGCGCCTGGCCGGGCGGATTTTATCCGCGATCTGGAGTGCTTTACAGCCCGCCTTCCGCTTCCTCGGTTGGCTGTCGCTGTTGCTGGCCGTGATAACATTCGTGATCGATTTCACGCGGTGGCAGCTCGGTATGCCCGGCGATGCCATGACGCCGCTCTCAAGCTATCTCACGGGATTTGCGCCAGGTTCGCTGGCAGCCATCCAGACGCTGGTGTCGCGCGCCATCTCACCCATCGTCTGGGATCCCATCATTACCGGGTTTCTGGGCTGGGCGCCGTGGATCAGTCTGACGGTTCTCGGTGTGCTTCTCAGCTGGCTGGGCCGCCGCCGCGAACGCCTGCACGTGTTCGCCAACTGAGCCGCGGCCTGTCGTCGTCGGCCAACTTCAAGGCCGCTCCACGGCAGATCAGATCAATCTGCGACACGGCGCTGAACCGCATTGCTCATCCGACCGCGGCTGCCTCGTTGTCCGCCGTATCAGCTGATCAGCGCGTCAGCGGCGTGTCCGCGGCCCGTTCGCCGGTATCGATCGTCGTCGACGTCAGGTCCGAGAAGATGCCGAGGGCCAGAAGTCCCGCAATCGCAACAGCCAGCAGCCAAACCAGGATTTGGTGGCGACGGTTGATGCTGCTGATCGCGTCCGCTTCCATCGGTTCGGGCTCGCCGAGGGCGGCACCCGGTTGGATCAATGCAAACTTGCGGCGCTGGCGGACATGCCCGCGGTCGACCATCTCAATGCCGGCGCGCTCGGCAATCTGAAGCGCAATCGTATGATAGGGAAACGTGTGATCTGGGTTTTGTTCATTACAAGACCCCATCGGGATTGTCCGGCCGTCCTTGGTAATGATGCGTGTGCAATTCATCATGACCGGAGTCATCGAGCCGCCGTGCACCTCGCAAATGTGCTCGATGCGCTCAATATCGGCGTATGAGATTTCCTCTGTGCGATAGAAGAGATTGGGAAACAGACCAACGGCGCCCTGCGGTACGGTGAAGCGAACTGCCTTCTCGCCAATCTCCACCTCGGCGCGCAGCGAATACACGAACTCGAACAAGACCAGTAGCGTCAGCAAACCCAGGCCCAGTCCGACAATGATCAGGCCCCAGGTGTCCAGCCAGACGCCGTTGGCGACGCGCTGATACAACATCATCGGAATGCTGAAGGTGAACGGGAGCAACAGCAGGAACAGGAACGCAAAGATCGTTTTTCGCCAGCCGCTTGGTGCGTAGTATGTGCGACCGCTGTGATCCTCGACGTGGTCGTCGTCGAGTAGGCGGCGGGTCATATTGACGTTCACCATCGGACACCTCGCATAGATCGATCAATAATCGACACGGCAACGCACGTTTTCGCGATCGTGCGCATCTATTCCGTCGCCCAACACCTATATCGCATCAGAACAGAAGGTTCGAACGCAAATCTTAGCCGGGGAAGGTGCAACCAAATGATCCTGTTTCGCAAGACAACCGATATGCCAACGCGTGAAACAGCACTTCCGGGGCGCACGACAACAATAGCTACCGCCGAAACCCATTTTATCAGTGGTCGACCACTTGATGGGCCGTATCCCGAAGGACTTGATCTTATTCACTTCGGAATGGGGTGCTTCTGGGGCGCCGAGCGGATGTTCTGGCAGCTCGGCGACGGCATATGGGCCACATCAGTTGGCTATGCCGGTGGGTTCACGCCGAACCCGACCTACGAAGAAGTCTGTACGGGAAAGACAGGGCATAACGAGGTTGTGCGTGTTGTCTTCGACCCAACGCGCATCGGAATTGACCGATTGCTCAAGACGTTTTGGGAGGGGCACGATCCCACGCAAGGTATGCGCCAGGGGAACGATATCGGTACCCAGTATCGTTCTGGCATCTACGTTTCAAACGACCGGCAGCGGGCCGCGGCCGAGGCGAGCCGTGAGGCGTTTCAGGCGGTTCTGTCGAGTAACGGGTTCGGGCCGGTGACAACCGAGATTGCGGATATGGGCGCGTATTACTTCGCCGAGGACTATCATCAGCAATACCTGGCGAAAGTTCCCCACGGGTATTGCGGCCTCGGCGGGACCGGGTTGTCCTGCCCAGAAGGTGTTGCGACTGCGGCAGAGTAGGGAAGCGATCGGGAAACACGGCTGAACGTTGGGCAAGGTTGGCTTGCCGTCGGGCCAACCTAAATCACTTCGTCCGTTTTCACATCGGTTTCACCGAAGCGGCGCAGAGTTGCCGGACGCGAACCTTCGTACAACTTTTCGATGTTCGCTGCTGTTTTGGCGTTCTCGCGCTCGAATAAGCAGTTTCCAGACAGGTCACTGGCCACGATAAAGGGGCCGAAGCGCTCGACGTCGAGCACCCACAAGCCTTGCGCGAGGCCAAGCTCCTGCGTCCAATGAGTTGTCACCACCTGTTTGACGCCACGGCCGAGCAGCGCTCCTGTGCCGTATCCGACGGTTGTGAGATAAATCGCGTTCGCCGGCACGAAGGCGCGTTTGTACTCCGCGCTGGTCATGCCCCCCTTGCCGATAATTATGTTGCACTTTGACAGTGCAAACCATCCTACGAGCCATTTTGCAAAGCGGAACGATGCGGTCGCGGTGACCGCACCCATCGTGTAGCTACCGTCAGCCTCGATGGTTGCGGCGGGCGAGCAGTGAAAGTTGACCGTGCCCATGTCGTCCGGCGAGGCAGGAAGACCGTGCCCGTCTTCCACGGCGCGCTTGTAGACGCCTTCACGCGCTGTAAACACGCGGCCCGTGAGATAGACAACTGTTCCAAGTTCCAGCTCTCGCAACTGTTCTGTTTTTGCCGGTAGCGCAAGATCAACCGTTTTGAAGTTTGCCATATCAGTTACGCTCCCTGATCCGATTCACCGGGCTTGGGCGATGGATTACGTCTGTCGCGTCAGTCTCTCAGCCGGCACATGATCGGTCAGCCAGACGCCGTTATCCGAACGATAGAACGTATGACCGTCATTGGCCATTGCGCCCGCCGCGACACGTAAGACCACAGGGCGGCCGTGGCGCTGACCGACGGCAATCGCGGTTGGGACATCGGCCGACAAGTGCACGTGTTGCCGGTCGCGCGGCACAAGTCCATCGGCGAGAATCGAGTCCAGGAAGCGCTCGGCGGTTCCGTGATACAAGAGTTCGGGCGGTACGATGGGTTCAAGTCCAAGGTCAACTTGCCGCGAATGGCCTTGGCTTGCGCGAATATGTTGACCGTCCTCCGAGAGCTTGAAGCGCTGCTTGTCATTTTCCACCACGACCGCGACGATCAGGTCGCGATCCAGACGACTCCCGTGAGCATTTGCCTTCGCAATCAGGTCGTCGACATCAGCCCAGCCCGCTGTATCGAGTTCCAGCCCGATCGCTTCGGGATGGTGGCGCAGGACGTAGCTGAGAAACTTGCTGGTTCTCCTGTGCAGCTCGGACATGCCTGCACCTTCCTTAGAAATCATCACCTGAACTCGCGCAGAACGCACGCAACTTCAAGGCGTTGTCAAACAAGATGATTGGCGCCGCGCGCCGCGAGCGCCCACATCAGAGTCATCGCAAGACCTGTGCAAGACCAGCAACAGAAAGGAAACGACCATGACTTTGTCCAAAGTGTTCGCGCTCGGGTTGGTTACCAGTGTTGTTGCCGGGTTCGTTCTGACGACACAGCATGCTGCCGCCGGGCCGTTCTCGTCTGTCGCCCCGGCTGGTCAAGTCATGCCGGCGTCGATGCACCTTCAACCTGTCCGTTACGGCCGATCCCATCGCTTCCACGGTCGTCGATTTGGGCATCGTCGCTTTGGCATTCGGCGCTTTGGCTACCGGCGGTTCGGATTTCACCGTCACCGGTTCGGTATCCGACGGTTCGGCTATCACGGTCGCCACTTCGGCATCCGACGATACGGTCGGTTTCGTCGCGGTCACTTTCACTAACCCTGTTCTGAGACCGCTTTCCCGGTTGGCGGTTTCAGCCTCGCCGGCGCATGAGGGTTGATGTGCCGTCGGGACGGATGGGAGGGCCGGTCCGATGATGTCCCTGCCTACTCGGCGGCCTCTCGGACGGGTTCCTCCCATTCGACGGTTGGGCGGCGCATGTAATCGGTGAACCACTCCGGGTCTGTTCGGTGCTCGACGCGGCCGTCCGCATAAATGCGCGCCACCGCTCTGCGCGACGATAGACAGAACATGTGCACCGACATCGGCATGCCGCCCGTGTGGCAGTATCCGACTTCGATATTGGCATCGATGACCATGTTCGAGCCCATAAAGCCCATCGCACCCATGCCGGTGGCATTCCCGAGGTCTTTCAGCTCGTCTTCCAGTTCCGCGATTTCTGGGTCCGAGTGCCGCGACCCGACCGGACGCAGGCAGGCCGCTTGCTTGCCGAGGACCATGCACGTGTCCTTCGACCCTCCGAGACCGATGCCGACAATGGCCGGCTGGCAGGCCAGACCGCGTTTGCCGAACGCAACCAGTGTGTCCAGAAAGAACCGTTTGATGCCGTCGATGCCGTCCCCGGGAAACAGCATCCGGTAGTCCGTTCCAAACAAGCCGCCCTTGTGGACCGTCGTCAGGTCGATCCAATCCGCACCGGGATGGAACGCGTAGTCGATTTCCGGCGCGTTCATACCGACGTTATTGTCGTGGTCGGTGCGCCAAAGCGGGTGGACGCGGTTGGGACGCAATGGCACATCGTGTGTGGCCTTTGCCGTAGCGCGGCGCAAAGCTGCCTCAAGTGCGATCGGTCCACCTTCGATGCGCGCGTCGTTCCCGATTTTGACGAACCACCGCGGACATCCGGTGTCGCCGCACATGGCGCGCTGATCTTCCTTGGCGGCCTTGTAGTTGTCCAGCATGGCGCGGATCACGAAGGCAGACAGCTCGCCGGTTTCCGTGTCGGCGGCGCGTTCGAGACCTACCAGGTAGTCATCAGGAATCTCAATTGCGGCCTTGGCCATTAGGTGCTCGGCCGTGGATTGAAGGGTGTTGATGGGGATCATCGGTCGGTTCCCTGCCAGAGCGTATCGGTTTCGCGTGTCGCCGACGCGGCGGCGCTAGAAGCGGATTTGATGGATTCCATGTATCGTTCGCACCGTAGGTCTTATCACGGTGCGATGTCGAGGCACGCTGCAACGGTGCGCATCTTGTCTGCCAACCTCTCATGGTGCTGCCGGTGAAACGTCACCGAGGATGGTCCAGCGAGGCTCCAGCCCGCGCATCTGCAACTCATGCGAGCCAACGGAGCGATTGTTCCCGCGCGTGTTGCGATCTACACTGTAGCTTCGCACAATATGGGGACTGCGTCTCGTGAATGAACACGTGAAAGCCGAGCTTGCGCCAACCGGTGTGCTGCGGGCCGGCATCAATCTTTCGAACTTTCTCCTGGTCACTGACACGGCGGCGAACGGCGATCCGGTCGGCGTCTCGCCCGACATGGCGAAGGCGGTTGCAGATAAACTCGGCGTCCCGGTCACGTATGTGACCTACCCGTCGCCGGGCGCGCTGGCGGATGCCGCTGAGCAGAACGAATGGGACATCGGCAATATCGGGGCCGAGCCGCAGCGGGCGGAAGCCATTGCCTTCACGGCAGCCTATTGCGAAATCGAGGCCACCTACCTCGTGCCCGCCGGCTCAGCGATTCAATCGATTGCCGATGTGGATAAGCCCGGCGTCCGGATCGCAGTTTCAGGCCGATCAGCCTACGGCCTCTGGCTCGCGCGCAATATTCAACATGCCGAGCTCATCAAAACGGATTCGGTCGACAGCTCATTCGATACGTTCGTGGCGGACAAGCTGGACGTCCTCGCGAGTCTCAAGCCGCGGTTGTTGTCTGATGTCGAGAAGCTCGACGGCGCCCGCATTCTCGACGGCAAGTTCAGTGCCGTTCAACAGGCGATCGGGACGCCGCGCAAAAATTCTGCAGCTGCAACTTGGCTTGCGGAATTTGTGGAAGACTCCAAATCAACCGGCCTTGTGGCCCAATTGATTGCGAAACACGCCGTCAACGGCCTATCAGTCGCGCCAATGGCCGGCTGACGCACTTCGGAGAGGACTGATTATGCCGACTGCATCGATCGACACCGACTACATGTCGCATCACGTCAAGCCAGCCGAGATGGATTGGACGCCGACCAAGTTTCACGGCGTCGACATGAAGCCGCTGTTGATCGACAAGGCGACGGGCATGGTCACGGCTCTGGTCCGCATGGCGCCCGGCGCGATCTTGCCGGATCACGAGCACGTCGGCATCGAGCAGACTTGGGTGATCGAAGGCAAGCTGGTCGATACCGAAGGCCCGGACACCGGGCTTGCCGTCGACGCTGGTGAATACGTCTCCCGCCCCGCCGGCAGCCGCCACGCCGCCTGGACCCCCGACGGCGGCATCATGCTCGCGATGTTCACGCTCCCCAACAAATTCTTCGAAGCCGACGGCGAAGTCGTTGACGTGCTCGGGAACGACTGGGAGGCGACCTGGGGGAAAGGGGCGTGAGTTTGGGTGGGGGGCACTCGTCGCGCAGCCGACGCTTGTCGTTGGTTGGAATTGATAACTAATCGAGCGAGATTATCGTCTCACTACCCCACCATGGGCACCAGCAAATGCGCATCGTACTCGCCACCGAAGCGCAGGATGTGCCGCCCCGCGTTCGCGCTGGTATCCTTCTTGAAAATTGGCGCGCGGACGATCTCATGACCGGCGACGATGAGGCGGAGGCCTTCGCCGGCAGCGAAGAACGTGCTGCTCGGGCGGAGCGCGATCTCGACCGGGACGATGTCGCCGGCTGAGAGTTTGTCTTCGCGTGTGCCTAAGGGAACCGGCAACCACGATGTCGACGTCTCCGGGTCAAGCGCGCGCCGGGAGACGCGGCAGTATCCGCGTGTGACCATGTCGTCCGTCGTCCCCACGGAACCATTGAACCGCACAGAACGTCCGTTGCGATCACGTTTGTCGACATAGATGCAGAGGATCATGTCATCGGGCTGTAGATCGCTCCGCGCATCGGGGCGTACTTCGACCCAAAGTTTGAGCTTCATATAGCCGCTGAGTTCCGTGTCCTGGTCGAACACGTAATCAAATGCGACTGACTCGTCTTTGGCCGAATAGGAGATCTCACCGCTTGTGTGCTGTGGCGTATCGGCGAGTTCGCCGTCTGTGAGATACAACGGCCGATAGTCCGTCGACGGTAAGGGCCAGTCCGTTTCCCAGCGAACGTCATGAATGTCATCGCGCGCCGACCGAACCTCAAGCCGAACGGAGGGCAGGCTGGCAAATCGGTTGTCGGTGCCCTTCAGAAAGTGGTCCATGAAGTCACGGGTCAGCGCCTTGACGTCGTCGGAGTAGAAGCTCGCCCATTTTCCCGTGCGATGCGTATAAACCCACTTGCGCGTGGAGCTGGCGCGCTCGTAGGCGCGAAACGACCCCATGGTGTGCAACTCATGGTCAGAAAAGGAACCGCAGACCAACATCGGCACAGTGATGTTCTCAAGCGTGACGGCCTTATCCGCCCAGTAGGCGTCAATGAGTGGGTAGGCGTCCAAAACCTGCGGCGGAATCGCGTGCTCGGTCTTGAGATATTCGGCCAGGGAATTGTTCAGCGGCTCCTTCACCTCGGTGTGCCACCAAAAGTCCAAGAAGCCGGTATCGGCGACGCCACCGCCGCACGCGAGGTCGCGATAGAGATCGGTAACGCCCTCCCATGGGCAAATGCACTTGAGGGCATCCGGCAGGGCGTCAGGCGTTGGTGCGGCTGCCGCGTGATACTGGCTGATTGCAAGGTAGCTGACGCCGCATAGGCCGACCCCTCCGTCACACCAAGGCTGGGCGCCCACCCAGGCAATCGCCTCGCGATAGCACTTGCCTTGGTGGGTCGAGATGACGGAGGCCGGGCCGCCGCTGTTGGCATAGCCGGGCAGATTGACGTTGACGAGCGCGTAGCCGGCTGGAACCCAAAAGTTGGGATCCGGCGACTCCCAGCTCGTCAATGTCGAGAATTTGGGCCAGCCGCCGGCCTGGGGAATGAGCCGGTATTGCTGCGGTGGCCCGCTGAGAGGCGTCTTTTTGAGCGCCGGGATTTCGTGGTTGTCGTAAGGGTGGGCACACATGATGACCGGCGTCGTTTCTCCTGATGCGAGGCGACGCTTGGATCGGAAGATGTTCGCCGTCAGTGTGTAGCCTTCGCTCATGGGAATGGCGACGTCGTAGTCACATTGGATGTCGGGGTCCGGGTCGACGAGATGACACTGGGGGCGGAACAATTGCCCGCTCGACAGCGCTCGCGACAGCATCGGCCAGGCGGCCCTGAGTGTGGCTAGCGTTTCAGACATGATCAGGACCCTGTGCGACCGGCGCACGTCGCGCTCGCAAAACCAAGTGTCCGTCACTTAGCCGACGTTGGTGCGGTTCGCATGAACCTGGGTTAAGTCGGCCGCCGCCCCGTGCGCCGCAGGAAACGGCTCAATCCTTGCGGTGTGACGCCGAGAAAGCGCGCAATGTCCTTTTGCGGGACGCGCGCGACAACCTGGGCGTGGCTTTGTTCGAGAAAGCGATACCGCATTTCGGTATCTGTCGATGTTTTGGCGATAATCAGGTCCTTGTCGAACAGCAGTGTTTCCATCGCCTTGAGGCGAAGGAACTCGCCGAACACGCCGCCGCGCAAGTACTCGGCGCGAAAGATGCGGTCCGGCAGCACAACGCCTTCCACATCCGTGATTGCAACGAGGTTGTCAGGCGCCAGTTCCTGCCGCCACGTGCTGGTCAAGTTGGCGCAGAACTGGCCCGTTTCAAAAAACCGCGCGATCGACGTTTCTCCGTCGGGTGAAACTTGCTCAGAGGCAGCAATGCCGCTGGAGAGAAAAAACCATCCATAGGAGACATCAGCGATACTGAAGATGACGGCGCCCGCCGCGTATGTGATTTCTGAGAGGTCCGCACGGAGGCGCTGCCATTCCTCCGCAGGTATGGCGAGCCCTTTCTCGGCAATGTTTTGTTCCAGCAACTCCAGCGGCGACACGCGTGTCCTCCGGGCTTAGACTCAGCTATCCTAACCACATGTATCGTCTCGGCCCCGGCATAAAACGTAACCCCGAGCGGCGGTGGGCTTTGCCTGACCGCGTCTTCTTTGCGTGCGGGGCGTGCCACATCCTGGCGTATGCCTTTCTCGCGAAGTATCTCGACCGCGGATTTGGTGCGCTGTGGATCAAGCCGGCAAACGGTTTTACGGGTAACCATATCGTCGTCGCGTGGGGTGACATCGCGTTCGATTATCACGGATATTCGAGCTTGCCCGCGCTTCTGGCGCATACACGTGCGAAGGCCAATCGATGGTGGCCGGGTTGGTCGGCCGAGATTGTTCCTTTGCCGGCGGATGTTCTGATATCCGGTCCGAAATCGCGCATGTACGATGGATTGTGGTTGCGGGAGCCACAAGAGTACCTGCACGATGCCATGCCGCGTGCGGAACGTTTTTTGGATCGGTTCGGAGATCCGCCAAAGCCAGCGTAGCCGAGTTCGGCCTTGGTGGGGGTGACAGGACTCGCAGGGGGGGCGCAGGACGCCGAGAGCCGATTAGCTCTGCTCAACGCGCTCGCGGTTCAAAAGCCAGACCCAGAAGCTGAGGACAATTGCCGAGCCCGAAACAATGGTCATCACAGTTCCGGGGAAGAAGTTCACGTAGCCGGGGATGTCGACAAAGAAGAGGTAGCCAAGGTCGGCCATGCCGCCGACCATGCCCGTGACCCAGATTGCAGTGAGATTTCCACGCCAGATGAAAATCGCGCCTATGATTGTCGCGATGCCAAACCAACCCAGGTTCCAGCCGTGCTGATTCAAGATGCCGCCGACGGCCGGCGGATACGCCAATGCCAACGTCTCCGGCACGACGGCGTCGGCAATCGCCTGAGAGCCGGCAGTCGCATCCCCGGCCAATACGATGCCGCCGGCGAGCGCATGGACGAGCCCCCAGATGACCCAGAGGATGGCGGAAACTTTGAGCGAAATGGACTGTGCCTGTGACACGTGAACGGCTCCCCCGAATGGCCCCAACGCGACGCCACGCACCGGCGCCTCGTGGCAACCGTCGTGGTTGATAAAGTCAACTATTGGCAATGAAAGTGGACATGGTCAACTATTTTGGAGCCCGATGACAGACCCCACCGAGCTGGCCTACTTCGTTGATCGGTTTATGCGCCGGATTCACTCCGGTTTGCATCAACGCGCCGTCGCGGTCGACACGGAGCGGGTCGGGCAGTTCGGCGGCCTGATCCTGATGGCGCTTGCCGAAATGGAGCCAGTCTCAATGCAGGCGCTGGTCACGCACATGGCGCGCGACAAGTCGCAAATCACACGTGTCATCAATTCCCTTGAAAGCAAAGGGTATGTCGCAAGTACGGGTCATCCCGAGGACAAGCGCGTTCGCTTGTTGCGGCTCACGGAGAAGGGCCACGATCTCGTGCGCGAATTCACGCATATTCTTGGCGACGTCATTGGCGGCCTGACGAAGTCCCTGTCAGCTTCAGAAAAGCAGCACCTGCTCGCGCTTCTGCGAAAGATTTAGGTGACGTGCGCTGCATCATGCCCACTCACAGTGGCCGCCGCGCGATCCAACCCCGCCAGGACAAGCCTGCAAAGAACAGATCTACGTCCGTAAAGCCCGCCTCGGCTAACAGCGCCACTTCGCGTTCGGCGGTTATGCACTCACCCTTCTCTGTCACGGTGGTTGCGACGTGCTCCAAGAGGTCTTCGTCTATGCCGTTGCTGCGTGCAAAGGCGATGTAGCGGTCCATTGTGCGCTTGGCGTTCGGATCCTTTGGGTCCAGGCAATTGTCGACGATGGCGAATGCGCCGCCAGGTTTCAGTCGCTCTCGAATGGCGCAGAGGGCGTCCAGCTTCGCGCCATTGTCCGGAATGAGATGAAGCGTCAGCAGGCATGTCGCCGCATCGAACGGACCGGCTGGTGTGTCGGCAATGTATCCTTCAATCCAGTCAATCCGATCGGCGACGTGATCAAGGTTGTTCTTGGCGGCTGCGATCATTTCAGGAGAGGGTTCGACGGCCGTAAACCGCCAGTCGGGGCGGGCATCGGCGAAGGCCTTGAGTTCCAAGCCACCGCCAGCGCCGAGAACCAAGGTGTGGCCGTCCACCCCCGCCGTTTCGCTGAGCAGCTGTACCACAAGCCCATGCATGATCGAAAATCCCGGCACGAAGTTCGCTGGGCTGCCTTCGGCATAGTGTTTGGCGTTCTCGGGGTCGGCAAATCCAAACTCTGAGTAGTGTCTCATGCGTCAACTCACCGATATGGGTTGGCAGGCCTCACATAATACTTCGGCAGCCCTGCTTGAGAGCCTTGGTCTCGATCTCCAGACGCTCGAGCCAAGCCAGCATTTCGGCCTGGTTCATGAACTTGCCGGCTTCGATGTCCTCGGCGATCGCCTTATTGAGGTAAGCCAGCCTCCCCTCCGAGCCGGGCGGACCCACGATCGAAAACGCCGCCGCAGCGACGCGCCAAGCCTCAATGCGTGGTCCGTGCACGGCATCAAAGGCGGTGTTGCCTGACGACATACGATAGTAGTACCGGTTGAGTGAATAACGCCCGTCAGGGGCGCCGCGTGCGACCCGCTCGCGACCCTCGGCGCGCGCCTTGGCAACGAAGGGGTCCAACGCTGCAAGGACCTTGGAACATGCGTCGATGCGTTCCGCGAACACGATAGCACGTGAGACCTCGCCCCGGGTTTCCCACGAAACATAGGCCTGAACCGCAGAGGCGATACCTGCGAGGCCGGCGAACAAAATTGCGATAAACTCAACAGCGGAGAGGTTTTTCATGGACTGGACCTACGTTTGCAGCATGCGAGATCTCGGCGCGCTTCAGCATGATCCGAAGGCGGCAACACGGCAGTAGGTCGCAAAGTGGCGGCGAAAACGTTCCCGTATCGCATTGATGCACGACGGCAACGGCTCAAATGTCGAGAAGACGCACGGCGCCAATGGCCATGGTGACGGCGGCCTGGCAGGGATCGATGACCGGAATGCCGAGTTCGGCTTCGAGGGCCTGACGATGACGTGCCATACCCGCACACCCCATGATGATTACGTCGGCGCGGTCTACGTCGCGGAGTTGGCGACCGGTGGCACACATGCGCGCGAACGTCTCTTCACCGGACGCTGTTTCCGCCACCGTCAAATCCAGAGCGCGCTCTGCAGCAAGGCGGTCAATCAATGCCATCTGGCGCAGATATCGCACGTGGCGCTTGATCGAAGCCTCCTTGATTGCGAGAACGCCGAACGTGTCGCCATGCGCCAGCGCGGTGAGGACCGCGCACTCGTTGATGCCGAAGACGCGACGCGCCGTTGCCTCGCGACACACGTGGAGACCGGGGTCGGAATAGCAGGCAATCACGAACGCGCTGCTGGCATCGTCTGAGGTGATCTTGTCGCGAAGCGGCTTCGTGACTTGCTCAACGTGGGCTTGGCTTTCGATGCCGAATGGACCGTCGTCGAGGGTGACACAGGCGATCTCCGGCCCGTCGGCACTTCTTAACGGCTCAACCGCGTCATCAATGCCGCTCGTAACGGCGATGTTCGAATTTGGATTGATCACGGTAATGCGGTGGCGTGATGCAGCCATGCGGTGTTGCTCCGGACTTTGCGCGTCGTGTCAGTGTCCGTAACATGACATCCTCTAGCCTTCCGCAAAACAGGAGTTTCCCATGGCCTCGCCGGCGTACGATCTCGTGATACGAAACGGACGGCTCGCGACGGCGAGCGACGATTTCGTTGCGGATATCGGCATCCGGAACGGTGTCATCTCAGCGCTGGCAGATCGATTGGACGCCGGGCGCGAGGAGATCGACGCGACGGGTAAGCTCGTTCTACCGGGCGGCGTCGATAGCCATTGTCACATCGAGCAGTTGTCCGCCGGCGGCCTTCTAAATGCCGACACGTTCGAGTCCGCCACAGTCTCGGCCGCTGTCGGCGGGACGACAACCGTCATCCCGTTCGCGGCCCAGCACCGCGGCAATCGCCTGCGAACCGTTGTTGACGACTATGCACGTCTCGCCGCGCAAGGCGCCGTCGTTGATTACACGTTTCATCTCATTGTCACCGAGACGGATGATGTCACCTTGCAGACGGACCTGCCTGCACTGGCTGGCGAAGGGCACGGCTCCATCAAGGTCTTTATGACCTACGATCTCCTGAAGGTTGACGATTCAGCCTTGCTCGACGTTCTGGCCTCTGCCCGGGAAACTGGGTCCCTCGTCTGCGTCCACGCCGAAAATCACGGCATGATCGCCTGGATGAGCCAGCGTCTCGTCGACGATGAAAAAACTGCGCCGAAGTTTCACGCCGTCAGTCATCCGCGTGCGGCGGAGATCGAGGCGATACATCGTCTCATTTTGGCGTCTGAACTGCTGGATCAACCCGTAATGGTCTTTCACGTGTCAACCGCTGAGGGAGCGGACCTGATCCGGTCTGCGCGCCAGCGCGGCGTCAAGGTCTACGGTGAAACTTGTCCGCAGTATCTGTTCCTGACGGCCGATGATCTCGACAAACCCGGTCTTGAGGGCGCGAAATGGATGTGTTCGCCGCCGCCGCGAACGCGCCGGGACCAGGAGGCGCTTTGGCAGGCGCTCGGCGATGGGGCTCTCCAGGTGGTCTCCTCCGATCACGCGCCATATCGTTTCGACAAGACAGGTAAGTTGAGCGGCGGCGAAAGTCCGACGTTCAAGGAGATCGCGAACGGCTTACCCGGTCTGCAATGGCGCATGCCATTGCTGTTCGACGCTATGATCTCGCGCGGGCGGCTTGGGCTGCAAAAGTTCGTGGAACTCACGGCAACGGCGCCGGCCAAGATCTACAATCTCCATCCGAAGAAAGGGACGCTCGCGATTGGGGCCGACGCGGACCTGGTGATCTGGGATCCGGACTGCGAGATGGTGCTGTCGGATTCGCTGGTTCAGGATCGAACAGAGTACACGCCCTATGTTGGCTGGACCGTACGAGGATGGCCGATCGCGACCATCCGTCGTGGTGACGTCATTGTTCGCGACGGCCAATGCACGGCGACGCCTGGGAGCGGCGCATTTCTGCCGCGAACAGGCGGCGCGGCGGCAGCGCCGAGCGGACGCAAGACCAGCGATGCTGAGCTTGCCGAACGCTTCGGCGCGGCAGGCGCGTAGCGAGGCCAGCCTGATTACGCGGTGAACTTCGCGCGCGGATCGCGCTCGGCCAGACGCTTCAGGAGATAGTCGACTTCCGCCTGGGCGCTCTTTGTCAGCTTCGACGCCGGTTGGCGTTGCGCGGCCGATGCGATCGCGCCGCGCCGTTGTAGAATGTATTTGCGAACCGCAAGGCCAAGGCCTGGTTGCTGTTCGTAGCGCAACAACGGAAGGTGGGCATCGAACAGGTCGTGCGCGCGGTCCCGCTCACCCTGGGCCTGCAGCGTGATGAGTTCGGCAAGCATCTCAGGGAAGGCGTAGCCGGTCATTGCCCCGTCCGCGCCGCGTTCGGTTTCGAAATCGAGAAACAGCCCGCCGTTTCCGGTCAATATCGAGATCCGCCGCATGTTTTTGGTTGTCTCGTAGATGCGCAAGGTCGAGATCTTTTCGAGGCCCGGCCAATCCTCATGTTTGAGCATGACGCAGTTCGGATGGGTATCGACGATCCGCTTGATGACCTTTGGCGCGATGACGACACCGCTGGCGAGGGGGTAGTCTTGGATAACGAACGGCACGTCCGATCCAATCGCATCAACGCACTGGTCGTAGTACCCTGCGACCTGATCGTCTGTCCGCATTGAGGCTGGAGGCGCGATCATGACGCCAGCCGCGCCCGCGTCCATCACGGCGGCCGAGAGCACGCGGATCGCTGCGAACCCAGGCGCGGAAACGCCTACGACGATCGGTAGTCCACCCGCTCTCTGCACGACCGACTTTGCAAACGCGATTGCTTCCGACGTTTCGAGCTTCGGCGCCTCACCCATCATGCCGAGGATGGTCATGCCGCTGACGCCGCATTCGCGGTAGAATTCCACCATGCTGGCAACAGAGCTCTCGTCGACGCCCCCATTGTCATCGAATGGCGTTACAGCAATGACATACACACCGCGCGCCGTCTCATCTAATGCCATCTCGGTTTCTTTCATGTTGAACGTGGTGTTGTCGAGCGCGGTCTTGGCGGGCCCTTTGCAAGGTTATCGATGCATACGTGCTGCGCAAGATGCACAACAGCCGCGGCTTGCATGCGGCGTGCGTTCTGTCCGACACTGAAGGTCATCAATATGGCGAGATCGACTTTTGCCTGGAGGCGTTATGACCCGTTCCGTGACGATTGCCGGTGCACAATTGGGGCCAATTCAGAAAGCGGATTCTCGCGAACATGTCGTCGCTCGCATGCTTGCGCTTATGGAGCAAGCACATGACCAGGGCGCGACATTCGTCGTGTATCCGGAGTTGGCGCTGACGACGTTCTTCCCGCGCTGGCATCACGAAGATCGCGCCGAGGCAGACCAATGGTTCGAGCACCAGATGCCGGGCGCGGCGACCCGGCCGCTGTTCGAGCGCGCAGCATCGCTGGGCATGGGGATGACGTTCGGTTATGCGGAACTGACCCCGGACAATCGGCACTTCAACACGTCGGTTCTGGTCGATCCCACCGGCAAGATCGTTGGCAAGTATCGCAAGGTTCATTTGCCGGGGCATGCTGAGTTTGATCCGGAACGCACGCATCAACATCTGGAGAAGCGATACTTTGAGCCCGGCGATCTGGGCTTTCCCGTTTGGCCGTTCATGGGTGGCTTGTTTGGTATGATGATTTGCAATGACCGCCGCTGGCCCGAGGCCTATCGGGTCATGGGGCTTCAAGGTGTCGAGGTCGTAACGCTTGGCTTCAACACCCCGTCCGTGAACTCGCAAAAGTCAGGCGAGGGTGCCGAGCAGCGGATTTTCCATCATAAGCTGTCCGTGCAGGCTGGCGCCTACCAAAACGCGACCTGGGTGATTGCGGTTGCCAAGGCTGGCGTGGAAGACGGATTTCCGATGTTCGGCTGCAGTGTGATCGTCGATCCCAACGGGGAGATCGTTGCCGAGACAAAGACCGAGGATGACGAACTGATCGTCCACGCCTGCGATCTGGATGCGACGCGATTTGGCAAAGAGACGATTTTCGATTTCGCCCGCCATAGACGTATCGAGCACTACGGTTTGATCACAAGCCAAACCGGTGTGGTTCGGCCAGATTGACGCTGTTCAAGCTGTGCGTGGCCAACCTGTCCGCCACGCAAGTCCGTGCTGGGTCGATCTGGTCGATCTGAAGACGCGCTCCTGGCACTTACTCGGCGGCTTCCAGATTTTCGTCCGTCAGCAAGGTTTCGCCGGGCTTGATGCGCGTGAACTTCACCGGCTCATGTGCAATGTGCACGGCCTCGCCGTCCAATGTGGCGCACGTATAGGTCGACGTGCTCAGATCTCCGGCGTCCGGAAAATCCTCACGATAGTGCGCGCCGCGACTGCCCTCCCGCGCAAGAGCAGCACGGGTAATGATCTTTGAAGCCGTAATCTGGCTCTCGAGATTGAGCCAGTCGTGCCAAGTCATATTGAACCGACGATCGGTGTCGAGCACGCCGGTCCGCTGCAAAGCCGCGTCCAATTCGTCGAGCTCCGTTAGCGCGCGCTCCATATCTGCGCGGTTTCGTATTACACCGACGTCTTCCCACATCACGTCAAGCAGGCGCTCGCGCAGGCCATTGATATCGCCGGATGGATAGTCGAATGGGCGTTGGGCACGTGTAACTTCGCGCTCGATTATGCTGTCATCGGGATCACGCCAGTAGGGGTTGTCCGTAATCCAGCTAGGCATGGTATCGCCAGCGATGCCGCCATACACGGTCGAGTTGGCGACGCCGTTGCCGCCGAGGCGGTTGGCGCCGTGAACGCCGCCTGCATCCTCACCGGCGACAAACAGGCCTGCCAGTGCCGTCGACGTGTCCGGGGCGCAGAGGACACCGCCCATGTGATAGTGCGCGGTTGGAACGACCTCTACGCGTCCGCCCGCGAGATCGAACCCGCAATCAGCGCAGCGCTCGACCATGCCCTTGAATTGCTTGCGGACGTTATCAACGCCCAAGTGGCTCATCTGGATGTAAACGCCGCCGTTGGGGCTGGTTCGACCGGCGCGCATTTCGGTCGTAATGGCACGCGAGACGAGATCGCGGGTCGCCCGTTCGGCTTTCGGGTCATAGTCTTTCATGAACCGCTCGCCGTCGCCGTTGAGCAGGTGTCCGCCGGCGCCGCGCAGACCTTCCTCCAGCACGGTTCCGGTCATGCGTGTTTCCATGCCGGCGAGCAATCCGGTGGGATGGAACTGGACCATCTCCATATCTCGCAAGCCCAGCCCGGCGCGAAAGGCCATGCACAACCCGTCCATCGACTTGTCGCCCGACGGCGTATGGTATCGGTACATGGTTGGGCCGCCGCCGGTCGCGAGGAGCACGGCGCGCGCCTGGACAAAGCGGAATCTTCCGCTTCGGATGTCGATCATCAGAACGCCGGCGATGCTTTCGCCCGCTTTGTCCGGCACCAGAGCGACGGCGCGGTGTTCCTCCAAGCGCCCGATCGGACGCGACCAGACCTGCTCCATCAGCCGGTTTATGATTTCAATCCCGGTCAGATCGCCTTTGTGAACCGTCCGGTCGAAGGTCTGGCCTGCGAATGCTTTGCCGTGCAGCGTGCCGTCCGGATTACGGTCGAAGAAGCAGCCGACCTCGTTTTCAAGTTCCCGGACTCTTTCAATGGCGGTTGTCACAAGCGTCCAGGCCAGGTCCTGGTCCGGCAGCCATTTCCCGCCTTCAATCGTATCCATGAAGTGGCGTTCAACAGAGTCGCCAGGCTGCAAGGCCACATTGTACCCACCCTGCACCATGCGGGTACAGCCGCATTTCCCAAGCAGTCCTTTGGTTGCGACGGTGATGCTCAGCTCAGGCGCTGCTCGGGCGGCATGGAGAGCGGCGAACAAGCCGGCGCCGCCGGACCCGAGTATGAGAATATCGGTCGTGTTGCGCTCTATGGTGGTCATCACGATCCTCTGAGATGGGGATTGGCGTGGCGGTTCATTTCAGATTACGCGCAGAAAAAACAGCGCCGCAACAATCGCTGCCGCGGCAATAGCCAGGCCCGCGAGGTTTTTATGGTCGTTGCGCCAGCTTAGATTCTCAAGCGCGAGCACACGAACGCCTCCGATCAAGTGAACCGTCAGGAAGAATACCAGGCCCATTTCTGACAGCTTCACGGCCGATGAGTCCGTCCACCGCAAGAAACCTTCAAGTTGTGCTTCGCCCTCCAGCGCCAAGCCGAGAGCAAGAAAGTGCAGCGGTAAAAAACAGACAAGCAACAGCCCAGAAATCCGGTGAACCAGTGCGGCGTACCAGAGGATACTGCGACGGTGCGTCCGCTCGTTTCGATTCTCGACTGTGATCGTCATGACAGCCCCCCGGGCATTGTCACCGCGAACACCGCGCGCAGGCCGAGCAGAAGCAGCACGACGCCGACTGTCCACATGATGATCGTCGGAGCTTGGCCCCGCGCGCCGAACCACTCGCGTGCGATTGTGGCAAAGCCAATCGCACCGTGCACTGCAACCAAGCAAACGAACGCCCCGTAGAACAGAGCCCAGCCAATGCTGCCTTCCGTGCGGCCTAAGATATCCGCCGCCGTAAGCTTGGTACTGGTGGCATAGAAGATAACGACAAGGTGCCCGAGAACCAGCGGCAGCATGAGAGCGGCGGTGACGCGCTGAAGGAGGTACAAACGCAGGTTCATGACAAGTCACCTCGCAAGTATGCCTCCATCGTCAGACGTTTCAGGCCAGCGATCGAGCGGGTCGGGTTGAGGTCCTTTGGGCAGTGCTGCATGCAGGATTGGTGGGAGTGGCAGGCATGGCATCCGCCCGCCGCAGAAATCGCGCGCAGACGATTGGTGTTGCCGCCATCGCGCGCGTCGTTGGCAAGGGACCATGCCCGGTTCAATGCGGCCGGTCCTAAATAGTCCTCGCTCCATCGCACGGTGTCGCAGGCGGCAAAGCAAACGCCACAGTTGATACACTCGATCGCTTCGTCGACGTTCTGTCGCGCCGCATCTTGCGGCGAAATCGCCGCGATCGGGTCCTTCCTGGTCTTTGTTGGTACGAATGCTCCCTCGGCTCTCTGCCACTTCTCGAAGAACCGGCTCATGTCGGTCGTCAGATCTTTGATGACCGGCAGGTTCCCCAGCGGCCCGATCTCGAGCAAATTGTCGCTGGCCACTTTCGACACATGGGTGCGGCAGGTCCACCGAGGCGCGCCATTCACGGTCATGCCACACGAGCCACACATCCCGACCCGACAGGCAAACCGATAGCTCAACGTCGGATCAAGGTTCCGCTGAATCCACGTAACAACGTCCAGGACGGTTTGATTCGTGCGTTTGGGAACTGAGAACGTATCGTAGTAGCCCGCTTCGCCACCGCGCCAAACCCGGACCTCAAGCTTGGTCACGTTTGCGTTAACTGTGTTTGTTCTATCCAAGGTAGCGGAATGTTCCCGCGAAACTTGCAAGCCGCTGTCCTCCAACGTGGCGCTCCCATCATCACCATTTCGTTTCTGTAGTTTTACGAACGGTGCTAGCCCGTTGCATAGCCGAACTCAATCCATCCGGCGCTCAGCCCCGTGACCCGGCGCGTGAGCTGTCGTATAGTGAGTCGCAGACGCATATTTCTTGCGCACGCTGTTCAAGCGGGGCGCCAGTTTTTGTCAGACTAACAGTGCCCCTGCCAGTATTCGTTTGCGTGTGGATTGGCGCAGTGTGTTCGTGTGCGGCGACATTTCAACACGAAAGTCCCGGAAATGTCACGAAATTGACAGCATGCGTTTTCTGTCCGCTCAACAGGTATTCGTACCGTCGTTCTTAGGTTACACTCGCCTACATTGAGGAGGCGGAGTGTTCGCGCAGCTGCACGATCGAGGTCGAGATGAAGAGAGCTTTAGGTCTTGTTTGTTGCATGTTGGCCGTTGCTGGAACGTCAGGCGCGGCACATGCTGATAATCTTCGGACTGAGAGATACTCAAGCACCGGAAATTGGACGATTTCTGCGCTCTACGACGGAGGGCGCTTCCTGAGTTGTTACGCTCGGGTTTCCTATCGCAACGGTATCAACGTCTCGCTCATTGCTTACAACAACAGCAAGTGGACGATTCAGTTCTATAACGAGAACTGGCCGAAGCGAGCCGTGTCTCGCTTTCCAGCTTCGCTTATCGTTGACGGGCGGACCTTGCTCAACACGAATGCGACCTATCGCGGGCGCAGCGTGTTTATCGATATTGGCCGGTCGATTGACCGCGTCCGCCCTCTGATGCGCGGTCGTGTTATGACGATCCGCTCGGACTCTGGCACGTCGAGCTTCAAGCTGACCGGCTCTTTCCGTGCTGCGAACCATGTCGCCAGATGCTGGGTTCGCCACACGAACAATAACCGCAGAAGCTCGCGAGGCGATGCGTTCAATGCGCCGCCGCGTAGCAACAACCGCAACAATGGTGCGTTCGGTTCCTCGCCGCAGCCAAACAACGGTGATGCATTCGGCAATCAGCCGCAGCCGCCCAGAAATCGCAATGACGATGCATTCGGTAACCCACGGCCGGGACAAGGAGCCTTTAACCGGCGTCAGCCTGCCCCACGCACACCGAACAACTCCACGGTTCTCTCTCGGGGCGGTACCATGGAGTATGCGGTCCGTTATCTCGCCAAGTCGCGTCTGCGCTACGAGATCCTGCCGGTGGGCGACAACTTCTTCAAAAACTTCCCGGTCAACTGGCGTTACGACAACGGCCGGCTGGGAGCGATGCTGGTTTTGACGATGGCGCGTCCGAATGCGGAATCCGGCATAAAAATGTTGCTGACCGATCAGACGCAGCTCTGCAGCGGACGTAATGCAACGGAGCGTCGTCCGACGACCGGAGAGCCCGGACGGCGAATCGCTCAGGCAACCGGGATTTGTGAAAGCAACGGATCCGTCTCCAAACTCGATTACTATGCGGTGGAGTTTGGGGATAACCGCTTGGCTTTGATTGTGGAGATGAGCCGCGGGCCGTTGGGTGGCCAGCCTCGTACGAACCCGCCGCAGCGTGAGCCGGGCCCGAACGAAGCAGGTGGCCCACCTAGCCATCAGCCAAATAATCCTGAGCCCCGTATTCCAGGCCCGAACGAACTTTAGAAACTGCGTCTGGCAACGCTGCCTATCGGCGCAGCGCGTAGTCAGAAAGCTCCGATCTCATCGAACGCCAGAGGGCTACTGTCCCTCTGGCGTTTTGCTTTTACATGATCAGAGTGTTTTTTGGCGTTGGTAACCCGTTGCGATCTTGCGCGACGTGTTTACGGTCGCGCGGTAGCAAACACTGCGACGTAACCGTCGGGACCGCGCTGATGACATTCCTTACCCTGCCGTTCACTTCTCGATACATTCTGCTGACGATTGCCGTTGTGGGAACGGCGTTAAGTGGCACTGCATTGGTCGTCTGGCCGGATATCTGGCTGCTGCTTATTCCGCTGGTTGTCTTCGCCGCATTTACGGTTTTGGGCCTGCGAGATCTTTTGCAATCCCGGCACGCAATCTTGCGGAACTATCCAATTGCCGCGCATTTGCGCTTCATTCTCGAGGGCATTCGCCCCGAGATGCGGCAGTACTTCTTCGAGGGCGAAAAGGACGGTACGCCGTTTCCGCGCGACAAACGTGCCATTGTCTATCAACGCGCAAAATCGGTGCTCGATAAGCGGCCATTCGGTACCCAGTACAATGTTTACGACAGTGGATACGAATGGCTGAACCACTCGATGGCGCCGCGCCCGCGCGCAACCGAGCCGTTCCGGATTTCAATCGGCGGCCCTGCGTGCGCGCAGCCTTACAGCGCTTCGGTCTTCAACATATCAGCAATGAGCTTCGGATCGCTATCGCCGAACGCGATCCGCGCGATGAACAAGGGCGCCAAAAAGGGCGACTTTGCTCATGATACCGGTGAAGGCGCCGTCAGCCGCTACCATAAAGAGTTTGGCGGTGACTTGATCTGGGAGATCGGCTCCGGTTACTTCGGCTGCCGTACTCATGATGGTGCGTTTGATCAGCATCAGTTTGCGCAAGTGGCTGTCGACCCTCAGATTAAAATGATCGAGATTAAGCTCAGTCAAGGTGCGAAGCCCGGTCAGGGCGGTATTCTTCCGGCAGCCAAGATTACGCCTGAGATTGCAAAGACCCGTGGAATACCGATGGGAAAGGACTGCATCTCTCCCGCTGCGCATAGCGCGTTCTCGACGCCGATTGAACTCCTCGAATTCATCGAGCTCTTGCGGCAATTATCCGGGGGCAAACCGACCGGCTTCAAATTGTGTGTCGGCCACCCCTGGCAGTTCCTGGCGATTTGCAAGGCCATGGCCGAGACCGGCATCCTGCCAGACTTCATTGTCGTCGATGGGAAAGAAGGCGGGACGGGAGCCGCACCGCTTGAGTTCATGGACCACATGGGCATGCCGTTACGCGACGGCCTGACGTTCGTGCACAATGCCCTGATTGGAATCGATGTGCGCGACAAAGTGCGTATCGGTGCATCTGGAAAGATCACATCCGCCTTCGACATGGCGCGCGTGATGGCGCTGGGGGCGGACTGGTGCAATGCGGCGCGTGGCTTCATGTTTGCGGTTGGCTGTATTCAGGCCCAGGCGTGTCACACTGGGCATTGCCCGACGGGCGTGACGGCGAACGACTGGTCTCGGCAGCGCGCAATCGTCGTTACGGACAAGGCAGAGCGCGTCTACAGCTTCCACCGTGAAACCGTGAAGGCGCTTGCGGAATTGATCGCCGCCGCCGGACTTCAACATCCAAGCCAGCTGCGGCCACACCACTTCTTGCGGCGTGCAGCGGCTGACCGCGTCGTCTCACTGGCAGATCACTATGACTACCTCAATCCCGGTGATCTTCTGGACGTCGAGAATCGACCGGTGCCGCTACGCTATGCCGAGCCATGGCGCGTCTGTCGCGCTGACACGTTCAGGCGTGCGGAAGAGCTGAGTTCAGGTTTTAACTGGGCCATGCCGGGAGGGCGCGCGGCCGCCGAGTAAGCTGAATAAGTGGCTCGCGCGACGATCGCAAATGGGCGCCAATCATCTCTTGATCGAGACGGATACTCCAGAGGCTTCACATCACGTCACGTCAAGCGCGGACACCAACGGTCTCAGCCAAGTTGCAAGCGCGTGCGTCCCTTCATCGTTGAGTGGTGACTCGAATTCAGGGTGGGGGTCGTCACCAAATCTGTGATCGACGAACTCCATGCCTCGCCATACGCGCGAGTCGGCGTAGCGCGGAACGACGTGCACATGAAGCTGATGCCACTGATTACCCAGCTGCTTGTAGTTGAACCGGTCGGGCTGAAAGTGATCTTGCAACAGCCCTTCATAGGACGAGAGCGTGCGGTGAAGCTCCTGCCACTCCTGGTCCGTTAAGTGAGCGAGCGACTGCTCAAGCGGACGACGCAGCGTCAATTGCATACGCCCAAGATAACACTGGTTTGGGTATAGGCTCCAGCTCCAAAGCGCTGTTTCCCGAAGGCGGAGCGTGTCCGGTGGCATTGGCGTCTCCTCTATGGCGAACAAGTTCCTACAGGTGGTTGCGCCGTCGCACTAGGGGCATGTCTCCGCTCGTGTTACGCGGTCGCCTTGGTTCAGATGGCAGAAGCATATCTGCGCAACTCAGATCCGTGCCGAGGATACGACAGTTATGAGTAAGCGACGCGAGCACGCTGATGGAGTCGTCGAAACATCTGCGGAGACCACCGCTGCGTTAGCAGGATCCCGCATGGCAACCTACTCCACCATTATGGTGTCGTTACTTGCGCTCGTCATGTCGGGCGTCAGTTTATACCAGACGGTTTTGAAGCAGGCCAATCTCCATCTCTTTGTGCCGGATACCGTCGCCTACACGCGCGACCCCAACGGTGGTTACGAAGTGCTCGTTGTTCCCGTCACAATTGCCAACAGTGGGGCGAGAGACGGTGTCGTCTCGACACTGCGGCTTAAGGTTCGCGATCTCGAAACCTCTCGCGAGCGCGAGTTTCGGGCGACGTACTTTGCGGATCAGGGGTACTTCTCGACCAAGGAGAACATTCAGACTGGCGTTTCACGTCCAAAACGCGCCTTCGCTCCGATTACCGTGGCCGGGCGCGGGAGCTACTCGGCGACTGTGTTGTTTTACCCGCGTGCCTACAGCAAACAGCGCGTCGTTCGTAAAGGCGGACGGTTTGACGTCTCGTTGTCCGCGACGGCTCAAAGTGTCGAGAAAGTGGATGTTGTCGATGCGTTCTTTCAGACGTCCATCGCGCCGATCACATTCATCGCGACGCTGCCGCCCGTGGCTCGCTTTTTCGACGGCCAGATCATGACCGGTTACTCAGCGCGGCTGTTTGTCGAAAGCAAGCAGAACTGACGCGACTGCGACCGGCATCGCACTACCATGAACTAATAGGCGATCGTTGATGTGTCCGTGCGCAAACAATGACGGCCCCTTCGGGGGCCGCCAATTCAGTCATTCTGGCCGCGCTTAGAAGCAGCGATCCGGCGCATTGCGATTGTAGCAACGGCGGAAACAGCGGCGTGGGTTGCGGCGGTCATAACAGCGACGGCGACAAATCCGGCGCCAACGCCGACATCTGTTGCGGTATCCGCTGGTCCGCACCCAGCGACAGCCGGGGCCGACGTGGCGGTGCCGCAGCCCTGTCACCGGCCCGATGCGGGAACGGCGATGGCAAAAGTGGATATTCTGAAGGAGATCTGCCCCGACAGCCGGAGCGGTCTTTGCCGCGCCGGCCGCTGTTGCCGCCTGGGCGGTTGACGCCGTGATCGGCAGGGCTGCGACGACAGCCACGGCAAAGGCGAGAGTGATACCGGTGAGAATCTTCGACACGTGGTCCCTCCTCTTAAACAGGATGCCGAGCCTCGGAGTACGCTCTTGAGGTCGGTGCTAACGGGTATGTCCGGCCCAACCTGAACAAGAGATGACGAATGCGTTATCTGAGGGATGTCTGGTATGTTGCGGTGGCATGGATCGACTGCTCCTGTGTCAAGAGCTGGCCGTAGCCAGACACACAGGACCGCGCAGGATCAGGCCATACGTCCCACGCATGGGATGTGCGGTACGCCCAAACCAACTTCGGCGCCTTGACCGGCGACGAACGCGACCAGGTCACCTACGACGACATCGACGATGACCTGGTGCCGTTCCCCGACATCGAGGGAAA
>JBCDAH010000066.1:0-25103 GCA_039186015.1 Pseudomonadota bacterium
CGAACAGCGCAAATGAAGACTCTTCGCTCACGGGCTGTTCCGGCCTGGCGGCCGGGCCCTCCGCGGGGGCGCCGCAACGCGGCGGGCCGCGGTCGCGGCCTGGGGTGCCGGACGGCTGGCCCGCGCTCAAGTAGCGAGCGCTTGTCGCGAGCGGTAGCGCACGTAGAGACGCGCTCGAGCCGCGAGCCCGCGAGCGTGCGAACAGCGCAAATGAAAGACTCCTCTCGCTCGAGCCGGCGAGCGCTCACGCATTCGTCGGTTTCTCACCCGCAGGACACGGATTACGGTCTGCGCTCGCACGCCAAACGATGGAGATCGGCCATGGTCCGCTGCCTTGTCCTGGCAATCATTCTGGCAAGCGCGGGCGCGCCGGCGCTTGCCCAGCAAACGACAACCCTCGTGGCGTCCGACGGCCTTAAGGTCACGGCCGACGTCTACGGGACCGATCAACGCGCGAGCGGTCCCTGGATCGTCCTTGCCCACCAAGCTGCATCGAGCCGCGGCGAGTACCGCACGATTGCGCCGCGCCTCAATCGCCTTGGCTTCAATGCAATTGCGATCGATCAAAGATCCGGCAAGTCCTTTGGCGGCGTCGCGAATGCAACGGCAAGACGCGCCGGCCAGGCGGGCAAGCGGAGGTCTTATCTCGCCGCCAGGCCAGATATCGTCGCCGCCGTGGCATGGGCCCGCTCACAAACGACCGGCAAGGTTGTATTGTGGGGCAGCTCATATTCAGCAGCCCTGGCCTTCCTGGTCGCCAGTGATCCGAAGAGCCGGGTCGACGCCGTCGTCGCGATGTCACCAGGTGAGTACATCCGAGGCATGTCGATCGCCGGGGCCGCTGCAAAGCTGGATGCACCGGTTCTCATCACGTCACCGGCGAGCGAGCGCAAGCGTTGGCGCAGGATCCTTCAGCGGATCCCGCATAACCGCAAAGTCGGCTTTGCTCCTCGGACCGGTGGACGCCACGGATCTTCGGCACTCATCGCGAGCCGCAACACGTCATCGAAGGCGTATTGGTCAGTCGTCGAACGCTTCCTCGCCGACTATGTCCAACCGTGACCCGTGACCGTGGGCCATGAATTGTGGCAAGCGGTTATGGATTCAGCCTGTGGATTGTGGCGACGCAGCTTTCCACACCCGCGCGCTTTCGACCGAGCCCCGTCCGCATCTGTCTCCCATTGGCGACACATAACGTCGGACAGAGATGCGCGAGCGAATTTACGTTATCCACAACCGGAAAGCTGGAACACCGAGCCCCTGAATCGTTGTTTCCGCGCGTCACGACAAGCCGGCATCCAAGTCATAAATGGAGTTCAACCGCGTTTGCGATCACGCTTCAGAGCGAACAGAGACACGAGAACAACTGCGCAGAACTCTGAATGGACTGGGGATTATCAATCTTGTCGATAAAACGAAACGAGACTACCTGTGCTCCGGACTCAGATAATTGAAAACAATTCGTTAACGGACGGAAACTCATTTGAGCTGTGGCCAATCTACAGCACTTATTCAGGGTCATCCCCCGACTGTGCACAATCCGGATGTAAGGCGAGAAGAAGGCAGTTATGCACAATTCGAAGGCAGTCCACGGGACAGCGGGTCGTGGCGGGTTGTCGGTAATTTGTGCGTTATTCGTATGTGCGTAGGGGGTATGTTGTGCGTAACGAATCCACCCAAGCTTTTATTTCACTTTGGTCTCAGACACGTTCAGCGCTCGCAGCCAGTGTCGCTGCTGGAGCCTTGATGATTGCGGTATCCGCAGCGCCGGCATCGGCGCAATCCATGAGTTTTACGAGCGAAACCGACTCTCTGAACTGCCCGGGACCTGGCACGGTCGCGCGGTGCAACGTGTTCACCCGCGAGAACGGCCAAATAGAGCAGGCTGAGCCAGGTCCAGGAAACCTGTCCAACACAAGCGTTCCCGACACGATGTCTTTTGCGGACGGAGCAAAGCTCAAGATTGAAAGCGGCTCCAGCCTCCATGTTTCGTCGGACTCATCCGCACGAGTCGACGGTACGCTGGACGTACGTGGCAAGATCGACAATCTGGACGGTGATGTAACGATTTCCGACCCATTGATCGTAACCGGCAAAACGACAATCCAAGACGAACTTCACGTCGCTGAGGACTCAAAATTCAAGAAGGATCTGGAGGTCGGTGACGACCTGACCGTCAATGATGATCTCCGCGTTAAGGGCGGCATCAATAACGGCGGTCCTGGACCCGTTGTCATTAACGATTCGACAGGCCTGAAAGTCGAAAATGATCTCGGCGTGCATGGCGACGCTGGGGTCAAGGGAGACCTCAAAGTCGGTGGCGACGTCCACGTCGACGGTAAAGTCGAGGCCAAGAAGGTTGAAACGAAGGTCGTTGAATCCAAGGTCGTCAACGCAAAGTATGTCAACGCGTACGACATCGACGCTGTGAAGGTGAATTCCGTCGTCAGCAACTCGGTTGTCACAAACTCCAAAGTCGTCAACGCCAAATACGTCAACGCCTACGACGTCGACGCCGAGTATGTGAGCGCAAAGGTCGTCGACGCCAAGAAAGTGTATGCCAAGGAAGTGCATGCCAAAAAGGTCGAAGCCAAGGTCGTCAACGCAAAGTACGTCAATGCGAAAGACGTCGATACGGACTACCTGACCGTCTACAAGCGTGCGGACTTCAACTATCAGCGCGTGACGAACGTCGGTACGCCAATCAAAGACTATGACGCTGCGAACAAGAAATACGTCGACAGCGAAGTCAACAAAGCGCTGAAAGAGATCGACGAAAACCGCGAAGGTATTGCTGTCGCCATGGCAATGAGCGGCCTTGTCCTCCCGGCCGGACGTGACTATGCGGTCGCGGTCAACTGGGGCCATTGGGATGGCAAGAGCGCCCTCGCCGGTCAAACTGCGCTCAAGTTGAACAACACGTTCACCTTCATCGGCGCTGTTGGTGTCGGCACGGACTCAGGCAAAGCCGGCGGCCGCCTCGGTTTCGTCGCCTCCTGGTAAGTAAAAGCCATTCCGAAGCCTGAATGAGAGTGGATGATCTTGCGGTCATCCACTTTTCCATATTGGGGACGTCCGAATGACTCGCCCATTGCGCAGACTTGCCGCGTTACTTGTTGCACTGACCTTCGTCATATCTGTCAGCAACGGCGTTCTGGCTCAGGACAAAAAAGCGCCAGCCGCCGCAGCTGCCAAGTCGCCCCGAGCGAACGCAGCGAAGCTCAAGCCGCCAAGCGCACAGGGTTTGCTGGTCCTGATCCGATCGACAATGCTGGGTGTCGGCCATGCCGTGAACACCGGCAACTTCGCGGTCCTGCGGGATCTCGGCACACCGGCGTTCCGACTCAATACCACGCCGGCCCAACTGGCTGCCGCTTTTTCAGATTTCTCAAGGCGCGGCATCAATCTGGATCCCGTCGCGGTCATAACCCCCGTCCTGCGGGTGCCACCAATCGTCGACAATCGAAATGAACTCGTCGTCGAGGGACGCTTTCCAACCAAGCCACTCGAGGTGCGCTTCAAGCTGTCCTACGCGGTTTATCGCGCGCGTTGGCGGCTCGCGCGTATATCTGTCCAGGCTGTCAATCTTGGCGGTCAGCCGGCGAGGTCAAATGCGGGCGCCGCCAAACAACCCCAGCCAAAAGCCAAAAGTGCGCCGAAAAAGCAGTAAGCACTCCACCACGCGAACGAGGCGAGACCGGCACCTGCCGCTCGCCCGGCGGCAATCGATAGCTTGAAGACTACGACGCTCCGCAAATCTCAAGTTGCGCGAATGGCATCACCCTCAAGCGCGGTGACGCGACTTGTAAACGCCTCGGGAACAGCCTGCGGTCGCCCGGTGCTCTGGTTGGTGTAGACCCAAACGACTTCTCCGGTTGCGCGCAAGTCGTCCGCTTGCGCGCCATGAGCTTCAAGTGCAAACCGGACCGACGACGTCCCGATCCGCGCGACCCGCACCCCGACGTCAAACGTTTCATCGAATGACAATGGCTGCTTGTACTCAACCAGCGCGCGGACCGTATGATAATCGCACCCCGCTGCAGCAACCGCACTTTTGTAGTCGTAAGGCAGCGCGCGAAAGTACTCCGTGATTGCGGTGTCGAAGTACGTCAGATAATGCGCATTAAAGACGATCGCCTGCGCATCCACTTCCGAGTAGCGCACGCGAAACGCAAAGAAGAACGTGAAGTCCGCACGCGCCATCGTTCGTCACCTCCGGTCTGACTTCGGATTTTGACCACCGCCGGCGCACACCCAGACACACGTTCAATCATGCGTCCGGGCCCGCGCCGAACTCTTGATCAGGGCATATTTTGTTAGAGGGGCTTCTTGCCGACGATGAGCTTGGTCATACTCGGAATCAAATCGTCGCTATGAACTACGTCAAAGCCCACATCGCGAAGCGCCTTTTCCAGCCATCCTGTCGAGATCGACTGCGCATCCGGCGTGAACGCGAGGTGCTGCAATTGCCAAAGCGCGGCAAGCGTCGGTCCCTTCCTGTTTGTGTCGACCATGAAGTCGTGGATCATGACAACACCACCCGGAACGAGCGAGTCACGCGACCAGACCAACAGGTCGGCAATCCGATCTCCGGGCACACCGCTCAACAGATACGACATCAAAACCGCGTCCTGGTCTGTTGGCCATGTTGAAGACAGCGCGTTTCCGGGGATGTAACGCACGCGATTGACTAGATCGGCCTCGGAGACAAAGTCCCAGCCGATTTCCGCGACGTTCGGAAATTCGATTATGGTCGACTCGAGGTTCGGGTAAGCCTTGCACAGGCTGATTGTCATCGCGCCGGTACCGCCACCGACATCCAGCAGCTGCCGCGCATGCGACAAGTCGACAGTTCGCGCCAAGGTCCGCCCGGGCCCGAGTGAGCCGGAATGCTGCGCCTCACTATAAAGCCGCGCCTGCTCAGCATCCGACATCCAGTGCGCATAAGAATCGACGGCAGTTTCGTCCGGCTTGCCGTCCAGCACATCGTTCAGCTGCTGCATGAACGGATACATCTGCTTGTCGATTTGGTAACGCAGATAGTCGCCGAAATCATACCTTGCGCCTTGCACCAGGAAGTGCTCGGACGCAGGAGAATTCGCATACTTGCCGCCGTCCTCGGCCTTGAGCGCACCGATGCTGGACAACGCCGTGACCAAGGTGACGATGCGGTTGCGCGGGACTTTCGTTGCCTGACAGATCTCGTCAATCGTCATCGGCCCGTCGCCAAGGTGAGTAAACAACCCGATGTGCAATCCGGCAAACAATGCCTTCGATGCCATGAAACCAAACGCGACGCGCGACAACTCCTCAGACGTCTCTAGCAACGCTTCCTGCACAATCATC
This sequence comes from Pseudomonadota bacterium, assembly GCA_039186015.1. Taxonomy (GTDB): domain Bacteria; phylum Pseudomonadota; class Alphaproteobacteria; order Rhizobiales; family Hyphomicrobiaceae; genus JBCBWG01. Next base: position 5,347 of record JBCDAH010000066.1, read on the forward strand.
TCCTTATCTATCTTTTGGTCCATCAAAACACCATAGCACGAGAAAATCATCCTAACGAAACGCCCGCCTATCACGGCGATTGCGCGGTGCGTGATCAGACAGGGAGAGACCGCGCATCTGTCACGCAGCTCTCACGCGATCGCGCGACCAGCAAGCGGTGCTTTTCGAATGAAGAGGAAGCAAATCATAACGTGGACGACTGTCGCGGCGATTGCCGCCAAGCTGCTGGCGATAGCCACCGAAGATGCCGGCTGAGGCCTGGCCGCGCGCAAGACGTCGTCGCAATCAGACACAGTTGCTCCGCCCCGCAGACAAGGGCGCAGCAGAATGAAATGCAAGGTTGACGCAACATGTTTCATTGGAGCCGAAACGGCTTGCTCGCTTGACATGAGGAGAAACCTAATTCTCCGATCGGGAGCGACGCGCGAAGTAGATCGCAACGGCGCTGATTTCAAGCGGGGTAAGCTTCTTCGCAATCTCGGCCATAATCGAGTCCGGGTCGTTCTTGCGTTGGCCCGATTGCCACGCCGTCAATTGGTTCGTGATGTAAAGTGGATGCTGTCCGAAGATGTTTGGCACGCGATCATCGGCCGCGCGCCCGTCTTTGCCGTGACACGTAACACATGCGACCAAGCCGCGTTCCACATCACCACTTTCGGCAAGCCGAACGCCTTCCGGCGGTGCTTCGGGGATCTTGCTCAGCTCATGCGCAGACTTCAGCTTCGCGTAGTAGGTTGCGAGCGCATCAATGTCCCGTTTGGTCAGGTTCTTTGCAATCACCTGCATGACGCGGTTCTCGCGCTTTCCGGTTTGATAGTCGTGCAGCTGCTTCGCCAGATAGGCTTTCGACAACCCGGTTAAATTGCCAAAGGCTGAGCCCGCATCGCCTTTACCAGAGGCGCGATGGCAGGCCACACACGCAACGATACCGTCTTCCAATCGCCCCTTATTGACGAGGCGGGCGCCGTGCGCGAGTGCCGCGGCCTCAGTCCGGGATTCATCCGATCGTGCGATCGCATAGGTTGCTATCGGTAATATCGATATCGTTAGGACCACCGCAAGCAACCCTACGCCGTGCCAGTTCATTAACCCGCTCCCAGCACCAATCCGAGCCGGAAACACAACGGACCGGCTCTCCGCCTTGAAATCGCAATTCAGTCGACGTTGGCATACGGCGCTGACGGGCCCCGGCAATTCACCCGGACCCGGATTGCGCTTGGCGCACGCGAACGACCACACGGAAACTGTGCGGTCACGTGCGCAGCACTACCTGCCACAAACTCAATTTGCTTTGGTTTGAGACAGATCAATCCGAACGCGTCCTGCTGCGCCCATGTTGGTTTCCATAGAGCGATCCTGGTGCGCGGTATCGGTAGCTCAGGCATGGCCTGAGCTGCACCTGTGCCGTTATGCCGGCGCCATAGGGAGGGACGGAATGCGAGCAACCATGACAACTGGCGCAGTTCTACTGGCGTTGAGCGCGGGCACGAGCGACGCCACGGGTTACACCGACTGCCTTACCGCGCGGGACGGCAGCAAACGCCTTGAGGCTTGTGACACGGTGTTGCGCGGTCGCGAGTTCACCGATAGTCAGAAAGCTCGTGCACATCGCGAACGCGGCAGTTTGCTGGCCGAGGCCGGCACGCATGCAGACGCAGTCGACGCGTTCACGGCGGCTATCAAACTCGCACCGGACGACGTCCGCTCTTATGAAAAACGCGGGCTTGCCTATCTCGTTCTCAAGAACCACGCCGCCGCAATTGCCGATCTCAGCGAAGCGATACGCCGGCAGTCATCCGATGCGCGGTTGTTGACCGTACGCGGCTACGCGTTCCTTGTGACCAACGAACTGGACAAGGCGATCGTGGATTTCAATGCGGCCATCAAACTGCAACCCAAAAACGCGGTCGCCTACAACAACCGCGGACTGGCGTTTCGCAAAAAGGGAAACCTCGATCAGGCCCTGCAGGACTACGCGACGGCGATACGGTTGAGCCCGAACTACGCGCTGGCTTACGCCAATCGCGGCTACGCTCTCGAAGCAGCCGGACGGAAGAAGGAGGCGATCGCGGCCTTCCAGAGCGCACTTACCATCGATAACCAAATGAGAGGTGCGATCGATGGCTTGAAGCGTCTCGGCGTGACGTCCGCCAGCGAGAGAATCACGACCGTCGTTGCCGAAGGCAAAACACTAGCGACGATCCTGTGCAGCCGTTGTCATGCCATTGATCGCAAGGACGTCAGCACGAACCCGAATGCCCCAGCGTTCCGGACATTGACGAGCCGGTATCCGCTGCTTGAGATTCGCGAGCCGATTACGCGCGGCATCGCGGCACCTCACCGCGAGATGCCGGCCTTCAATCTCACCTCTCAGGATGTCGACAAGATCATTGCGTACGTGAACAGTCTCAACAGCCCGAGGTAGTGCCGGCGCCAGTTGGGCAACGCGAACGGTGGACAACGCTTGTGTGTCCACCGTCCGCACGACGACGATCAGCGTGTCAGCATCATGTACAGCTGGTCCTTGAGCGTCATGCGCTTTTTCTTGAGTTCTTCGTAATGCTCGTCAGAGATGTTCAGCCCGGCTGCCTCCGCCCGGTGAATCTCCCGATTGACGTCGTGATACGCATCAAACATGCGAAGAAAGTGCGCGTCCGTCGTCTTGAGTTCGTGGATCTTATCTTTCAGCTCAGGGAATTCAGCGGCGAGTTCGTGGGGAACGTGCGACATATCATGCAAGCCTTTCAGGTGTGATCGTGCGTCGGTTCACAACACCGAAACCGATCACCGAAGGTCCTGCATCGCTGTGCGCGGTGCTTTGATCTCTCTCAACACCGCACACGTCACATAGCCGAAAGACCGGCGACGCTACTCCGCCGCCTCCTGATAGGTCTCCAGCGGTGGACACGAGCAGACGAGATGACGATCGCCGTACGCATTGTCGACGCGGTTGACCGGCGACCAGTACTTGTCGACGCGGAACGCGCCCGGCGGATAGCACGCCTGCTCGCGCGAGTAGGGACGATCCCACTCACCAACCAGATCCTCGACGGTATGTGGTGCGTTTTTCAGCGGATTGTTGGACGCGTCTGCACGACCGTCTTCAATGTCCTGCGCCTCGGCGCGGATTGCGATCATCGCATCACAGAAGCGATCAAGCTCGGCCTTAGGCTCAGACTCCGTTGGCTCGATCATCAACGTTCCCGCCACCGGCCAACTCATGGTCGGCGCGTGAAACCCGCAATCGATCAGACGCTTTGCGATGTCGTCCACCGTGACGCCGGCGCTTTCAGCCAAGGGGCGCGTATCAACAATGCACTCGTGCGCAACCCGACCCGAGGCCGACGTGTAGAGGATCGGATAAGCGTCCTTCAGGCGCGCGGCAATGTAGTTCGCGTTGAGAATGGCAACCTTCGTCGCCTGGGTCAGGCCGTCGCCGCCCATCATCAGACAATAAGCCCAGCTGATCGGCAGAATGCTTGGCGACCCGAACGGCGCAGCCGAAACCGCACCTGGGCGGCCATCTTCCATCACGTGCCCTGGCAAATGCGGTTCCAAATGCGCCTTGACGCCAATCGGACCCATGCCCGGCCCGCCACCGCCGTGGGGAATGCAAAACGTCTTGTGGAGATTGAGATGGCTGACATCCGCGCCAATGTCGCCAGGACGCGCCAACCCGACCATGGCATTGAGATTGGCCCCGTCCAGATAAACCTGCCCACCGTGTGCATGCGTGATGTCGCAGATTTCCCGTACGGTTTCTTCGAACACGCCATGTGTCGATGGATACGTGATCATGCACGCTGAGAGCCGATCGGCATGAGCTTCCGCCTTGGCGCGAAAGTCCGCGAGATCGACATCACCGTTCTCTGCCGACTTCACGACCACGACCGTCATGCCCACCATCTGAGCGGACGCCGGATTCGTTCCGTGGGCCGACGTCGGGATCAAGCAGACGTCGCGATGGCCCTCTCCGCGAGCCTCGTGATAGGCGCGGATGGTCAGCAACCCGGCGTACTCGCCCTGAGCGCCTGAGTTCGGCTGCATTGAGATCGCATCATAGCCAGTCGTGACACACAGCTTCTCAGAGAGATCTGAGATCAGTTCGCGATACCCGGCCGCTTGATGTTTCGGCGCGAAGGGATGCATCTCCGCGAACTCCGGCCACGTGACTGGCATCATCTCCGCCGGCGCGTTGAGCTTCATCGTGCAAGAGCCAAGCGGGATCATGGCGCGATCCAGGGCGAGGTCACGATCGGCCAGCCGCCGCATATAGCGGGTCATCTCGGCTTCGGCCCGGTTCATGTGAAAGATCGGATGGGTCAGATATTCCGACGTGCGCAACAGGTTGGAAGGCAAGCGATGGTTATGCGCATTGTCTTTTGTGTCGCCGGCATCGACCAAGTCACCGCCGAATGCACGCCATACGGCTTCGATATCAGCCGGCCTGATCTTCTCGTCCAGCGCGATCCCCAAACGATTGTCGTCGATCTTGCGAAGATTGATGCCGCCGACTTCGGCCGCTTTCAGAATCACGCCTTGCAGCGGGCCAACCTCTACGGTGACTGTATCAAAAAACGCTGCCGGCTGAACATCAAAGCCGAGTTGTTCCAGCCCTTCGACAAGGCGAACCGCCTTGCGATGGACGCGCTGCGCAATGGCTTTCAATCCGTGCGGCCCGTGAAAGACGGCATACATCGATGCCATCACAGCCAGCAGTGCCTGCGCGGTGCACACATTCGATGTCGCCTTCTCACGGCGGATGTGCTGCTCGCGCGTTTGCAGCGACAGACGATAGGCCCGGTTCCCGCGCGCATCGATCGACACGCCAACAATGCGGCCCGGCAACGCCCGCTTGTAGGCGTCGCGGCAGGCAATATAGGCGGCATGCGGTCCACCGTAGCCCATCGGAACACCGAACCGCTGCGTCGAGCCGATCGCAATGTCGGCTCCCATTTCGCCGGGCGGTTTCAGCAGCGTCAAAGCCAGCGGATCAGCGGCTATTACGGTAATCGCTTTTTTCACGTGCAGCGCCGCGATCACATCCGTGAAATCATGCACATGGCCGTACGTGCCGGGATACTGGAACAGCGCACCGAACACCGCTTCAGGATCGAGATCGGCGAATGGGTCACCGACAATCACCTCCCAGCCCAGAGGCTTCGCCCGCGTCTCGACAACGGCAATCGTCTGCGGATGACAGTGATGATCGACAAAGAACGCCGTCTGTTTGGACTTGGCGACACGGTGCGCAACCGCCATGGCTTCAGCGGCGGCCGTTGCTTCATCGAGCAACGAGGCGTTGGCAATATCAAGTCCGGTTAAGTCCGAAACCATCGTCTGGAAATTCAACAGCGCCTCAAGTCGGCCCTGGCTGATTTCCGGCTGATACGGCGTATACGAGGTATACCATGCCGGATTCTCAAGTATGTTCCGCTGGATCGCCGGCGGCGTAATCGTGCCATGATAGCCTTGGCCGATCATCGAGACCAACGCCGTGTTCCTCGCAGCCGTCTCACGCAGCCTGACGAGGACCTCGCTTTCGGATAGCGCCGGTTCCCAAGACAACGGTTGTTCCTGCCGGATCGCGCGTGGCACGGCTTCGTCGATCAAGGCGTCCAGACTCTTGGCGCCCACCACAGTCAACATCTCCGACATTTCGCCGGGTGACGGGCCGATATGGCGTCGATTTCCGAAGTCGTAAGGCTCGTAAGTCGTGAAGGCGAAGCGCATGGTGCGATCCATTGTTGCGTGTCAACCGATGAGAGCAGTGTAGGCGGCTTCGTCGAGCAGCCCGCTGGCTGAAGAGGGGTCATCAAGTTTCAGTTTGAAAAACCAGGCATTGCCCATCGGGTCTGCATTGACCTTGGCCGGGTCATCAACGATGGCCTGATTGACTTCGGTAATGGTCCCGGCAAGCGGCGCGTAAATGTCTGATGCGGCCTTGACCGACTCCACGGTTGCGGCCTCGCCACCGGCTGCGAACGTGGACCCGACGTCGGGCAATTCGACGAAGACGACATCGCCAAGTTGTTCCGTGGCATGGGTGGTGATGCCGACGGTTGCAATGTCGCCGTCGACCGAAATCCACTCGTGGCTTTCCGTGTATTTGAGCATGGCCGTCTCCTTAAGACTCTCGGTGTGGGGTTCTGCGATCAGCCCCGCACGTAGTTCGGTTGAACAAAGGGCATTGCCGAAACAACTGCAGGCAGGCGCTTGCCACGAACATCGGCAAACACGCGCGTGCCGACGACCGCCTGCTCGGGCGGCACATACGCCATCGCGACCGGCCTCTCGAGGCTGGGTCCAAAACTGCCCGACGTGACGGAGCCGATGGACGCTTGGGCGTCCTCATCGGCGAACAAGCCGGTCCCGGCGCGGATCGGCGCACGCCCCTCGCCGATCAGGCCGACGCGCACTTTGTCCACGCCATTCGCGAGCTGACTGATAACCCGCTCCGCGCCCGGAAAGCCGCCCGCCCGTTCACCGCCGGTCCGGCGCGCCTTGCTGATTGCGAACGTGAGGCCGGCCTCAACCGGCGTTGTCGTCTCGTCGATGTCGTTGCCGTAGAGGCAAAGTCCGGCCTCCAAGCGTAACGAATCGCGCGCGCCAAGCCCGATCGGCCGCACGGCGTCATCCGCAACCAGAGCCTCGGCCAAGGCCATCGCATCGGCGGCCGGTACGGAAATCTCGAACCCATCTTCGCCGGTATAACCCGCGCGAGACACATGACAGTCGACGCCCGCAACCTGCGCCGGGCGTGCCGTCATGAATTTGAGATCGAGAACATCCGGACAATGGGCAGAGAGACTTTGCGCCGCGTTCGGCCCCTGCAGCGCAAGCAACGCGCGATCCGGGACCTCAGACAGCGTAATGCCATCTGGCAGGCGTGCACGGACATAGTCTGCGTCAACAGCCTTCCGCGATGCATTCCAGACAATCAGCAACTGGCCGTCGTCGGCCGGATCAGCCGGACGGGTGATAATCAGGTCATCGATGATGCCGCCGTCATCCTTGAGCAGAAGCGTATAGCGCATCCGCCCAGCGCCAAGCCCGACCAGATCACCCGGCGTTAACGCTTCCATCGCGGCCGCGACGGCGGCATGAGACGGCCCCTCAAGAACGGCCTGGCCCATATGCGACACATCGAAAAGACCGACCGAGCTTCGCGTATGCACGTGTTCTTTGAGGACGCCATCGGCATATTGAACCGGCATGGTGTAACCGGCGAACGGCACCATGCGCGCGCCATGCGTGAGATGGAAATCATGCAGCGGGGTTTTCAGAAGATCGCCGGTATCTGCCACTTCGGCCTCCATGCGTGAGGCGCCGTTGGCTGAGCCTAAGCACAGGCCGGGCGCAGACCTCAGACGGCACCACTGCCGTCATCAAGATCGACGCCCCCTCTGTCCGTTTGCCTGAGAGTGTTATCCCGTCGGCGGGCGCCGTCCCGAATTGGCGCGCCTCTCTCCAGAGTTTAAGTCTGCTGTTACTGGTCCTTTCGCCTGAGAGGTTCCGGGGCGGTTGCTCCTTCGGCGCCGGCACGAGGCCGATCTCTCCCAATAACGTGGCGTACGCTAATGTGCTCCGCCGCGATCTTCAAGCGCTCGCCGGCAACTGACCACGACAAAAATCAACACGCACGGGGATAATCTCACGAGTTTTGATCACGCTTTTGCCAAGTCGGGTGCATCATGAACACGATCTGCGCACCGATAATGACAGCTGCGACCCGCACGAGATGGTGCAAAGCAATAAATGCAACATCGAGATGAAGAATAATCGCAAGCAGGTTTAATTCCGACTGACCGCCGGGCGCGTATGCGAGCAGAACCGATATCTCATCCGCGCCGCTGATTGCCGCAACGCCAATCGCAACCGCTATCGAGACCGCCGTGAGCACGACGGAGAAGACTAGGCCCCACCACAACCAGGACGTGAATTCACGCATGGTCAATCCACGGAACTGCGCACCCAACAACAGGCCGAGAGTCAACTGTGCAAGGATCAGCAGTTCGGTCGGAACTTTCGCGGTGGTCCAGCCGAGCGCGTGTACGACACCGCTCAGAATCATCGGGCCGACAATCGCAGCGCCCGCAATGCCCAACTTCAACGCGACCCACCAGCCCACAACACCAAGGCCGGCCAGCACAACCAAATCCAGAAGCGCCATTTCCCAGATGTGAATGGTGTTGATCACGCCACCGGTCGTTTGCGCGCCTTCCGTCAGCGCAAGCCAGATCGGGACCAAAAACACAATGAGCGTTAGTCGTACGGATTGTACCAACGTCACGATCCGCTGATTGGCCCCGGCGTCCTCTGCCATCGAAACCATATCATTCAAACCGCCGGGCACCGAGCTGAAGAAGGCGGTCGCAAGGTCAAAGCCGGCAATGCGATGATAGAACCACGTTCCCGCCGCCGTAATCGCCACGCTGAACGGAATAATCAGGGCCAGCGTCATCGCCAGCTCTTCGGCACGGCCGAGCAACGCCGGGCTGAAGGCACTGCCGACCGCAACGCCGAGCACGATCCGCATGGGTACGGACAGAAATCCGGGTCGCTCGACCGGCGCACCTCCGATAGACGCAATCATTGCGAAACTGAGCGCGCCGAGAAAGATCGGCAATGGCGCGCCAATCGTCACGAACAGTACGGCTCCGATGGAGGCGACCAGATATGCAAGCCCGACGCCAGCCAAGCTGGTGCTACCGAAAGTCCTTTGCAAGACGTTGCGAGGCGAAACAGGCGGGCGATCAACAGTCAAAACAAGTCCTCTTTGCGCGATCGACAGACTGTGCCGAGCACGTGAGCGATTGGCCGAGACCGTTTATGGCCGACACGGCCGCAAGACCACCGAACCCTGCCAATCATGCTCTTATGACGGTACAGACCACGTCGTTGTACCAACGACAGCCGCCGACAGCATAGTCGCCAGAAAGCCGACAAGCATTGCACGCGGTGCAAGGCCAACGATTTCCGGCCGGCGTTCCGGAGCCATCGCCGAGAGCCCACCAATCAGGATGCCAAGCGAACCCAGATTGGCAAATCCACACAAGGCATAGGTCAACAACAAACGCGACCGCTCCGACAGCGCACCGGGATCAGACGTCCCAAGCTCAACCAACTGCAGGTAGGCGAAAAACTCGTTCAGAATGACCTTCTGTCCAATCAAACTGCCGGCAGTGGCAGCTTCCGACCAGGGGATTCCAATCGCAAAGGCAATTGGCGCACAAACGACGCCGAGCATACGCTGCAACGTCAGCGGCGCATCTCCGACCGGGCCGATCACGCCGAGCATGCCGTTCACGAGTGCAACAAGCGAAATCATGACAATCAGCATCGCCGCGACACCGGCCACGAGACCAATACCGTCCATCGTCCCCTGCACGACGGCGTCGACACTACTGCGCGGCGGATCTTCGATATGCACATCCAGCCCGCTCGGCCCACCAGTGAAATCCGTCGGGACCGCCAGTCTCGCGAGCATGAGCGCAGCCGGAACGTTGATTAGCGAGGCGGCGACGATGTGGCCGGCCGAACCAGGGACAACCGCCGACAGAATGCCGGCATACAAGGCCATGACGGTGCCGGACACGGTCGCCATGGTGCACACCATCGTCGCAAACAACGCACCCCGGCCCATGTCACTCAGGTACGGGCGAATCACCAGCGGCGCTTCAACGAGACCCAGGAACACGCTCGCAGCCGCGCCCGTGCTCAAAGGGCCGCCAGTTCCGAATGTGCGCTGAAGGGCCCACGCGAATGCCTGCACCACACGCTGCAAAATGCCCCAGTGATAAAGCAGACGCACAAGCGCCGAGAGCACTAGGATCATGGGGAAAACTCGGAATGCGACAATGTAAGCAAACTGCGGCTTCGTAACCTCGAACGGAGCGTCCGCGCCCGCAAGATAACCGAACAGCAGCTGCGAACCGGCGTCCGTTGCGTTCTGGAGTGCCAGCACGGCCCCGCCAAGCGCATCAAACAAACCCCGCGTCCACGGCATGGCCAACAGCATGATCACAAGCGCGTACTGCAACGCGAGGCCGCCAGCGATTAACCACAGAATCTGGGGCGCTGACATAGCCCGCCGATCTTCAGAGATCGCAAAGGCTATAAAAGGAATGGCGACAATCGCAATCAATGACTGTGCCGGCAGCGTCGCATCCATTCCTGCGTCCCGATTCGCATGAGCTTTTCCAACCAAGAAATACTCAAACGACGGCGTAAGCTCTGGAACAATCCTATTGCCTTGACATAAATACGCGACATCTGTGGCGCATGTACCAGCCCCGCTGCGACGTCACCGCGTGATAAAGCGGTGAAACGTATACGTTTTCGCAGCAAACGGCTGCCGGACATACGCCGATAGAGCTTTTTGGCTGAAAAAGGGTCATGCCGCATGACGGATCGAAACCCATACGCGGGCACAACGGATCCAAACGACGCATCAGCGGCAATGCGCCCGCCACCACTCGACAGACATGGCCGCCCGCGGCGACGCCGCCAAAAGGCACCGCCATCATCCGCCGCAACCTGGCTCACCCGGATTGCGATCGGCCTCAGCGTCGTCTTAGTCGGCGCCATCGCAGCCGTTGCGGTACTGGTTGCCGTCCTATCGCCGGCCAAGATTCTGGAAGAGCAACTCGTCGCCCACGTCAAAGAGACAACGGGGCGCGATCTCGTGATCTCGGGCGGCAGCGGTCTATCGTTCTGGCCGTCAATGGGCATTGCGCTGAACGAAATCCGCCTGTCCGCACCTGCGGGAATGACGGCACCGGAAACGGTTCGCGCACGCAGTCTGAACATCCGCGTATCGATTTGGCCGCTGCTGACGGGCAATGTCGAAGTCGACCGGATTGCGCTTGTCGAACCGGTGATCGACCTGAGGGTTGATCGCAACGGGCGCGCCAGCTGGCAGTTCGGATCGCTAGCAAGAACCAACCGGCTCACACGCTACGCGCAAGCAGGCACGACGACAACGGATGCCGGCCGTACACTCTCAAACGCCTCATCTGCGTCATCGGACGATTTGATTGCTGCCCTCGAGCGTCTGAAGCTCAACGGCCTGGAGATCGCCAACGGGACGATCAACTATCAGAACGAAGGCTCAGGCGAGGCTCAGACTTTTGAGGACATCAATCTGTCGCTCAGGATCGCCACGATCGACACGCCTGTTTCCTTTACCGCCTCTTTCCGATCCCCCGGTGGGCCGCTCAGCCTGGACGGTGAACTGGCGCCACCGCGCGCGCTGTTATCCGGACAGGCTGTACCTATCCAAGTGAATGCCAAGACCACGGGAGCGGAAGCCAAGATCGACGGAACGATCAGACTAGAGGGCCAACCAACCTTTGACGGCAATGTTCAGGTCGCCGCGACAGTTCTCGATTCCCTGACGCGTTTGGCCGGTACGACACTGCCGGATGCCGAGCGCCTTGGCGCATTCGAAGCCACCAGTGACGTCTCCATCGCCGGTGACGTGATTCAATTGGACAAAACCCAGGCCAAACTGGGCGATCTGCGAGTGAAAGGACAGGTCAAGATCGCGCTGGCATCCGTGCGCCCGAACATTACGGCAGACGTGTCGACGTCGGGCGTTGTCGACGTCGATAAGCTGGCAGGCGTCTTTGCCGGCGCACAGCGACTGGCAGGAAACACAACCGGCGCGTCAACCAAGGCGGGGAACCCAAAATCGATCGACGATCTGATCCGCCGCTCGGTCACACCGGACACCAACGGCCGCACGCCGGAAGTTCGCGGGACGACGCAGCGCCACGGATGGAGCACCGTGCCCATCGACACGAGCGCACTTGGCGCGGTTGATGTGACAGCACGGCTCAATCTGGAGGCTGTGCAGACGGCCAACTTAACCATGAACCAGGTGGTGGCCAGGGTTCGCGTGTTGGACAGCGCAATGCGCACCAATATCGACTCGATGCAGCTCTACAGCGGCTCCGGCATCGGAGTCCTAACGGCAGATCCCGTCCAGGACGGTGGCCTGTCCGTCGGCGGCACCGTCACGCTCACGTCAGTGAGCGTACAACCCCTGCTGCGGGACGTTGGCGCGTTCGAGAAAATCTCCGGGCGTGGTGATCTCAAGCTCGTACTTGCGGCGCGCGGCGCGCACGAGTTCGGCCTCGTTTCGAATGCGAATGGCAACGCATCATTTGTCTTCCGCGACGGCGCTATTGTCGGTTGGAACATCGCCAAGATGATGCGCGGCATATCGCAAGGCCAGGTCTTCAACCTCGACCAGTCCCCGACCGAGAAGACGGATTTCTCTGAATTTTCAGCAAGCTTCAACATCAAGTCCGGCGTGGCGGAGACGAAGGACCTCAAGTTGCTGAGCCCACTTGTGCGCGTCAGCGGCACGGGAAAGGTCCTGGCAACGACACGGAAATTCGACCTCGTTCTTCAGCCTGCGCTGGTTGCAAGTCTTCAAGGTCAGGGCGCATCCGGCGATGAGAGTAAGGTTGCTGTTCCGGTCACGGTGAAGGGCGACTGGGATGACCCGTCCGTAAACGTGGACTACGACTCGCTGCTGCAGAACCCGGATCAGCTGAAGAACACGGTCGACAGCCTTCGTAAGAAGTTCAAAGGCAAAAGTGTCGGCGACGTAATCGATGGCTTGTTCGGGCGCTAACGAATCGCCATCGGTGGCCGAACCAGATTATTGAGCAATTCTGCGCGTTTAGCCTGTCACATCGGCAGGGCCGTGGGACAAGCGTCAAATTTCCTTTAAGTTCCAAAGCCTTCCGCCGAGAAAAATTGCGCCCTTAGAACAGTTTTTCCTTGCGTTCGATCGGATGAATCGTCATTTACGGTCTTCCGTTCGACCACCTGCCCTGAAGGTAAGAGAGGAATCGCGCCCCGCGTGCCCGTCTCTAGGCCCCAAAAGTAAGGAGCGGACGAGCCACATCTATCTGCTGGTTGGGGAGGGTCCGATGGCCTACAACGACACCCTCTTCCAATTGGGGATGGACTTGACTCGTTCAAGCACCGCCCAAAAGGAAGATCACCGTGAAACTCCGCGCGTAGCGCAAGACGACACCGAGCTTTGCGAGACCAATCGATCTTGCAGAGATCAAAGCGAAGAACGCCTCGACTTTTTTATCGAACGTGATGGCGTTCGCTACGCAGGCAATCACTTGATTATCGACCTCTTCGGGGCGAAGCGGATCGACGATCTCAAACACGTGGAAGCAACTCTCGCGCGCTGCGTCGACGTAGCGGGCGCAACGCTTTTGCATTGCCATTTGCACCACTTCACGCCGAACGGCGGCGTGTCCGGCGTGGCTGTTCTGTCGGAAAGCCACATCTCGATCCATAGTTGGCCGGAGGCCGACTACGCGGCACTGGATGTGTTCATGTGCGGTGACGCGAAACCGCACTTGTGCGTTGACGTGCTGCGCGAAGCCTTCGAAGCGCGCGATGTCGTCGTGAAGACGCATCGCCGCGGCGAGGAACTCGACCTTGTCGCGTGGCAAGCCGGCGCACCGACAAAAGAGGCGCAAGCTGCCTGACACGTTTTCATGCGGCCGGCTACCGTCGGCTCGCAAGCACATGACAGCGCGCACTGCTTTCGGCGGTGCGCGTTTCCGTTTGCAGCAATGTGATGAGAGCACCTGGGCCATGAGAAGCCCCGGGCAATGAAAGGGCCTGGGATCGCTCCGGGTTTGTTGAAACGTTCCACATCGAAGATCGCGATAGGCATTCGCGGCGGCGGACATGGTCTGGCCCGGCGCAATCGTGACATGAGCGATCGTGGCGCGATCATGGAATGTGAAGGCGCTCAAGCTCGGATTTTCCGGGGTTGGAAAGCCACGCTCCGACGACAGCGGAAACGTTCCATGTCGTCAGACCGCCGATCTTCGATTGCGATATTGAGATACTGAGGAGTGCACGACAATGGCCACCACCAAACCTCGAGCCCGCTGGATTGAGGAGACGTTCCATAGTGACTGGCGGGTGAGGCTGAAAGCCAATCGGGTGCTTCACGAAGTCAAAAGCAAGCACCAGCATCTCGTCGTATTTGAAAACGAGGAATGGGGTACGGTTCTCTTACTCGACGGCGTGTTTCAGCTCACGACATCGGATGAGTTCCACTATCACGAAATGATGGCTCACGTGCCTTTGATGGCGCTTGAACGCCCGCGTGACATTTTGATTATCGGTGGCGGGGACGGTGGTATCCTGCGCGAAGTGCTCAAACACGCAGGCGTGAAATCTGCCACTCTGGTCGACATCGATCGCGAGGTGATCGATCTCTCGCTCAAGTACTTTCCCGGTGTCTCGGACGGCGCGTTCGACGATCCGCGCACGACAGTCGAGATTGCTGACGGCGTTGCGTTCGTTGCCGATGCGCCGAAGAAGTATGATGCAATCATCGTCGACAGCTCCGAACCAATCGGCCCGTCTGCCGTGTTGCACAGCGAGCCGTTCTTCGCTGATTGTCAGCGTGCCTTGAAGGACCACGGCATACTCGTGGCGCAAAACGGGCTGCCGTTTTCCTCGCCAGACCACCTGGCGCGCACAACATCCTACTTTGCCGGTCTCTTTAAGAACGTGACGCCATATCTGGTATGCCAGCCATGCTATTTCGGTGGGTCACTCGCCATTAACTGCGGAACGAACGGCGTTGCGCCGGGCGCGGTCGCCCCGGCAACCATCGCGCGACGCGCAAACCGGCGTAAGATTGTGACCCAACTCTGGACACCTGCCGTACATCACGCGGCATTTGCGCTCCCGGCCTACGTCGAAAAGACCGTGAGCGCTGCGACGGGACAGCACAAGCGTACGCGTTGAACAGGTGTTGTTCATGTCCTGGGGGATACATGCATGCAGATCGAGTCCTCACACACAGGTGAAAACGCGCGCGCATATTGCGATCCCACGCGTTGAAAACAGCGAGTAACGTAGGGAACTGAAATTGCGGTTCGAACGACGAATAGAGCATGCCGCAATGACTTGAGATGAGATGAGAAGAGCAGGAGCCGGATAATGACGACCGAGACAAAAACCGGTTGGCGCTGGCGTGACGTTAACGGACTGGCACTCGTGTTGTGCTCGTTGGTGCTAACGGTCGCGACAACGACGATAACAGAAGCAGACTTCCGTCAAATGGCGCAGTACGTTTTCGCGTCAGAGACAACGAATGCCACTTACGACTGCAACGAGACCTGATCTCGTCCTTTCCCGTTGGACACGCGTCGGCCCATGTGCCACGCGCGATCCATCGGGCTTATTTTACCGTCTCACGCTCGGCGAGAGACAGCCCCCCCCCGCAGAAGACAGACTATGGATCACGTGACATTTGCTTGGCCTCAAGCTCGGCAAGATACGCGGCCCATCGCTGGTCCTGCTCAACGCCAAGTGTCTTCAGGTACGTCCACGTGAACAGCCCCGTATCGTGGCCATCAGCGAACACAATCCGCACGGCATAGTTTCCAACCGGTCGCAGATCCGTGATCGTGACGTCGCGTTTGCCGGCAACCGTAACGCGCTGATCCGGGCTATGCCCTTGCACTTCGGCCGAGGGGCTCATCACGCGCAGCAATTCAGCGGTCAGCGTGTAAGACGTTGCGTCCTCGTACGTCACGATCAGCGACTTTCGATCATTTGAGAGCGTTAAGACGGGCGGCGACTGCGCCGTTGCTCCGCTTGCCTCAAGCTGCGCTAGAACGCGCGCCGCAATA
Organism: Pseudomonadota bacterium; assembly: GCA_039186015.1. GTDB lineage: Bacteria > Pseudomonadota > Alphaproteobacteria > Rhizobiales > Hyphomicrobiaceae > JBCBWG01. The sequence continues at coordinate 21,045 of JBCDAH010000066.1, forward strand.
TCTCCGAAAACAGCGGCATGCGGACTATCCGGCGCACTCGCAACGATTGGCTGGCCGAGATCGGATTTTGCACGAATATCCATGTGCAACGGCACGGCACCAAGAAACGGGACATTGAGCGCGCCGGCTTCGTGCTCGGCGCCGCCGTGTCCGAAGATTTCGGCGCGCTCGCCGCAGCTCGGACAGATAAAATAGCTCATGTTCTCGATGATGCCGAGGACAGGCACATCCACCTTCTTGAACATGCTGAGACCTTTGCGCGCGTCGATCAAGGCCAGGTCCTGCGGCGTCGAAACGATGACGGCACCGGCCAACGGAACTTGCTGCGCCATGGTCAACTGCACGTCACCGGTACCGGGCGGCATGTCGATCACCATCACGTCAAGCGGCCCCCAGTCGACTTCACGCATCATCTGATTGAGTGCCGACACAACCATCGGACCACGCCAAATGATCGGAGTCCCTTCGTCGACGAGAAACCCCATCGACATCACCTTGAGACCGAACGCCTCCATCGGACGTAGCCGTTTGCCGTCTGTGGCGGTCTGCGGTTTTCCCGACAGCCCCAAGAGTCGCGGCTGCGACGGGCCATAGATGTCGGCATCGAGTATGCCCGCCGTCAGCCCCTGAGCCTGCAGCGCCAATGCTAGGTTCACGGCCGTCGTGGATTTGCCGACACCGCCTTTGCCTGACGCGACGGCAATCATATGCCGAACGCCGGGCACACCTGTTGCACGTCGCAGACCGCCACCTGGGCCGGGTGCGGCACGCCCTCTCGCAGGGCCTTGAGGCGGACGTGACGGGACCTCAGATTTGGGACCGCCGTCACCGGTTGCTCGCTCGGCTGTGAGGACGACCATTGCAGCATCGACGCCGTCAAGCTGGAGCAGAACCGACTCACAAGCCTGGCGCATAGGCTCGAGTTCCTGCGCACGCGCCGGATCAACCGACACGGACAGTGACACCTTGCCACCTGAGATCGCAGGTTCTGAAACGAGACCGAGATCAACAACGTTGCTCTCGAGATCGGGGCCCTTCACCCGGCGCAGCGCTTCAAGAACCTGCTCTTGTGATACCGCCATCAACACTTCTCCATGGAGCGCCGGACAGGAATGTACGCGCCCAAGATAGCGCACCGAACCGGTTGCGAGATGATGTTGATTATGTCTGTTTTTGCTGCGTCAAACGCAAGCGCGACGTCACATGTCATACTGGCGCGGCGCGATACAGCGACGGACTATCAGCCCGTTGGACCAGCCATGACATGACGACATGACCGATATCAGCCTTTCGCTCATCACGCCTATTGCAGCTACGTTCGATTTATGTTCTACGGGTCGGCCGGGGATGACTTGGCGTGAATCGTGGGCGCGAATTGTATAAGCATATCACGTTCGTTGTGCATGTAAATTGGCAACACTGGACACTTGGGGCAACACAATTGGGTCGGTTGCATCGCCACTGCTTAAGGAATGAGCTGTGGAACCACACTGATCCCAATTTGGAACGCGTTGAGCGACATTCAAAGACTTGCCGGTAACGCCAGATGCCGGCAACAGTTGACCAAACTGCAATGGAAACGGGTCTCTAATCGAAATACGTGCTGTATGAGAACGAGCTGTACGAGACTAAGAGTTCGCCGCGTACCGAAGGACTGACGAAGCGCATGGAAAGACCACGAGAATTAATGTGGGAGACGGACGAACGGACGCTACCGGACATTCCGGACGATAAGTTCTGGTGGCTTGCCCTCGTCCAGCTCGAAAAGAATGGCATGCAAGACCTCCTCGCCGAAGAAGAGGAAGGTGCCTACGTGTGGGTTGCAGCGATCGCGACCGAGCTCGCGGATGTGGATCAACTGATCCGTGCCGCCGCGGACGCTGAGCGCCTGCGCGTAATCGGTATCGAGGACCACACGGTTGTCGAGGATCTCTCTGAAATCGAGGAAGCCGACGAGCACCTCGCTGATGATGTGTTTGAGCTCGGCCCTGGACAGCGCGTCGCGTGGGGTACGTGGCATGTCTACTACGGCGAAGGCGAAGCCTGAGACACCGCTGGCTGTGGACCAGTTCGTTGCGCAGACCTGTCCACAGTCTGAGTTCACGCAACACCGCAACCAACGACCGGAGTGATGACACGCGCGCCCATCCCGCAAAAGTCTGGCATACTCGCCGTTGTGCTTGCGGGCGGCCAATCGCGCCGGATGGGCGGCACGCCGAAAGCTTGGCTTGATTTCAGTGGGCAACCTTTGGTCCAGCGCGTGATTGCGCGATTGGCCCCCCAAGTGACTGAGCTGGTTGTGAATGCCAACGATCAGCAAGAGCATTGGCAAAGCCTTCCCTACGAGATTGTTCCTGACACCATTGCGACACGCCCGGGGCCACTGGCTGGTCTGTTGGCGGGACTGCAATGCGCAGAGACCCGCCCGGACGTAACACATGTTCTGTCGGCACCATGTGACTTGCCGTTTCTGCCGCACGATCTGCTTGCGCGCTTCCTGAGCGCTGAACCGCAGCGCGATCGTGTCCGGATCGCCAGCTCACGCGATCGACGTCATCCCACCGTCGGGCTATGGCCGGTCCACGCCGCGCCCGAGGTCGCTGATGCACTTGAAGCGGGGCGGTACCGGATGCTTGATCTGGTCGAGCGCCTTGGCGCGGTCAATGTCACCTTCCCCGATGTCATCGTCGGCTCAACGCCAGTTGACCCGTTCTTCAATGTGAATACGCCGGACGATCTCGACGCCGCGCGGCGATGGGCTGCTGAAGATGAGAGTCCTGCACCATGATCACCCCAACAAGATCATCGCCGGCCAAACCGCCGGTGCTCGGCATCGTCGGTTGGAAAAGCTCCGGCAAGACGACGCTATTGACGCGACTTGTTACGCATTACACGGCCAGCGGTTTGAGTGTTGCCACAATCAAACGCACGCATCACGCCCCCACGTGGGAACATGACGAAACCGATACCGCACGACATCGCCGGGCCGGGGCTATTCGCACAATACTCGTATGCCCGACCGGATGCTGGATCGATGAAACCCCGTTCACAGCGGAGACGCATGATCTGGGCAGCTTCACGGAACGCCTGCATGATGCAGATCTGATTTTGGTGGAGGGCTTCAAAACTGCCCCGATGCTCAAAATCGAGACACGAAGATCGGCCCAACAGACACGGGCGCCGCTGTCGGCAGATATGAGCGACATTATTGCGATCGCGACGGACAGAACGAATCTGGGTCTGACACCGCCGGAGTTCGCCCGCGACGCAATTGCAGAGATTGCCGACTTCGCCAAACAACGTTTCCAGTCACGAGCTTAACCATGGCCATGTACGATACGCTGTTGACCGGCGTTGTCGCCGAAGTCTCCGGTAGCTATCTATAGGGAAAGTGGAATGCACGAGCCTATAGGAACGGCAAGCATGCTGGACGAACCGACCGTGGCGACGACAACGCAAATGATCGATCCATTTGGTCGCCATGTGACCTACTTGCGGATTTCCGTAACGGATCGCTGCGACTTCCGCTGCGTCTATTGCATGTCCGAACACATGACGTTTTTGCCACGCAAGGACTTGCTGACGCTTGAGGAATTGGATCGGCTGTGCACTGCCTTCATTGCCAAGGGTGTCACGAAGCTGCGCCTGACTGGCGGCGAACCGCTTGTCCGCAAGAACATCATGTTCCTGTTCCAACGCCTTTCCCGACACCTAGAATCCGGCGCGTTGGAAGAACTGACGCTGACGACCAACGGCAGCCAGCTTGCAAAATATGCCGAGGAACTGGTCGGCTACGGCGTGAGGCGGGTCAATGTCTCGCTCGACACGCTGAAGCCGGATCTGTTCAAGCAAATCACGCGATGGGGCGACATCGAGAATGTACAGAAAGGTCTGGCTGCTGCGACAGCGGCCGGCCTTCAGATCAAGATCAACGCGGTTGCGCTGAAGGGCGTCAATGAGAACGAGATCGACGACCTCATCCACTACACCCACGATCGCGGATGGGACCTCACCCTGATCGAGACGATGCCCATGGGTGACATCGACGGTGATCGCACG
>JBCDAH010000067.1:0-24851 GCA_039186015.1 Pseudomonadota bacterium
GTGAGGAATAGCCGTGAGTGAGAAGAGTCTTTCGTTTGCGCTGTTCGCACGCTCGCAGGCTCGCGGCTCGAGCGCGGGTTGGCCGTCGGGCACTGTTTCAGGCCGCGCCAGCGGTCCGGCGCGTTGCGCCGCCCTCGCGGAGGGCCCGGCCGCAGGCCGGAATAGCCCGTGAGCGAAAACAATTCAGCCGGTGTGATACCACGTTTCGAAGAGGCGGGGATCGTAGCTCGACTGTGCGAACGTTTCGCCTTTGGTCAGGATCGAGATCGCGTCGTGGCTGTGCAGCGACTCCTGATGACTGGCGACAATGCGGAAATCGCCAATGCGTTCGTCATTGTCGAGGGCGTCGCACAACAGACGTACGGCATCTTCGACAAAGATCGGATGTGATCCGTTGAGTTCGGCAAAGGCCTGCTCGTCTTCGCGCTTCACCATCACCTGGGTTTCGGTGACGATGGCGCCGACGCACAAATCCACGAGGTCCTCGATCCACAACATGCGGTTGCCTTCGAGCGTAAGCGACAGGCGCGCGACCGAGCGCTGGGAGTGTGGGGTCGCGATTTGCCCACGCGTGTCGCGGGCATGCTCCGCCAACTCCAACGAGCACGGGCAGGTCGAGGAGTACACGTAATCGAGGTGCATGATACGGACGGTCTGGCCCGCGGTCTTCAGCATTTCAAACGCCACGTCGTAGTACTGATAACCCGTCAGCCCACTCCGCAACGAGGACTTCAGCATCGGATAGCGGAACCGCAGCTGGATACGCGCATCAAAGCTCTCAAGGTCAGAGAGATAGCTGTTGAGAACCTCGTCGATCGTCTCGAAGTCAAACGGCGCCTCCGCATGGCGATAGAACGAGCGCATGATGCGGCTCATGTTGATGCCCTTCTTGGTGGCACCCAATGAGACCGATCCGCTAACGGATGTTTCAAGTGTCAGGACGCCGCCGTCGCGCGATCGGATCGCGAGCGGCAGGCGGAAGTTCGAAATCCCGACATGCTGGATCTCGGCCTTGGCGCCCTTGATCAGGCTGGATGGCCCGTTCTGAAGGTCCGGCATGGACGCTTTATAGCTCGCGTCGGGCTTGAAGTCCGCCGGATAGGTCCGATTGAGGACCGGCGCACCATTGCCAAGGCCGATCGCCGCCGCCTCGTCTGGCGTCAGTTCGGTTAATCGGCGCAACTCGCTGAGCTTTCGGTCGGGCTCTCCGGCGGCAGAGCTGGCTGGTTTCTGTTCTGCATCAGCCTCGAATTTGGCAGACAACGTGCTCAAGGTGATACTCCCAACGGTCGCGATCAGATCTGATATCGCATCAGCCAACGTGTGGCGGCGGCACCCGGATCATCTTTACGTCTGCTTTACGTCTGCCATTTGCCGGCAAGCGCTACGAATAGGAAGAGCTAAGCGCGACAAGACGATTTGCAAGCACCCTTTTGAGGCGCGTCTGACGACGGTCGTCAAGTAGGGTTCACGTTTCCATCAATTCAACGCTAAGTTCCGGGGCTTTGACACACAAACACTTGTCGTAACGGGGGGCTGAAATGAGCCGACTGCCGATCCCAACGCTCGAAGAGATGAGCAAGGCACAACGTCGCATTCACGATGAGATTGCGTCGGGACCGCGCGGAACCGTACCCGCGCCGCAGCAGATATGGTTGCATGCACCAGATTTTTGCGACGTTGCGCAAAAGCTGGGCGCCTACTGTCGGTATGGGTCGTCATTGCCGACGGAGCTGTCGGAACTTGCCATACTCGTCGTCGGGCGGCACTGGCAGGCCGATTACGAATGGTGGGCGCATGCGCGCATCGCGCGCGAAGCCGGGCTGCCGGAGGCCATTATCGAGGCGATCCGCGTCGGACAGGCGCCTGATTTCGTGGATCAGGACCTTCGGGCCGAGGTGATATATGAAACCGCGAAGGAAATGCTCGAGACCCAGCGGTTGACGCAGGACAGCTATGACCGGGCACTCGCAGCGCTTGGCCGACAGGGGCTGGTCGAGGTTGTCGGGATCGTCGGCTACTATTGCCTGATCTCGCTTACGCTGAACGTTTTTGATGTGAAGACGCCGGATGGCACACAGCCGTTTGCGGGCGTGGCGCCAAACCGCTGACGTCTTTTCCGCGTTTCACCAGATACGATCAGCTTTTTTGGCGGAACCGGATGACAGAGCAATGGCGCGTGGCCTGGGTAACGGGCGCAAGCAGCGGGATCGGTCGCGAAACGGCGATCCGCCTTGCGAAACTGGGAACGCGTGTCGCGGTCAGCGCGCGGTCGGCCGAGGCGCTGACCGCGCTGGAAGCGGAACACGATGCCATCAAAGCGTATCCGCTCGACATCATGGACACGTCAGCGGCGGCCGATACCGTCTCACGTATCGAAGAGGATCTCGGTCCGATCGACCTCGCGTTGTTTTGCGCAGCGACATGGTCGGTGATGGACGTCGAGGATCTGGCGGTCGAGCCAATCCAACGCAGCATGACTGTTAATTACAATGGGACCGTCGCGACACTGGTGCCGGTTGCCCAACGCATGATGGCGCGCAAATCGGGACGTATCGCGATTGTCGCCTCCGTTGCCGGTTATCGCGGGCTGCCACGTTCGGCGGCCTACGCGCCGACCAAAGCCGCCCTGATCAATCTTGCGGAGTGCCTACAACCCGACCTCGCACGCCACAACGTGGAGGTGACCGTCGTCAATCCCGGTTTTGTCGATACCCCGATGACGCGTACGAACGACTTTCGCATGCCCGACCTCATGAAAGTGGAAGATGCGGCAGATCAGCTTGTCGCCGGTCTGCAGCGCGGCGGGTTCGAGGTGACCTTCCCGTGGCGGTTCGTTCGGTTCATGAAACTGCTCAGCATTTTGCCGAGCTCACTCTTTCTTTGGTTCATCCGGAGCCGTGTCGCACGCGCGCCGCGCGCTAAATCCGGTGCAGGGGCATCACAGTCCGGCTGATTCCGGCCAACCGCTGTCCATCCGCCATTCTACAATTGTGCTCGCCCGTCGGCGCGCTATCGTAGCGTTACGGAACGATCGGTCTGGGTCGCAGTGGTGTCGTCGGGCGGCGTGTGGGGCGGCAGCACGCGTCCGCCCAGGGCGGAAAGCTCCAGCCCTGGTGAACGACCGAGGAGACCCCGAGCATGCACTTGCCGACCGATCATGAGCAGCGGTTCCAGCTGAACAATGAGGTGCATGCGCGTCCGCCCGAGTCGCTGGTTGCGCCGGTTCGTATTTCCTTCCTCGCAATGTTTGCCGCCGGTGATCGTGGTGAAGATCGCCGCCACGTCCGCGATCTCGCGGAGCAGCATGGTTTGACCCCGCCAGGTGACGGCGACGTACACTATTCTGCGGACTTCGGACGTTTTCGTCTCAAGTGGGAGCGTCATACGGAGTTCAGCCGGATCAAGGTGATCGTGCCCGGACCGTCGGAGATGGACCTGTTTCGCGTGCCGGCGACGTCGGCGATCTCAGAGGAGTGGTTGAGCGGATTTCCGGGTCGTTTGATGACGGCCACGCATGTCGAGATCCGGCCGAAGCCGAAGAAGCTTCCCGATCCCGAAGCCCTGTCGGCCCAGTCGTTTGGCGGACATCCGCTGATCGGGTCCGAGATCGCCGGCGGCTTGGGCACGGCCTATACCGACCTCCGCATTCATGCCGACGGGTTCAGCCGATTGTTGATTGACGACGGCGGTATGACGCCGCGTCAGCTTGGCCGGTCCGTGCAGCGGATTTTAGAAATCGACACCTACCGCATGATGGCGCTCCTGGCCTTCCCGGTCGCTCGCGCCTTCGGGCCGAAACTGACCGGTCAGGAACGGGAATTGGCGCAGATCATGAGTGCGATGGCGAGCGAGATGGCCGCGGAGGAGCCGAAACTCCTCGATCGGTTGACGCGACTCCAGGCGGCCATTGAGAGTGGCTACGCCGAAAGTGATTATCGCTTCAGTGCATCCAAGGCCTACTACGAGTTGGTGCAACGCCGGACTGAGGAGCTGCGGGAAAACCGCTTGGAAGGTCTGCAGACGTTTCAGGAATTCACGGAGCGCCGCCTTATGCCGGCGATGAATACGTGCGCGGCGGTTGCGCGCCGGCAGGAGGCGCTGTCGAGCCGCGTGGCGCGGGCGACCCAGTTGCTGTCCACGCGAGTCGAGGTTGCGCGCACGCAGCAGAACCAACAAGTTCTGGCGACCATGGCGCGGCGCGCGCACCTGCAATTGCGTCTGCAGCAAACTGTCGAGGGCCTCTCGGTTGCGGCCGTCACCTACTACGTCGTCGGGCTCGTGTCCTACGTTGCCAAAGCCGTGTCTGAAGTCGGTGTTCCAGTCAGCCCCGCAATCGTGGTTGCGTTATCCGTACCCATCGTGGCCGGCTCGGTCTGGTATGGCGTGAAGCGGGTTCGCCAGCGGCTTGAGGCTGCGGACGATGACGATGCCTGATGCGGTCGCGCATGGCGGGCATGGATGGCCAAGTTGGCGTCCGTGAGCACGGCGTTTTGCGGCACCGGGATTGCAGGATGCGAAACTCGCGCTAATGCTAACGTGATACGGCAGCGGCGTATGCTCAATGCGCCAGCTTGCAATCTTCCAGTTCAACCCCGCCGAAAGCGGATTCTCATTACCATCCCAGCTTCTGCACATGCGCCTTGGTTCCATTTGTCTTGGGCGGGTGTCGCATGGCGCGAGATGGGGCCACTACAATCGCAAGCGCTACACGGGAAACGTCATGCCCTCACTTTTGTTTACGCCGCTTAAGCTACGCGAGCTCGAACTCGACAATCGCATTATGGTTGCGCCGATGTGCCAGTACTCGGCGCACCATGGCTCAGCGACGGACTGGCATCTGATGCATCTCGGACAGTACGCTGTCTCGGGCTGCGGTATTGTCTTTGTCGAGGCCACCGGGGTCGAACCCGAAGGCCGGATCACGCCGGGATGCGTTGGCCTGTACAATGATGAGAACGAGGCCGCGCTCAAACGCGTCGTCAAGTTCTTCCGCGACTACGGCAACGCCAAGATCGGGATTCAGATCGGGCATGCCGGACGCAAGGCGTCGGCGGATTTGCCGTGGCGGGGCGGGCGCGCGCTTGCACCGGCAGACGGCGGCTGGCTCACGGTTGCGCCGTCCGCAGTTCCTTACGGGCCGGGCTGGCATACGCCGGAAGCGTTCGGCGACAATTCCCTGGCGCGCGTGAAGCAGGCGTTCGTCGATTCTACCAAGCGATCGCTGGCGTGCGATTTCGATGCGATCGAGATCCACAGTGCACACGGGTATCTGCTGCATCAGTTTCTTTCGCCAATTTCAAACCAGCGTACGGATCAATACGGCGGTTCGCTTGAGAACCGTATGCGGTTTCCGCTGGAAGTGTTCGACGCGGTTCGTGCGGCATGGCCAGCTGACCGCCCGCTCGGCGTCCGTTTTTCGGCAACGGATTGGATCGAAGGCGGCTGGGACGTCGAGAGTTCCATCGTCTACGCAAGTGCCCTCAAGGCGCGGGGCTGCGATTTCTTTGACGTCTCCAGCGGTGGATTGGCGCCGGCACAGCAGATCGCCTCGGCCCCCGGATATCAAACGCGTTTTGCAGCTGATGTGAAAGCCGCCACCGCCGTGACAACCGTCGCCGTCGGACGGATTACGGATCCGCACCAGGCTGAGACAATCCTGCAAAGTGGTCAGGCCGATATGATCGCGCTGGCGCGCGGCGTGCTGTTCGATCCGCGCTGGCCGTGGCATGCGGCAGTTGCGCTTGGTGACAACGCCGCGTTTCCCCCGCAATATGCGCGCTCGCATCCGTCGCTTGCTGGTGAGCCAATTCCAGGTAATCCGCCTGCGCCGAAGGACTAATGACGCTATGTCGCGACTGCCACTCTAACGCATTGCATATATGGAATGTGTTGGAATAGTCTTGGCTGTCTGGGAGAGCTCGCGCTGGCTCGGTTATGCGAACAAAAATGTCTGCCCGACAACCATCGCATGTCATCGCTTTAGGGAGGACTTCAATGAAAACAGTGCTTTCGGCACTCGGGGTTGCTGCAGTTCTAGCGTTTGCGCCGACTGCGGCGTTCGCGCAAGGCGACGCAAAGAAGGGTGAGCGGGCTTTCAAACGATGTGCGGCTTGCCACAAGGTGGGGCCCAAAGCGAGGAACGGCGTCGGCCCAATGCTGAATGACCTCATCGGTCGAAAGGCTGGCACTGTCGAGAAGTACAAGTATTCCAAGTTGAACTTGGCGGCTGGTGAAGCCGGGCTTGAGTGGACCGAAGAAAATCTGATGGCTTACCTTGTGGATCCAAGCAAGTTCCTCAAGGAGTATCTCAAAGCCAACGGGGCTGCCGACAAGGCCAAGGGCCGGTCGAAGATGGTTTTCAAGCTGAGAAAAGAAGACGATCGCCAGAACGTGATCGCTTATCTGAAGACGTACGCTGCGACCAACTGACTATGCACCGTGTCGCGGCATCGCTCTGCGACACGACAGACGGCTATCAAAAACGCCCGCCGGGATGAACTCTCGGCGGGCGTTTTCAATCGGGTGTATTAATCATGCGGGCATCGTCGGCAACGTTCGCGATGCGCGGTCGCGTATTGAACGTGGCCTACTCCGCCGCCAATCGGACGTAGTCATCCTTCCCGACCGGGCAGGCTTCCCACAACGTCGTCATGGCCGTAACGAGCGCATCGATGTGGGCGTCGGTGTGCACGGGCGTCGGCGTAAACCGCAGCCGCTCCGTACCACGCGGGACGGTCGGATAATTGATCGGCTGCACATAGATGCCGTGATCGTCGAGCAGCGCGTCCGTGACCGCCTTGCAGTGGACCGGATTGCCGACCAGGACCGGGACGATATGGCTCGGGTTGTCCATAACGGGCAGACCAGCCGCTTTCAGGCGTGTCTTGACCGTTCGCGCGCGCTCCTGGTGGCGTGCCCGCTCGATTTGGCTCTGCTTCAGGTGCCGCACGCTGGCCAGCGCTCCTGCCGCAATTGCCGGCGCCAGAGATGTCGTGAAGATGAAGCCCGGAGCATAGGAGCGTATGGCGTCGCAGCATGCGCGACTGGCCGCGATGTAACCGCCCATCACGCCGAAACCTTTTGCCAGCGTGCCGTTGACGACGTCGATACGATCAATCAGACCGTCGCGCTCGGAAATCCCACCGCCGGTTGCGCCGTAGAGGCCGACGGCATGGACTTCGTCAAGATAGGTCAATGCGTTGTGCGCGTCGGCGAGATCGCAAATCTCCGCCATCGGGGCAATGTGCCCGTCCATCGAATACACGCTTTCGAACGCGATGATTTTTGGCCGGTCAACCGGATACTCGGCCAGGAGTTCAGCCAGATGGGCGACATCGTTGTGCCGAAAGATCCGCTTCTCGCAGCCGCCGTGCCGGATGCCGGCAATCATCGAGGCGTGATTCTTCTCATCCGAGAAAATCACCGTATCGCGGCCCATCAGCGAGACCAGCGTCGACAAGGTTGTGTCATTGGCGACGTAGGCGGACGTGAACAACAGCGCGGCTTCCTTGTTGTGGAGCGCGGCAAGTTCCTGCTCGAGCAAGACGTGATAGTGCGTTGTGCCTGAGATATTGCGCGTTCCGCCGGAGCCAGCGCCAACATTGTCGAGAGCATCGTGCATGGCCGCAAGCACCACGGGATGCTGGCCCATGCCCAGATAGTCATTTGAACACCAGACTGTGACGTCTTGCCGGGATTCGGGTGCAGCGTAGCGGACGGCACGCGGAAATGCGCCGCGTTGACGCTCCAAATCCGCAAAAATGCGATATCGCCCCTCCTCATGGAGCGCGCGAAGGCTCGTCTCGAACGTGGCCTGATATTTCATTGTTTGCTCCTTATGGCCACTATTTTTAGGGACTTCGTTGTGACCGACAAGTGCCATTTGGTCGTGGTTCAGGGGTTGCATGCGCGGCGCGTTGCCGCGAGTTGCCGTTACTTCGGCCGTGGGCGGAGGTGTTCGGCCAGCTCACGCCCAACATGCGCGCTGCTCCTGTCCAAACCTTGACCAAGATCAAACGCCGGACCGCTGGCATGGCATACGAAATTCACGGTCCAAACACGGCCAATTTGGACAGACCCAACTCGCATGGTATCTGCTTTATGTTGTACCAATGGAGCCAGATACCGTGCGCCTTTCCAAACAAACATCTGACGCTGTCAAGATTCTCACGGCCTGCGCGCGGGCCGACGACGGTCCTGTGAAGGCGGCGACGCTGTCTGAAGAGGTCGGCGTCACGAAGCAACTAGGACTAAAGTTGGTCAACGGGCTGGCGCGGCTTGGTTATGTGGAGACAATACGAGGTCCACGCGGCGGTTTAAGGCTGGCGCGGCCGGCTCATGAAATCTCGCTTGGTCAGGTCGTCCGCGACTTCGAAGCGCTGCGCGCAAAGCAGACGGACACGACCGGGGACGAGGAAGCTCTGAGCCCGATGCTGGACACGGCTTTCGAAGCGTTTGTCTCGGTTCTGGATGCGCATACAATTGCTGATCTGGCCGCTGCAGGACCCGGAGCGGGCCCTGGCGTGTCGCCGGGTTCACGGCCGGCCAAATCGAAAACCAAGACCCGTCGCACGCCGGGACGGCGGCCACGCCGAAGTGAAACGCGTTCCGCAGCGCCGCGTTGAGCATGCGACGTTGAACGACGGCGACGGTCGCTTCGCACAATCGGCAGGTCTGCACGAACGCAGTGGATCAACCGCCCGGCCGTTTGCCATCTGTCCGCTGTACTGGCGCCCCCCCTCGCGCGGTTGCCTTCGGGCGGATTGTGCGGCACACCCTCACGTATACGGAATTTCGCGCGGCAGAATCGCATCAAGCGTTGAGATCTCGTCGGGTGACGTGATCAGTTTCGCCCGCGTTTCGCAGGTCGATATGGTGTTTGCCAAGTCCTGAGCCCGCGTCGGCTTTGCGAAGTAGAAGCCCTGAACCTCTATACACCCTTCCTGCTGCGCAATATCGAGCTGCTCGAACGTTTCCACGCCCTCGGCTGTCGTGATCATGCCGAGGCTCGCACCGAGATTGGCCACCGCGCGGAGAATGGCGAGTTTGCTCGCGACGTGCGGGAGCCCGGAAACGAACGACCGGTCGATCTTGAGCTTGTCGAACGGGAAACTTGAAACGTAGTGGAGCGACGAATAGCCGGTGCCGAAGTCATCCATCGCGATCCGCACGCCGAGCGCCTTGATCGCCTTCAAGTCGTTCATGACGTCTTCGGTGGCATCGAGGAGGATCGATTCGGTAACTTCGATCTCAAGCCGGTGTGGCGGCAGGCCGGACTGCTCAATCGCCGATTTCACGGCGTCGACGATGCCACCCGCATGGAATTGCAGCGCGGAGATATTGATCGCAACGGCCATGTGCTCAGGCCAGGTTCGTGCCTGGCTGCACGCCTCGTGCAAGACCCAGTGGCCGATCGGCACGATCAGACCGCTCTCTTCCGCGATCGGAATGAACTCTCCCGGTGAGACCATTTGACCGTCGGGGCGCGTCCAGCGCAGCAGCCCTTCCAAGGTCTCGACGCGGCGCCGGTCCAGATTGACGATCGGCTGATAGTGCAACTCGAATTCTTCAAGAACCAGCGCGCGGCGCAGGCCGCTTTCCATTTTACGGCGACGTTGCAACTCAGCATTGAGTTCTTCCGCGAAGAAGCGAACGGTTCCGCGACCTTCACTTTTTGCGCGATAAAGGGCGAAGTCGGCGTTCTGCATCAGCGTTTCGGTGTCGGAGTTCGACTCGCTGGCGATAACCACGCCGACACTTATGCCGATCATCAATGGCAATTCACCGATTTGATACGGCTGGTTCAGGCTCGAAACCAGGCGGTCGGCGAGCGCAGACGTCTCGTCCTTGCTCAGGGCCGGGGCCTGCAATATGGCGAATTCGTCGCCGCCGAGCCGGGCAACCGTGTCGGTCGGACGCACACATGCGCGCAAACGATCGGCGACCTGGCGCAGCAGTTGATCCCCGATCGAGTGCCCGTGCGTGTCGTTGACCGCCTTGAACCGATCCAGATCGATTAACAGAAGCGCCGCTGTTTCGCCGCCCTTGGCACGGGTCAAAGCGGTTTCCAGCCGTTCAAGGAACAAGAGGCGGTTGGGAAGCTCGGTCAGCTGGTCATGATGGGCCGCAAACCTCAGGCGTTCATCTGCGTAGCCGCTGTCCGTAATGTCTTCGTGGGTGGCGACATAATAGCCATCCGACATGTTGCTGCATGAAACGAGGATTGTTCGACCGTCGTGAAGGTCGCGCGGCAGGCGCCACGGGCGCTCGCATGCGGACCGGCACAGCGTGATGTAGGTCTCGACGTCGTCAGCGGAGACGACGCCGCGTTCCACCTGCTGGTGCAACACTTCGGCAAGGCTGATGCCGGGTGGGAGATCGTCAGGTTGAAACTTGTAAAGCTCGCGGTAGCGGCGACTTGCAAAGACAAGGCGATCGTTGCCGTCGTAAATGCACAAGCCATGGCTCATACTGTCGATCGCAGTTCGGACAAGCTCGTCGAGCCCCTTCGAGGTGTCGGTGTGACGAAGGAGGTCAATGCTGCTTTGGACGTCAGTTTGCAGACTCCGCGCTCCTGCGATTGACATTCCGGGCTCCTTAACACTCGCGTGCGGTTCTTGCGTCGATACGGTATGCTCCTTTGTTTCATAACAGTCTTACTATTTCGCTTGAGTGTTCACATTCTGTAGGATTGCAATTTTAGGATTTATAAATATTTCATGCCAATCGGACACCTTTAGTCGGTCCGCCAGGGTGTTTGTTGCCGTTTGGGTGAGACATAATTCCGCTTGATGCGGAGATGATCTAATTGTGACTTTTGCCAACGGTTGTCGGCCGGCCGGCATCAGTCCGGGACTTATACAATGCCTGGCTAACGGTGGCCTGGATCGCGCTGCGGCTGAACGGCTTGGTTACCAGATACGTTGGTTCGGGCTCCAGGCCCGTCAGCAGGCGCTCCGGATAGGCCGTCACAAAAACAATCGGCACGTCGCGAATCTCGAGAATGTCCCGTGCCGCGTCGATACCGCTTGACCCATCAGCAAGGTGAATATCAGCGAGGACGAGATCCGGATTGGTTTCGCGAATGCACTTGTTCGCTTCCGTTCTCGTTCGGGCCAACGCTGCGACGTGATGTCCGAGGTCAGACAGGATCTGATCAAGGTCCATCGCAATAAAGAACTCGTCCTCAATGACAAGCACTTCGGCCGGGGCTTCGTCGGCCAGATGTTTGTAGGCCTTGTCGAGGGCCTCCGACAGTTCGGGCGTCGATAAACCGAGAATGCGCGACGTGGAGGCCTTGTCGAATTGCTCGACAGACGTCAGCAGAAAGGCCTGCCGGTCCACGGACGTGGCCGTGGAAACGTTGGCATTTGTATCTGTGATAATGGCTTTGCCGACAGGGCCATTCATCAGCTCGGTGAGAATGGCAAACAGTGCGGCTTTCGGCGGCAGATCTTTCGGAACAACATCCGACTTCGTCAATCGCTCGAGTGTGGCGACGACCAAGTCGTCACCAGCCTGCTGCACGCCACAAACGGCGCGCGCATGGCGACGGAGTTCCGGTAAGAATCTTGAGAATTCTGCGCCAAACTGCACAGCCTTCTCCTACTGCGGTAAGGTTTCTAGTTTCGAATATCGCTGCAATCATAGCGCGATATACTCTACAGATTATAAACCGAATATGTCAGATGTCGGAATGTCTTCGGTGGCATCCGGAACGTCGCGGACCATCGATTCTTCGCGGACGCGGCTCTGCGCTTTTCCGGTGAGTCGGAAGTAGTTGCCGTTGATGTCATGCCCATCGCGTTTCGGGGCGACCTGGAACTTGATCGATGCATCCAGGCCTTCCGCCTCGAATGACAGTTCAGCGCTGCCGTTCAATGCGTAGCGCACGCCGCGATCCATCAGGAAGCTGCCAAACCCGCGGCCTTTGGCGACGTTCGGCGCGGGGCCGCCGCGCTCGGTCCAGCGGATCTCAAGCATTTCGTCCTCGCTGTCGGGAATGGGCGAGAGATCAGCCGTGCATGTCACGCGACCACCGTCGATCGAGAGCGCACCGTACTTAATGGCGTTTGTCATCAGCTCATGGAAGATGAGAGACAGTGTAATCGATTGCTGCGAGCTGAGTTCGACGTGGCACATCTTGATCTGCACGACATCCGTATAGGCGGCAAACGCGTCGGATATCGTCAAACGCACGAGCTTTTCGAGCGAGATCGCGTTCCAGTTATTGCTGGTCAGCAAGTCATGAGCGCGAGAAACGCTCTGCAACCGTTTTTCGATGACCTGCGCGAAATCCTCCGGGTTGGGGCAGCTGTTCAGCGTCTGGCGAATAATACCCTGAACAATCGCGAGCGTATTCTTGACCCGGTGATTGAGCTCGCCAATGAGCAAGCGACGGCTTTCTTCGTTCCGCTTGGCCTCGTTGGTATCCTCGATGATGGCAATCGATGTCGGCTCACCGTTCAGCGTGTTCCACTGCACGGATACGGTCATGCGAGTCCAAAACGGAGAGCCGTCACGTGCCAGCCAGCGCTTTTCGGCTGTCACGCTGTCGAGTTCGCCGTTCCAAAGCGCTTCTCGTTTGCTGGAGTGGATCCCGATATCTTCGGGCGCAGTAATAATATGGTAATGTTGCCCAATCAATTCGTGTGGTTCATAGCCAAGGTATTCAGCGAAACGCTTGTTCGAGTTCAGAATAAAACCGGATTTTGAGACCAACAGCAGACCAACGCCCGCATTCTCAAAGATGGCGCGAAGCTGGGCCTCGCGGTGACGCAAATCCCGAATTTCCTCCGGAGTCATGGTGTCCGGAATTGTGTTTTCGGGTTGGGCGGACATAAAGCGCCTTTACTTGGTCCCGATGTGTTGGCCGATCGCACACTGCGCGACGCCCCATGCTATAGGCGCTGTTCTGATATTTCCTTAGCTGTTTCTTTATATGCATCTTTGGCGTTTAAAGAGCGTAAAGCCGACCGCCATGTGCCGTGTTTGGGGCCGGCAACGCTTGGCTTGGACGTCTTACTGTCCCTTGAAATCCGGGCGGCGCTTTTCGATGAAGGCTGTCATACCTTCCGTGCGGTCTTCAGTTGCAAACAAGGTATGCAGAGCTTTGCGTTCCAGCGCCAACCCGGCCTGCAGCGATGCGCTTTGCCCCTCGATGATGCACTCTTTAACTGCGCGCGCCGCAAATGGTGGCATGCGGGCAATCGACGTTGCCATCTTCATTGCGGTTTCCTGCACGCTGTCGTCTGGGACGCACTCCGAGGCCAGGCCGATGGCGTAGGCTTCTGCGCCTGTAATCGGCTTTCCCGTCAAACAGAGCTTCATTGCCTGGTACTTGCCAACCGCGCGCGTCAGCCGCTGCGTGCCGCCGGCACCTGGTAGAATACCGACACGGATCTCGGGTTGGCCCAGTTGTGCCGTCTCGCCCGCGATGATGATGTCGCACATCATGGCCAACTCGAGACCACCGCCCAGAGCGTAGCCGTTGACCGCAGCAATGACCGGCTGCGGCGTTGCGGCAATGGTGGCCCAATACCGTTCGGTGCGGCGGCGTATCACATCGGTCATGCTTTGCGCGGCCATGTCCTTGAGGTCGGCGCCGGCCGCAAATGCCTTGTCGTCACCTGTCAAGACGATGCAGCGCACGGTCTCGTCGTCCTGCAGTTCTTGAAACGTCTCCGCGAGCTGCTGGCGCAAGGGCATGCTCAAGGCGTTCAGCGCATCCGGGCGGTTGAGGCGAACACGCACCACGCCGGTTTCATGCCGCTCACACAGGACGAGGTCTTCCGAGGTTTCGCTCGACATCTTGGTCTCCGGGTTCAACGCTTCGGTGGCTTGGCCCAACGGACGGTGCGGGCCAGGTCCGCGTCGTTCAGCCTAGTCGATTTGGTTCTCATGGTGCTACCTTGGGCTACTCAAAATATAACGCGCACATGATAGCGCTGACGGAGGAAGCGATGAAGCCAGTGGACGCGGCGGACTACACCGTTGGTGTCGTCGGAGTCGGTGCCATGGGGCAGGGCATTGCCCAAGTTTCGGCACAGGGTGGCATGACCACAATTATGGTCGATGCCAAGCCCGGTGCCGCCGCTGCGGCGCGCGAGAGCGTCGTGCAGCGCATTCATCGCCTGGTCGAAAAGGGCCGTGTTTCGGATGGCGATGCCGCTGACGCGATCGGCCGGTTGCATGTTGGCGACGGTCTCGACGGACTGGCCAAGGCTGACACGGTCGTCGAAGCCGTTTTCGAAGACCTGGACGTCAAGCAACATCTTTTTCGGGAGATCGAGGCGGCTGTCTCGCGGTCATGCATCATTGCGTCGAATACGTCCTCGATCCCAATTGCCTCAATTGCCCGCGTCTGTGAGCACCGTGATCGGATTGCAGGCTTGCACTTCTTCAATCCCGTCCCGCTCATGAAATTGGTGGAAGTGATCCGCGCGGCCGAGACATCGGATGACGTTGTTGCGGCCTTGTTCGAACTGGGCAAACGGATGACGCGGACGCCCGTCGTGGTTCAGGACAGCCCGGGATTTCTGGTCAACATGGGTGGTCGTGCGTTCACCACGGAAGGCTTGAGGATCGCACACGACAGCGTTGCGACACCCAGCCAGATCGACGCGATCATGCGAGACTGCTGCCACTTTCGCATGGGGCCGTTCGAACTCATGGATCTCACTGGCATCGACGTGAACTACCCGGTCAGCCAGATCATCTACGAAGGCTACAGTCACGATCCGCGGTTGAAGACATCGCCAAACCACCGCGCCAAGTTCGATGCCGGCACGTTTGGCCGCAAGACTGGCCAGGGTTGGTACCGTTATGAGGACGGCAAGGCCGTAGACGTTCCATCGCCGGACTTCACGACAGACGCGGCGCCTGCAACGCAGGTGATCTTGCATCAGCCGGACAACCCGGACCTGGCGGCGTTTTGCAAGACAATCGGGTTGCAGACGACGTTTGAGGATGATGAGGTCAGCCCCATTCTATCGGCATCCGTTGGTGTTGACGCATCTACAACCGCGTCAGTTGAAGGGATCGATCATCGTCGGCTGGTGTGTGTCGATGTGTTCTGGGATACGACGAAGCGCGTCACGATGATGACGGCGCCAGGTGCCGACGCTGCTGCGCGAGATGCCGTTGCCGCCGCCATTATCGCCACGGGCCGCAAAGTCACGGCCATCAAGGACGGCCCCGGCTTCGTTGCGCAACGCATGTGCGCGATGATCGCGAACCTGGGGTGTTACATGGCCGAGATCGGTCTTGCAGAGCCCGAGGACATCGACCTTGCGATGGAACTGGGGCTGAACTATCCGCTGGGACCGCTGAAGCTTGCGGATCGTTTCGGCGTTGTCGAGACACTCACGGCACTTGAAGCGATTCAGGAGATTACGGGAGACGACCGGTATCGTCCGACAACGTGGCTTGGCCGGCGTGCCATGCTGTCGTTGCCCATTCACACACCAAGCTGAGGTTGGCATGGCGCGAAATACTGTACTCGTTACCGGTATCAGTCGTGGGATCGGTCGCGCGATTGCGGATCGCCTTGCGGCTGGCGGCTATCAGGTGGTGGGGATTTCCCGGACACTGCCGGAGGACTATGCGGGAATTCATCGGTGTATCGATCTCAGTCAGGCGACTGCGAAGGCGCAGCTGGCCGATGTCGTCGCCGAGTTCGCGCCGGGGCGTCTGGTTGCAAATGCGGGTATCTCAAGCGGCGCTGGCCTGCTCGATGTCAACGACGGTGACCTTGAGGACGTTTGGCGCGTGAACCTTCAGTCGGTTGTCTGGTCGATGCAGGCCGTTGTCCCCACGATGCAGGCTGACAAGTTCGGCCGCATTGTCGTCATCGGCAGTCGCGCCGCTTTGGGCAAGGCCGAACGTACGGCTTATGCGGCATCCAAAGCGGCACTCGGCGGCGTCGTGCGCACAACCGCGCTCGAGTTTGGCCGCGATGGCATCACCATCAATATCGTCGCGCCTGGCCCCATCGACACGGAAATGTTCGCAAAGCACCAACCTGAGGGCTCGCCCGCGCGTCAGGCCATTGTCGATACGACGGCCGTGGGCCGTATCGGTCGGCCGGATGAGGTTGCCAAGGCGACGCGCTATTTCCTCTCCGACGATGCCGGCTTTACGACGGGCCAGACCTTGTACGTTTGCGGCGGCATGACGGTGGGGGCTGTCCAGTGACCACACTCCACGATCTGATTAGACCGCGATCCATTGCCGTCATCGGAGCGTCCGACAATCCTGCGCGGATCGGCGGCCGTCCGGTCTCGCATTTGATCCAGCAGCGGTTCGAAGGCGACATCTATCCCGTTAATCCGAACCGCGACACGATTCAGGGATTGCGGGCGTATCCGAGCCTCATGGATATTGATGGCCACGTGGATTTTGCGCTTGTCTCGGTCCCCGCAGTCGGCGTGCCCGATGTTGTGCGTCAGGCGCGCGACAAGGGCGTGAAAACCGCGCTGATCTTCTCGTCCGGCTTTGCCGAAATGGGTGGGGCCGGCGTCGCGCTGCAAGACGAGATCGTCTCGATTGTGCGGGACAGCGATATGCGGGTTATCGGGCCCAATTGCCTCGGCGCGTTTTGCACCGACCTCAACTTCTACCCGACGTTCACATCGACGATCGATCGCGCGACGCCGAAGCCGGGCGGGCTTGCGATTATCAGCCAGTCCGGTGCGTACGGCAGCCACATTTACATCGCGTGTCACATGCGGCGGCTTGGGATCGGGACGTGGATCACGACAGGCAACGAATGCGATGTTCACGTTGCCGAGGTGATCAAGCTGTTCGCTGAAGACGACAGCGTCGACACCATCGTGGCCTATGTCGAGAGTATCAAACATGGCCCGACGCTGATCGACGCGCTTGAGACAGCTCGGGCGAACCGTAAACCCGTGATCGTCATGAAGGTCGGCCGGTCTGCGGTTGGTGCGGAGGCGGCCGGATCGCATACCGCGGCCATGGTCGGCGAGGATTCCGTCTATGACGCGGTTCTGCGCCATCACGGTGCCTACCGGGCGCGGTCGACCGAGGAAATGATCGATATCGCATGCGCCTGCCGGCCGAAGATCTATCCGGTCGGCAAGCGCGTCGGTCTGATTACGATTTCAGGCGGCGCCGGCGTACTCATGGCGGATGCCGCGGCGGACTACGGCCTTGACGTGGCGCGGATGCCTGACGATGCACAGGCCGAGTTACGCGCCATCGTTCCGTTCTGCGCCCCGCGCAATCCCGTCGACGTCACGGCGCAGTTCTTCAATGACCTCAGTCTTGTGCCACGGTTCTGCAAGGTGTTGATCGAACGCGGTCGTTATGACGGCCTGATCGGTCTTTGGACAACCGTCGCCGGCTCTCCAACACTGGCCGAGCCGTTGATCCAGTCCCTAATCGATGTCAGGTCCGGTCGCGACGATCTGTTGTTCATTCAGTCCATTGTCGCGCCTGAAGAGGTCCAGGCACGTTACGAGGACGCGGGGTTTCCGAGTTTTGAAGACCCCACTCGGGCTGTTGCCGCGATGGCGGCTCTCATGAGTATCGGCACGGCATTTGCGCAAGGTGCGCCATCTGTTCCAGACCTTCCCGATCTGGCACCGTTGCCGGCGGGGTCGCTGTCCGAACGTCAAGCGAAGGAGCGGCTGGCTGCGTTCGGCATCCCGGTTCTGTTGGATGCGCTGGCAACGTCGGCCGAGGCCGCGGCTGAGATCGCCGGTCGTGAGACTGGTCCGTTTGCGCTCAAGATTGCATCGCCTGATATTGCGCATAAGACGGATGTCGGCGGCGTGCGCCTCAACGTTGCCGGCGACGATGCTGCCGGTGGCTTTGACGAGATGATCGCAGCCGTCTCCAAAGCTGCGCCGAATGCCCGGATCGATGGCGTGTTGGTTGCGCCGATGGTTCGCGATGGGTTGGACTGTATCCTAGGCGCCAAGATCGATCCGGTGTTCGGCCCGGTCGTTGCCTTTGGGCTGGGCGGTATCTTGACGGAAGTTCTCAATGACGTTGCTTTGCGGCCTGCGCCGGTCAGCGTTGCGACGGCGCGCGAGATGATCGCTGAACTCAAGGCGGCCAAGGCGTTTACGCATCCCCGCGCGGGCGATCCGATTGATCTCGACATGCTGGCGGACATCATATCGCGGTTTTCGGTTTTTGCGGCTGTGCACGGCGCGGACGTCGAGAGTATCGAAGTCAACCCGATGCGGGTCTGGTCTGATCGGTGCCTCGCGCTCGATGCGTTGATCGTGCGGACGGGCGCTGGTGCTTGACCCAAAGGCGAGACAAAGGAGGCAAGGGATGGAGCTGAAACTCGCCGAAGAGGACCGTGCGTTTCGTGATGAAGCCAAGGCTTGGATTCGCGCGGCGCTACCGGTCCGGCTTGCAGACAAAGTCGCGACTGGTAAGCGGCTGACAAAGGACGACTATCTGACGTGGCATGCTAAGCTGCGGGAACGTGGCTGGTTGGCGTGGCACTGGCCGGTTGAGCATGGTGGTGCGGGTTGGTCGCCGGTGCAAAAGCACCTGTTTGAAGCCGAATGCGTTGCCGCGCATGCGCCCCGGATCGTGCCGTTCGGCGTCAACATGCTGGGCCCGGTGTTGATCGCATTTGGAAGCGACGAGCAGAAGGCCGAGTATCTGCCCCGGATTCTCAACGACAACGATTGGTGGGCGCAAGGGTATTCGGAGCCGGGTGCCGGGTCGGACTTGGCCTCGCTGAAGACGCGCGCGGTGCGGGACGGCGATCACTACGTGGTCACGGGGCAGAAGACGTGGACGACGCTCGGCCATCTTGCCAACCGCATGTTCTGTCTGGTCCGGACGGATCCGGACGCGAAGCCGCAAGCCGGAATCTCGTTTCTGCTCGTCGACATGGACTCGCCCGGGATCGAGGTGCGGCCCATCGTGACCATCGACGGCGAGCACGAGATCAACGAGGTCTGGTTGAACGAGGTCCGTGTCCCTGTCGAGAATCTTGTCGGCGAGGAAAACCAGGGCTGGACGTACGCGAAGTATCTTTTGACCTACGAGCGGACCGGCATCGCCGGTGTTGCCTACGCGAAGCAGGGGCTGGATCACCTGAAACGTGTTGCGGCCAAGCAGATGTCGGGTGGGCGTCCATTGTCGGAGGATCCGATGTTTGCGGCGCGCATGGCGCAAGTGGAAATCGATCTCATGGCCATGGACGTGTTCAACCTGCGCATTGTTACGGCGGCGGGCGCGGGCCGGGCGCCTGGTGCCGAGTCGTCCCTGCTCAAAATCAAAGGCACGGTCGTTCGCCAGGAGATCACGGATCTGCTCCGCCGTGCCATGGGGCCTTATGCTTTGCCGTTCACGCCGGACGCGTTCGCGGACGGCTACAACGAGGAGCCGATCGGGCCTGACGGCGCCATGCTGCACGCGCGGGCGTACTTCAATAATCGCAAGCTTTCGATCTATGGCGGGTCGAACGAAATCCAGCGCAACATTGCGGCCAAGCATTTGCTCGACCTTTAGAGTCTGTTCGCCTTTGGCGAACTCGCTTCGCCGGCCCACATCGCGAATCCGAACTTGGATGAGGCCGGCGAGATCCAAAATAAAACAACAAAGGGGGGAGTCCGGCCCATGGACTTTGAGCTCTCCGACGAGCGCCGGATGCTGATGGAAACGGCGACACGTTTTATCAGCGACAGCTATGATCTCGCCGCGCGCCATGCCGGTACGGCGGCCGATGACGGGTTCTCTCGCGATATGTGGCAGCAGTTCGCTGAGCTCGGTTTGATTGGCGCGCTGTTGCCGGCCGAAGTTGGTGGCTATGGCGGCGCGGGACAGGACATTGCCGTCGTCTTTGAGGCGCTTGGCCGCGGCTTGGTCATGGAACCGTTTCTGGCGACCGGAATTCTTGGGGCGCACGCGATCGTTGGCGCGGGCTCAGGCGCACAACAGGCCGTTCTAGATGACGTGATCGCAGGCAAAGTCCTCTTGGCCTTGGCACACGGGGAGCCGGACAGTCGCTATGAGATCGCCCATGTTGGAACCACGGCTGTGCGCGACGGTGCGCAGTGGCGTTTGAATGGTGCGAAATCTGTCGTGATGAATGGCGATACGGCGGACAGGTTGGTCGTTTCTGCGCGGGTCTCAGGCGCTGTTTCGGATCAAGACGGCCTGGCTCTGTTTCTGGTTGATGCGAAGACGACAGGGCTCGCGCGGCGTGGATCATCAACGATCGATGGCGGGCGGGTCGCGGAACTCTCCCTCACCGATGTTGTCGTGCCCGAAGACGCGCTGCTTGGCGAGCCAGGCACGGCCTATCCGCTGATCGAAGGCACGCTTGCGCGCGGCGCACTGGCCCTCTCGGCCGAGGCCATCGGCATCATGGATACGGCCAAGGACCTGACGCTGGACTATCTCAAAACCCGCACGCAGTTTGGTCGGCCGATCGGGAGTTTCCAGGTCTTGCAGCACCGCATGGTTGATGTTGCGCTTGAGATCGAACAGGCGCGTTCCCTTGTGATGCTGGCGGCATCGCAATTGACTGCGGATCGGGTCGCGCGCGAACGCGCCATCTCTGCCGCAAAGAACCTTGTCGGCCGGGTTGGTCGGTTGGTCTCGGAGGAGACGATCCAAATGCATGGCGGTATCGCCATGACGTGGGAGTACGCGCTGGGGCACTATGCCAAGCGTCTGACCATGATCGACCATCAGCTGGGTGATACCGACTTTCACCTCGCCAGATTCATCGCGCTGGGAGGTGAAGCGTCGCCGTGACGGCCTGATGGTCGCTCACACCCGTATGCAGTGCGACATCAGACACGGCACACCGGGCATTCGAAAAGACGCCGTCCACCATCAACTCCAGCGGCGCCGCACGGTGGAGTTCCGGGTCAAGACTGCTTGTGACGTGTGCTGGAATGTTGTCGCGGTAGCGTTCCGCAAGGCGGCCAAAAATCGGCCCGCCGCGCGGCGCATTGAAATCGCCCGTGAGCACAAGCGGATGATCGGCCGCGGCCGTATCCGTCATGGACATCAGGCTTTCAACCGCTTCATGCTGGAATGGACGCGGCTCACCGTCCGGCGTCCACGGGAAGTGGGTTGTCGCAAACATCACGACCGTGTCGCCAAGCGGTACGAACGCCGTGGCCGCTGCAAACCGCGTCGTCTCGATGCGCGTCTCTGCTGAGGTGCGGTCCAGAATGGCCGTGCCGTCGCCCTTGCCGTAATAGTGCAGGGTTTGCGGGTTCAAGAGTTGCGCGTTGGAGAGCACCGCAACGCCGAATGCCCCGGTATCGCGTGCGTCCGGATGGCGGCACATCGGCGCAAAGTGGGCGTGGGGCACGTTGAGGCGCGTCGCAAACAGTTCGAGATCCTGGGCCTCGAGTTCCTGTAGGCAAATGACGTCAGCGGCCTGGTCTTCAAGAAAGGGCAGCAGGCGCGACAGGTGCGTGCGCCGTTCAATGTTGATGCTCGCGATTTTGAGGTGTGAAGCAGTCATGCCGGATCTCATGGTCGTCACAAAGGACGTGAACACCGCGTCGACTTAGCCGCATTTCCGTCGCGCTTGACGGTTCTGTCTGGCCGATATGTGGCGTCCGTGGTGTGTCATGGCGGGCCGCGCGATCATGTGTCTGAGTTGAGCCCGATGATTGTTTGTATTGATGCTGCCTATTCAGACACGGCCTCCGCCGCTGCTGGTGTGGTTGCCAAGTCGTGGTCCCACGGCGAGCCGCACGATACGATCATCGTGCGGTCTGCGACATCGGCCGACTACGAGCCTGGTGCGTTCTATAAGCGTGAGTTGCCGCTCCTGGAAGCCGTTATGGCTTGCATGAGCTTTCGGCCTGCAACCGTCGTTATTGATGGGTACGTCTGGCTCGGCCGCGACGGGCAAATGGGATTGGGCGCACATCTCCACAAAGCCCTTGAGAATGCCGTTCCCGTGGTCGGCATCGCGAAGTCTGCGTTTGCGCACGATGACTGGTCGCGGCCGGTTCTTCGCGGCGTCAGCAAACGTCCGCTGTTTGTCACCGCAGTTGGGATGGCCTGTGATGCTGCGGCAACTCTGGTGGCGGGTATGCATGGTGCCAGCCGTCTGCCGACATTGGTCCAGGCGGCTGACCGTGCTGCAAGGGCCGCAATCACGACCCGTTAAGGATACGATCACGGCCGTTTGGTCTCTGTTCATTGTCCAGTCAGGTGGGATCACGCAGTGCGCTGTTCCCAATGTGACTGCTATTGTCAAATTTATTGGTTAGGATCGTCACTGCGATTGACGAGACCATGTCGTATTTTGCCGGAACGATTCCGCCTCTCCGCCCGACCAACGGTTGGGATGACGATATGTCTGGATGGCCAGGTTGAATCGCATAAGAGAGATGCGAGATGGTAGAGCAACGCTGCCTGGGGCGGATGTTCTCTAGGCTGTGCACTGTCGGGAGGGGACGATGAAAGTGATATCGCAATCCAAGTTTGCGCCAACCACGTCCACAACCCGGGCGTTACGCGCCTTCATCGCCTTGGGCGGTGTCGCCGGTCTGGCCGGCTTGAGCGTTCTGTATGCCAGCTTTGCAGAGGCGCAACAGCCGCTGTCCTGGACATTTGCCGAAGCTAAGGACGCGGACAACGGCGGGCGCATGACTGCGCGCCTCCGATCGAACGTGCCACAAACCGATTATGCGCAACTCGCGTGGACATGCGACGAGACGATAGCGCAAGGTGAAAAAGTCACCGCGCTGATGATTGCGCTTGATGTTGGTCAGCTTGCTGACGGCACGCCGACCAAGGTTCGTTTCTCCGGCGGCGGGCTTGAGAACGTTATTGATGGCAAGGTCAAAGGCGCCAATGCCGAGGTCGGCATTACCGGCGTCGTTGTCCGACCCCGTCCGGACTCGCCCGTTTGGAAGGCGTTAACGACGCTGGGTGAAGTTGACGTGACGATTCCCGGGTATTTGTCGACCAAAATCAATCTTGAGGCAGGGCGGGAGAAAATCCGTCAGTTTGCCGCGACCTGTCTGGACTATCTGCGGCCACGAGAGACGGCGTCAACGCCGAGTGCAGATAACACGAACGCTTCGGAGAAACGCGAGGCCCGGGTTGCCGCGCTTTCGTCTTCGGAGGCTAAGGCAGCACCGGCACCGGAGTCTGCCTCCGAAAACGCAGAGACGGAGCGCGAGACGTTCCTCAAGGCGCGCGAGAAGGGAACGGTTGACGCGTGGCAGAGCTTTTTGAGCCGGTATCCAACCGGTTTTCGTGCGGATCTCGCACGTGCCTATCTGCGACGGCTGGGCGTGGATGCCAAGTCCCCGTCGTCGCCTCCGTCTGCGCCGGCCTCTCCGCCACTGTCGGCCGACAACGCCAAGCCCACGCCTCCGCCATCGACGGGACCCGCTAAGGTCGCGATTACGGCTGGAGAGACGTCCTGGGAAATCGGCCAGGAGAACATCGCCTCTGACGGCGGGCGTATTGTCGATACGGCAAGTGTCGAGGCCGGCGGCGCGCGCCTGCTTGCGCATTGCAGCCCATCGAACGGCCGGCCAACACTTGCGCTGATGGTTCGGCCAATCGCAGACGGCAGCAACGGTGATCTCATTCGGCGCTCATTGACCCAAGCCGCCAAAGCCGGCCAGCCGATCGGACGCCGTGGCGTTCGGCGCATTTCCGTCACCTTCAATGATGGACAGACAGTGCGCGGGGCATCGACCTATGACTCAGCCGTCTCTGATCGTGGACTGCAGATTCTGACCTATGGCTCACCTCTGGATGCCAAAAGCCAAAGTGTCGGGCGCCTCATCGCCGGTCGGAGCGTCACGATTGCATCGGGTCCGTTTTCGGCAACGTTCCAACTCAAGGGCAGCCAAGCGGCTCTCTGTTCGGTTTTGAATGCATGCGGCGTGAAGCGTAGCGATTGCGCAGGCGTCGACGGGCCCGGTCCGGTCGGGGTTGTGACGCCGTCCGGTCTGACACCGCCAAGTACCGATAACTCGCCAAGCGCGCTGACCGGCGAAGATGATGGTACGGACACGGCCTCGCCCTATGCGCCACCGTCCGCAGATGACAACAGCACCAACGATGATGCGCGGGCGCGTGTTGCTCCGCCGCCAATCTCAATTCCGCGCCGGACGGACTGCAATCGCGGCCGGGTTTACAGCAAGCGCCGCGGACGGTGTGTTTGCCCAAGCAGTCGGCCGGATTGGGACGGCCGGCGGTGCCGTCGCCTGGCGCGGATCGATCCCGATGACGACGATGATGGTCGGCCGGCGCAGCGCGTCAGATGTCGCGGTGGCCAATACTACAACCGCAGTCGCGGACGGTGTGTGTGTCCACGCGGGCGCCGCTGGACCGGACGCGTATGCGCGCGTCGGGGTGGATATGCACGGCGCGATGACGATCGGCCGCGGCGGAGGTCTCGGGATCGCGGTCGCCCGGGCGAAACCGGCATCTGTCGGCAGCTGCGTCGCAACTGCCAGACGGGTGGTCGCGAGAAGACCTGCAAACGCTACGAGGACTTCTGCGGCCAGAACCTGTAGGGCATGGGGCTGTTGTTCATCGCTCACGGGAGTTGTTTTCGCTCACGGGCTATTCCGGCCTTGCGGCCGGGCCCTCCGCGGGGGCGCCGCAACGCGGCGGGCCGCAGTCGCGGCCTGGGAACCGTGCTATCAGGGTGGCCAGCGCTCGAGCCGCGAGCCTGCGAGCGTGCGAACAGCGCAGTTAAAGACTCCTCGCTCACGGGCTATTCCGGCCTACGGCCGGGCCCTCCGCGAGGGCGCCGCAACGCGGCGGGCCGCTGGCGCGGCCTGGGAAACGTGCTCTCAGGATAGCCAGCGCTCGAGCCGCGAGCCTGCGAGCGTGCGAACAGCGCAACGAAC